>JAJDVM010000325.1 GCA_022826125.1 Defluviicoccus sp.
GTGGTGGCGCAACCAGTTCTATTTCTCACCGAAACTCGGGACCACCGTCGCCATCGTCAGGACGCCGCTCGGTCGGGGTAGTTTCAGCCACCTGAAGCTCGTTCGCTTCATTCCGGCCGGGTGAACCGGTTCCCGATGTCGGGTTCGTGGATGTCGACCAAAACCGGGCAGGCAGCATCAAGCGCCCGTTTCGTTTCCCCGACGCCCCGAAGGGTTCGCTGAGCGCGACGAAGGTTTCGAAGAAGGTGCCCACGCTGCCGTCGTGTGTGTGGACGTGTTCCCCCGCTTATGTTTCCCCGGCCGCTCCGGACATCCGCGCGTTCACGCCGGTCTTCAAGGCCCGCGACGGCCGGAACACGACCACCCGCCGGGCGGCGACCGGCGCCGGTGTCCCGGTCTTCGGATTGCGTCCCATGCGCGGTCCCTTGGCGCGCACCGAGAAGGTCCCCAAATTGGTGATCTTCACCTTCTCCCCGGCTGCCAGCCGCTCCGTGAGCTCCTCGATCACCGCCTCGACGATGCGCTCCGCCTCGGCGCGCGGTAGCCCGACCTCCCGCCATAGCGCCTCCGCCAGGGAGGCCCTCGTCACCGTGCCCATCGCAAACGATCCCTCATGACCGGGTGGAAAGGATAACCCGGCCTCGACCCTATTCCGACCGCCTTCGCGCCTTCGCCCGAAGACAGGCTTGCGGCTTGCTCGAGGCCGCTGCATCGTGATCGCGACGGGAACGGAACCGGGGGCGATACGTCGATGAACGATACCGCGTCATCGGAACGCGCGACCCGTCGGCGTTGCCCACGGTGGTCGATGTCATTGTGGGCGGCCCGATGACGCCGGACGCGTTCATCGCCAAATGGCGGGCGTCGGAGCTGAAGGAAAGCTCGGCTTCGCAGGAGCACTTCATCGACCTGTGCCGGCTGCTCGGAGAGCCGACGCCGGCGGAAGCCGACCCGGCGGGCGAGGAATACTGCTTCGAGCGCGGCGCGAGGAAGGACACCGGCGGCGAGGGCTGGGCCGACGTGTGGAAACGCGGCTTCTTCGCGTGGGAGTACAAGGGGAAGCGCGCGGACCTCGACGCGGCGTTCGACCAGTTGCGGCGCTACGCGCTGGCGCTCGACAACCCGCCGCTGCTGATCGTCTCCGACATGGCGCGGTTCCGCATCCGCACCAACTGGACCAACAGCGTGAGCGAGACGCACGAGTTCACGCTCGACGATCTCGCGGACGGTGGAACCCGCGACAAGCTCAAATGGGCGATGTCGGACCCGGAGCGGCTGCGTCCCGGCGAGACGCGGCAGGCGGTCACGGAACGCGCGGCGGCGACCTTCGCGGAGCTTGCGCAGGGATTGAGGGACCGGGGCCACGACCCGCAGACGGTGGCGCATTTCGTCAACCGCCTCGTGTTCTGCATGTTCGCCGAGGATGTGGGCCTGCTGCCCGACGACATGTTCACCCGGATGCTGCAACAGGCGCGCAGGCGGCCGGAAGAATTCTCCGAGCTCGCCCGCGACCTGTTCGGGGCGATGTCCGCTGGAGGCCGGATCGGATTCGAATCCGTGGCGTGGTTCAACGGCGGTCTGTTCGACGACGACACCGCTTTGCCGCTCGACCGGGAGGGGATCGAGACCGCGCTCAGGGCGGCGGCGCTCGACTGGTCGGAGATCGACCCGTCTATCCTCGGCACGCTGTTCGAACGCGGCCTCGACCCGGACAAGCGCTCGCAACTCGGCGCGCACTACACCGACCGCGACAAGATCATGCGCATCGTCGATCCGGCGATCGTCCGTCCCCTGCTCGCGGAATGGGAAGCCGAGAAGGAGAAGATCGCCGCCGCCATCGCGAAGGAGGAGAGCGCAAGGCCGGTGCGCGGACGCCGCCGGGCGGGGCCGGCGGCGATTGCGAGCTCGCAACGCCTGCTCAACGGTTTCCTCAGACGTCTGGGAGAATTCATGGTGCTCGATCCGGCCTGCGGCTCGGGCAACTTCCTCTATCTCGCGCTGCACGCGCTCAAGGACCTCGAACACCGGGTGAACCTCGAAGGCGAGGCGATGGGCCTGTTGCGGCAGTTTCCGGCCGTAGGCCCGGTGAATGTCAGGGGCATCGAGATCAACGCCTATGCCGCCGAGCTCGCCCGCGTGTCGGTCTGGATCGGCGAGATCCAGTGGATGCGGAGGAACGGGTTCAACGAGTCGCGCGATCCGATACTTAAGCCGCTCGACACCATCGAGTGCCGCGACGCGATCCTGGCACCCGATGGGGCCGAGCCCGACTGGCCGGAGGCCGATGCGGTGATCGGCAACCCGCCGTTTCTCGGCGGCAAGCTGCTCATCGGTGGCTTGGGCGAGGAATACGTCTCGCGGATGTTCGCGGCGTGGAAGGATCGCGTACCTCGCGAGGCCGATCTCGTGTGCTACTGGTTCGTGAAGGCGGGCGGGCAAATCGCATCGGGCAAGGCGACCCGCGTCGGACTCGTTGCGACCAACTCGATACGCGGCGGCGCGAACCGCCGGGCCTTGCAGTCCGCGACGGAAGGACGCCCGATCTTCGATGCCTGGTCGGATGAGCCGTGGGTGATCGACGGCGCGGCGGTGCGGGTGTCGCTGGTCTGCTTCTCCGGCTCGGACGACGAGCACAGGCCTGCCAAGTGCCTCGACGGCGAACCCGCCGACGAAATCCATTCCGACCTCACCGCCCGGCGCGGCGGAATCGGAATCGACCTGACCGGGGCCAAGCGTATCCCGGCGAACACCGGGGCTGCCTTCATGGGCGATACCAAGAGCGGGCCGTTCGACGTTGCCGGCGACCTGGCTCGGGAATGGCTGCGCCTTCCGGCCAATCCGAACGGGCGGCCCAATGCCGACGTTCTCAAGCCCTGGGCCAACGGCATGGACCTCACCCGCCGCCCGGCGGGCAAGTGGATCGTCGATTTCGGGTGGGACATGACGGAAGCGGACGCCGCGCTTTACGAGGTGCCCTTCGGGTATGTCAGGGAGCATGTCTGGCCGAAACGGCGCAAGAACAGGGCCGCGTCAGTCAGAAGACTCTGGTGGCGGCACGAGCGCCCGCGCCCGGAAATGTGGCAGGCGCTTGAGGGTTTGCCGCGCTTCATTGCGACGCCGCGCGTCGCCAAGCACCGGTTGTTCGTTTGGCTCGATGCGGGCATCTGTCCCGACAGCCAAGTGATCGTGATCGGCCGCGACGACGACGTGACGTTCGGCATCCTGCACAGCCGGTTTCACGAGGCGTGGTCGCTGCGGCTCGGGACGAGCCTGGAGGACCGGCCACGCTACACGCCGACCACCACCTTCGAGACCTACCCCTTCCCGGATGGCCTCTCGCCTGACGTGGCCGCCGCCGACTACGCCGACGACCCGCCTGCTGTCGCCATCGCCGAGGCTGCGCGGCGGCTGGTCGAGCTTCGCGACCGCTGGCTCAACCCGCCCGAATGGGTAGAGTGGGTGGACGAGCCGATTCCGGGCTACTCGAAGCGCCCGGCTCCCCGCGACGATACGGCGGCGAAGGAACTCAGGGCCCGCACGCTTACAAATCTTTACAATGCCCGCCCGCAATGGCTCGCCGATGCGCACGCGGCGCTCGACGCCGCCGTCGCGGCGGCCTACGGATGGCATGCTGGGATTTCCGAGGACGAGGCGCTGCACAACCTGCTGACGTTGAATTCGGAAATTGGAAGGTCGGGCGAGAAATGAAGACCTTTCCCGATGGCGTCTCGGCCTACGACCGCACCGACACGTTTTCGGCGGGCTCGATACCGGACAATCTCCGCAGGTCCCATCGGACCAAGGCCGGAACCTGGGCGAAGATCGTCATCCTGGAGGGAAGGCTGCGCTACCGTATCCTGGAACCGATCATCTGGGAGTTCGAGTTGTGGCCCGACCGCCCCGGCGTGGTGGAGCCTGAAGTACCGCACGAAGTCGAAGCCATGGGCGACGTGCGGTTTTACGTCGAGTTCTACCGCTGAAGGCGGCGGGTGGGATCGGAGGGAGAAACCGTGAAGGGTATTCTGGCAGACACCCTCCACGCGGTCGTTGTCGGAGGGCGGGGCTGGATTGCGTGCGGCGACGCGGGCGCCGCCCCGGTCGATTGCCGGGCCGAGGCGATGCGCTATGCATTCGAGCCCTGTACCGCGGTGAGTGCTTGTCGGAATCTCGCTCGCCGCCGCTAAGTTCCAGCCGTTTACCCGTTCAATGCGCGCCGCAGCAGCGCTTGTATTTCCGGCCGGAGCCACACGGACAGGGTTCGTTGCCCTCCGCCTTGCGGCCATGGGCCGGCGGATCGTCGCCGTGGATTTCGTTCGCAAAGCTCGTGAGCTGTCCGGCATCGGTCTCGGATTCCCGAGACTTCGTCCACGCGTTCAGGTTGACCACGAATTGCGGTATCAGCTCGGGTGCCAGCAGGTCGAGATCGGCCTCGGCCTCCTCGGTCAACTCCGATCGGCCGTAGAGGATTTCGTTCAGCGCCAGGATCATGTTTACCGAACCCGCAGCCTCCTCGTCATCGCCCAGCGCAATCTCCTCCCAGACGTCCGGGCGCAGCCGCATCGCCCGCTCGAAGCCGTCGATCCACAAATCCCACAGCGGTTCGCCGGTGTCGGGATCGATTTCCAGAACCGGCGCGTACTCCTCCGGACAATCGGCCAACTCGCGCGCGATCCGGTTGTAATGCAACATTACCGCTGCAACCGTGGCCTCCGCTTCGGCGGCATCCGCGAAGGCGTATCCTTCACCCCAGATCCGGGGCAGCCATTCGGAGGGCGGTATCATGTCCGGGCAGACGATCAGTGCCGCGAAATAGCCGTCCAGTTGCGCGACGCACATCGGGTCGTATTCGGGTGGGATGAACTCCAGCAAGTCTTGCAGCCGCTGAAGATCGTGGTCGATTTCGATCATCGCCGCGCAGTTACCCCAACCGCACCGCGCCGGTCAACGGCGGTCTCCGAAGAGACCGCACTATCGACGAAGCCGCGTTCCGGGCCGCCCATCCCGCCGACCAGCCACTCGTCGAGCTTCGACCAGCGCCGGCGTCCCGACGCGTTGCGCACCGCGATGGCCACCGCCTTCTTCTGGCCCACCAGCACCACCAGCCGCCTGCCCCGGGTAACCCCGGTATAGAGCAGGTTCCGCTTCAGCATCGCGTAGTGCTGGGTCAGCACCGGGATCACCACCGCCGGGTATTCCGAGCCCTGGCTCTTGTGCACCGTCGCGGCATAGGCCGGCACCAGCGCGTCGAGCTCGCCGAAGCCGTAGACGAGATCGCGCCCCTCGAAACGCGCGGTCAGCTCGCCTGCATCCGGGTCTACATCGACGACAACGCCGATGTCGCCGTTGTAGACCTCCCTGTCGTAGTCGTTCTCGACCTGCATCACTTTGTCGCCCGGCGCGAAGGTCCAGCCGAAGCGCTCGACCCTGCGCTCGCCGGCCGGGTTGAGCGCCGCCTGGAGCTCGATGTTGAGCGAGCGGGCGCCGGCACCGCCCCGGTTCATCGGGCACAGCACCTGGATGTCGCTGACCGGATCGAGACCGAAGCGACGCGGGATGCGGGTCTTCACGAGCTCGACGATCCGCGAGACCGCCGTCTCGGGATCCTCGGCCACCACGAAATAAAAGTCGCTTTCGCCCTCGGGCCGGGAGAGGTCGGGGATGGCGCCTCGGTTGATGCCGTGGGCGGCGGTGACGATGCGGCTCCGCGCCGCCTGGCGGAACACCTCGGTCAGCCGCGCCACCGGCACTGTGCCGGAGGCAATGATGTCGGCGAGCACCTGTCCCGGTCCCACCGAGGGCAGCTGGTCGACATCGCCCACGATCAGCAGCGCGGTTTCGTCGGCGACCGCCGCCAGCAGCGACCGCATGAGGAGGACATCGACCATCGAGGTCTCGTCGACCACCAGGAGGCCGCAGTCGAGCGGGTTGTCGCGGTCCCGCTTGAACCCGCCGGTACGGGGATCGACCTCGAGCAGGCGGTGGATCGTCTTCGCCTCGAACCCGGTCGCCTCGCTCATTCGCTTCGCGGCCCGTCCGGTCGGCGCGCAGAGCAGGATGTCGACCTCCCTGGCCGACAGGATGCGCAGGATCGCATTGACGATCGTCGTCTTGCCGACCCCCGGCCCGCCGGTGATCACCGAGAGCTTCGAGGCGAGCGCCGTCCGGACGGCATCGGCCTGGCTGGGCGCCAGGGCGAGACCGGTCCTGCGCTCCACCCAGGGCAGCGCCCTGTCCGGGTCGATCCGGGACCACGGGAGTCTGCCGGCCGCAATCTCCGTCAGACGCCCGGCGATACTCCGCTCGGCCCGATGCAGGCCGCCGAGGAAGATACAGGGCGTGTCCTCCACCGTGTCGGCGACAACGTTGCCGTCGGCCAGCTCAAGGTCCTGCGCGGCACGGATCAGATCCGCGGGAACTTCGAGGAGCTTCGCCGCGAGCGGCCCAAGCTCTTCTTCCGGCAGGCCGCAATGGCCCTCGTCCATCGCCTCGGCCAGCGCATGCCCGATGCCGGCGCGGACCCGGACCATCGCCGTCTTCTCGATGCCGAGCCTCATCGCGATCGCATCCGCCGTCACGAAGCCGATGCCGCGAATGTCGCGGGCAAGCCGGTAGGGGTTCTCCGTCATCACCTCGACGGCGTCCGCGCCGTAGGTCCTGAATATCCGCACCGCCCGCGCCGTGCCGACGCCGTGGCCGTGCAGGAACACCATGATCTCGCGGACGACCTTCTGCTCCGCCCAGGCGTCGGTGATGCGTTTCGCCCGCACCTTCCCGATCCCCGTCACCTCGCGCAGCCGCTCCGGCTCCGCCTCGATCACGTCGAAGACCTTTTCCCCGAACGCCCGGACCAGCTTGCGGGCGTAGACCGGACCGATGCCCCGGATCATGCCGGAGCCGAGATACTTCTCGATGCCCTCGACCGAGGAGGGCGCGGCGGTAAGGATGAAGCGGGCCCGGAACTGCTGGCCGTGGGTGCGGTCGTTCACCCACTCGCCCGAGGCGGTGATCCATTCCCCGGGCGATACCGTCGCGGCGTGGCCGACCACGGTGACCAGATTGCGATGGCCCCGCGCCCGGGTCCGGAGCACGCAGAAGCCGTTCTCCGGATTGTGGAAGGTGACGCGCTCGACCGGACCGGCCAGAACCTCCCGGTCCGGATTACCCGACTGCCGGCCGCGGTCGGGTTTCACGACACTCCGGGCGCCGATGCACTCGGCATGGCGCCTTCCGGCCTGAACTGCCGCGCCCACACCTCGGCATCTTTGCCCGGGGCAACATCCGGGTCTCCGTTTTCGACGACCGCCGTACCGCCCCAGCGGCCTTCGGTCGGTGCGAAGTACCCCGTCTTCGCCTCCCGCGTGAACATTCTGCGCACCGAGCCGAGGGAGCCCTCGGACGCTCAATCGGAGTGTGGCCCCCTCTCGCCCTCTACGGGCTCCGAGGGAAGTGATTCATCCGTTGCCGGAGCCTCTTTTCCGGTCGCCTCGGCCGCGTCTGCACCCGCGAGAGACCAGCGGCCGTCGATCGCCACATACTTGCCCCCCGTCCGACCGACATGCAGGTGGGTCTGGATAGAGGTCAGCAAAACCGAACGCTCCGCGTCATTGGCGGCGCGCGCCAGTATCTCCCGCGCCGTCGATCCCGGATGTGCGCGCAGCACACGCTCGACAAACGGGGGAACCGTGCCCCTCGGCGCGCGCTTGCGCCCGCCCGAGGACCGCTTGGCGGAGGCTGTCTTCCGGGCCCCTTTTCCAGGCGCTCCGCCCGTCCGGGAAGGGCGCGCGCGGTCGGGGGCAAGGGCGTCCCGGAGTTCCTTCCTGGCGTCGGCTCGGCCCCGCTCATAAGCCGCAGCCTGGATTTCCGCGACGAGCCCTTCGAGCCTCTTCGCGAAGTCCCCTGAATTCTTCTTTGGCATGGATCGCGGTCCCGAACCGGTGCAAACACCGGTCATCCGTCTGTCATCGTCGGAAACCAGCAATACAGGGGTCCGACCCTGGGAGCAACGGAAGCAGTATTTCCTTCCAATCGTCGTACCGGCGGTTCCCGCCTTCCGACGACGGATTCGCCGACTTTCCGCCTCTTCCAGGTCGCCCCGATCAACGACGTCTCCGGAATGAGGACCCCGGAAAATCCCGGTGGCGACATTGAAGCCCCTGGATGCATGGGTTTACTCGCAATCCCGTTCTCGAATATCGTCGACCTGCTAACGACCACGGGCGCCCGCTCCGTCGGGCCGCCCGCCGAATACAACAACCTGAACGCGGCGTGGGGTAGCTCCCCGTGCCTGGTGAATAGGCGGGGACCTCACACGCCCGTGTGTCGTTAGCAACGGCCCGGCACCCGCCGGGTCGAGGCAACGACACGGAGGGACGATGTTTGGGACGAAACGGGCGGCAACGGAAATCGCCGCGGCATTGGCATTGGGAGTTCCGCTTGCGATCGTCGCGGCGGCATCGACCGCGCATGCCCAGGACCTCATGAGCCTGGAGCCGGGCGCGAAGATCGAGAACGCGGTCCGCATGGGCGACAAGCAGGTCCCCTTGCCCGGCGGAAAATGGGAGGTCGTCTTCACCCTGTCGGATCGGCGCAACTGGGGCGAGGTGGGGTCCGCATTTCTGGTGCGAAAGACGGAAGGGGCGGCCGCGGCGTTCCTGGTCGTGCGGACGAACATCGAAGGTGGACCGGGTTCGGGCTGGCCCCGGCAGCGCCTCTGCGACCGAAACAACGTCCACCACAACGGCTCCGACAACTATTACAACAGGGAAGACGCCGACTGCTGGATCGTGAACCATGTGGTGTTCACGAACCGGGAATCGAAGTCCGACTTCTACAACAGGGTGAAGGCCTGGGGCCGGAAACACGGTGCCACCGCGACCAGGGTCGGCAACGTCTTCTGGCGGAACGGCTCATACGACTACCTGTTCATGAGCCACTTCGTCGATCCGGCGGCTTACGGGTTCCCCCGGGAAACGCGTACGTCTTGGGTAAACAGCCGGTGGCACGCGAACTCGGTCGCGGGCGGCACGCCCGAGCGCAGATTCATCGACGCCGTCAAGGCGTTCGGTGAGAATTACCGCATGGCACTGCGAAAGGGCTTCCGCGGCCGACTCGATAACGGCGTGCCGCAGCTGAAATTCGACTTCCAGCGCTGAGCAGGAGCGCCTCGGGGTGGTGCCCTGCTCACCCAGCGGGCGCTCGCCTCCTATCTGCTCGGCCGCGGCGCCGACTACCTGTTCACCGTCAAGAGCCTGCCCCCGCGAAGGCGGGGAAACCAGCCGATCCTGCTGAGCGATATCCGGCTCCTGCTCGACGAGGAGGTCGCCCGGCGCGCGCCCGACTTCACGGACCGGAGCCCGAAGCCCGGGCACGGCCGCCGCGAACGGCGATCCATCTGGGTCTCCGGCGAGCTCAACGACTATCTCGACTTCCCCGGCGTCGGGCAGGTCTTTGCCGTGCGCCGCGAAACCGTCGAGGTCAAGTCCGGCAGGCGCCGCCGCGAGATCGCCTACGGCGTCACCAGCCTGACCGCCGAGGCCGCATCCCCGCCTGCTCGCCCTCAACCGCGGGCACTGGACCATCGAGGCCACCCACCACATCCTCGACTGGAGCTTCGACGAGGACCGAAGCCGCATCCGCGCGGGCCACGGGCCGGAGAACATGACCCTGCTGCGCCGCTTCGCCATCGGCGTCATCAAGGGGCGCGGGCTCGCCGTCGCCGAGACCATGCGCAATCTCGCCAGAAACCCGAGGCGGGTGCTCGACTTCCTCAAGATGACCGACAACGTCGCCCCCAGGCCAGCGCCCGGCTGACCGTCCTCAGGGGCCGCATCCATCGCCTCACCGCCGACCCTCGGCAACCGAGGGGCATGCCTGGGTCACGCTGTTGAAGGCTCTCCCGTCCAAGGGAGATCGCTAGGGGCAGCGCGACAACGATCAAATATCGCGACGAACCGCCGCGGCGGCGCCTGCGAAAGCGGGTGGACCTCAATCGTGGGCTGCGATCCGTCGACGAGAGGCAGAACGAATTTACCGTGGATCTCTGCTTCTCTTGTTGGAGAGGCTTGCGTCACATCGATTGGTTTCGGGATCTTCCCGGATAGTCGAGAAATTCGGGTCAGACAAACGGAGCGCCTTGGAGCCGCGCCGCAGAGCGAGGCCACGCAAGAGCAGCGGAATGGATCGGATCATCGAGTTGTCGGGCTTCCTTCCGGCTTCCGGTGCCGGTGGGCCCTGGGATCGAAGTTATGCGCATGCCCCCACATGCCGCGCTTCGCTTTACGCGCCTCCCGCTCTACGCGTTTGTAACGGTCATCATAGGCGGCGATCGCGTGGCCTTCCCGCACCAGCCATTCCCCGACATCCCTGCCATTGCACGTTACGGTGCCGAGCAGGCGGCCGAACTTGTCCTTTCCCTCGACCGCAACCCGAACATGCTTGCCGCCGATTTCCCGGATCAGCGCGCTTTTCACGAACCTTCCATGATTGAACCAGCGGCCGTTGCGATCTTTCGCCTTCTGGTCCCATTCGGGCGCGTCAAGCCCGGCGAGGCGCACTTCGTGCCCGGCCACCCGTACGCCGTCGCCGTCGGTCACATAAGCCTTGCCCGAGATCGTGCGAGTGGGGATCTCGACCCGGCGAACGGGACGGGGCGGCGCGACGGGCACCGGGGACGCCGCGCGGTGCCGCGGTCGGCCCGCCCTTATGGAAGAATTTCCTCGCGACCTCCGGTATCGGCGAGAGCGCTTCCCGAAGGCGACCTGTCGCAGGATGGCGACAGCGAAGGCGAGCGCAAGCAGCCACCACCACTCCGCGAGATATTGCGACGCCACCCCCGACAGCATGTCCTCCAAGCCAACCCTATCCAAGTTCATCCGTCTCTAGTCTCGATGAGCACGCTCGCGGGGCGGTCAATCTATCCAGACCATAAACGGCTCGCCAGAAGGGACAGGGCAGCGGTCAAATGCCCGGATTGGCGGACGACGGGTCCGGACCGCCCCATTATCGCAGCCCGCCGGTCGGGCCCTGGGCGATTTCCGAGACCGCGACGGTGCGGCCCTCGGCCACCGACCTGAACGCGGCGTCGGCCAGCACCAGCGCAAGACGCCCGTCCTCGAAGCCCACCTCGACCGGCGCGCCGCCCTCAACCGCCTCCACGAAACTCCCGATCTCCGCAACGAACGCCGCCCGGTAGCGCTCGACGAAGAAATGCAGCAGCGGCGCCGAGACGTTC
>JAJDVM010000231.1 GCA_022826125.1 Defluviicoccus sp.
GGACCGGACACATGGCCGGCATGCCAGCAGGCCGCCCGGCAGTATCGCGAACACGCGGACGGCATGACCGCACCATCGGCGGCACTGCAACCCGGCGCGGCCCACGGATGGCGCGTCGACGGCGGCCTCCAACCCGGCCCCGACCGGGACGGGCAGGTCTTCGCGTTGTTCGGCCGGCGCCCGGACGTCATCGGCTGGGCCGCAACCGTCGACGGCCGTCCGAGCCCGGACCTCCTCCCCAGGGTCCGACATTTCCAGCCGGATGAACCCGGGCGATAACGCTCACCGGTATTCACACCGACTGGCTCAATGAAGAACCGTCGTTCCCGGGATATTCGACGGCGTAGCCCAGGCTCTCGTATCCCTTGACGCGTCTTGCGCTCATGCGTCGGAGCGCCGGCACGGCATCGTCGACATAGTCGTAGACCAGCGCCTCGCGCTTTTCGGGATGCAGCCGGTGCAGGCGGCCGACATATTGGGCGAGCGTGCCGCGCCAGGAGATCGGCATCGCGAGCATCAACGTGTCCAGCCGGGCGTCGTCGAACCCCTCCCCTGCATACCGCCCGGTGGCGACCAGCACCCGCTCCTCGCGGTCCGGGATTTCTTCCAGAAGCTGCCGCATCTCGCGCAGCCGCCGCGTACCCAGCCCTCCCCGAAGAAGCACCACGTTGCGCGCGAAGCGCCCGAGCCGGTCGGCGAAATACTCCGCATGGGCGGCGCGCTCGGTGAGCAGGATCGGAGAGCGTCCCTCCTCCAGTGCCGCCAGCACATCCTCGAATATCAGCGTGTTGCGCGCCTCGTCCTCCGCCAAGGCCCCGTAGATCTGCTGGATCGGCGTGCGTTCTCCGTCCATCCCGTCGGGAAGCCGGAACGCGGTCGGTCGCAGCACCGCCCGGTGGAGGAACGGCCGGCGCCGCGCTTCCGCCTTGGCCCCCGCACGAAAGCGGACCGGGCCGCACTGCATGAAGACGATCGGGTGGTGGCCGTCCCGGCGCGTGACCGTGGCGGACAGGCCGAGAACGTATTTCGCCTTCGAGCGGCGAGCCACCGCCTCGAAGCTTACGGCGGAGAGATGATGGCATTCATCGACCACAAGATGTCCGTAATCGGCGACGATGTCGTTCACCGTCCCCTTCCGCACCAGGCTCTGGATCGTGGCGATATCGACGATACCGCCGGGTTTGCGCCGCCCGCCCCCGATCCGTCCGATCGAGGAGGGCGGGAGATCGAGGAACGCGCGGAGTCTCGCCGCCCACTGGTCCAGCAGCTGTCGGCGGTGGACCAGAACCAGCGTGTTGACGCCGCGCGCGGCGATCGCCGAGGCGGCGACCACGGTCTTGCCGAAACCGGTCGCCGCGGCGAGCACGCCGATCTCGTCCGCCAGCAACGCGCCGGCGGCCTTCTCCTGTTCGCCGCTCAGCCTGCCGAGAAAAGCGGTGTCGATGGTCCGCCCGGAATTGCGCTCGTCGCACAGATCGAGCTCGATACCGAGTTCGCCAAACAGGTTTTCCATCTCCGTTTGGCAGCCGCGCGGCAGCGCGACATGGTGCGACAGCAACTCGGCGCAGGCGATAATGCGGGGGATGCCGAAGGTCGAACGCCGCATCGCCTGTGCACGGTAGAATTCCGGGTTCTGAAAGGCTGCAAGTCGCACCAGACGGTCGACCAGGGCCGGCGGCAGCCCGGCACGGGGGATGTAGAGCTGGTCGCCCAGCACCGCATCGACCCGCGCCGGCAGCGGCCCGGTGACCGGAAGCGGTGGCCGGCACCGCGACGGCGGCGCTGTCCAGGGTGTCTCGTCTTCCACAGCACCGGACTCCGATCCGAGGTCGTCCTGCGGAAGGCGGAGCCCGACGATACGCCCCTGACGGGCGGCGTCATCGACGATCGCCTCCGTCTCACCCGGCGTGAGGCGACGCAGCGCGGACAGGAACGCCCATTGGTCGTCGTACGGCTCAAACGCTTCGTCGATGAAGACACTGTTGCCGCTCTCGCGCGGTACGCCCTGCAGGGGCAACGCGATCAGATTGCCGAAACCGCCGTCGGGCACCGTGTCCTGGCTGGGGAACAACCGGTCGTAGGATCGGAATCCGATATCGGGGTTGCGTACCGTGACTTCGGTGAGAAGATGCGATCCTAGGCGCCGGGCGAGAAGCGCGGGTATCGGCTCCGTAAAGAAGACCCAGACATGACCGCCATGGCCCGAGCGCGAACGCTCCAGCGCCGCCGGCACGCCCTTCGATCGGCAGGCCGCGAGGAACGCCGCGGCATCCACCTGCCATCGGTCCTTGTCGAAGTCCGCAGCAAGAAACCGGCAGGTGCCATCGAGCAGCAATGGGTAGATCCCGACGGTCGTGCGGCCGCGCAGGTGATCGGCGATCGCCGCGTCGCCCAGCGCGAAGAAATCCCGATTGGGACAGGCGCCGCACCCGATCTTCGGCTTGCCGCAGATGTTGGGCTTCCACTCGTTGGCGCATACCGGCGCGTATCCCGCCTTGCCGGTGCGGGGGTTCTCCCAGCGCTTCGCGAACACGTCGTCGCGGCCGCGGAAGAGCGAGCGGAACAGCGTTATCTTGTCCGCGGCCGGAGAGCCGCCGGTTATCGGGCCGGCGGGCGGACCGCCCCCTGGCGCGGCCTCCATGGCACTCTCGATCTCGTCGAGTTGCCTCTCGAGCCTGGCTCTTTCCTCCGCGAGTCGAGCCAGGCGCGCACGAATTCTCCCGGCCTTGTGTCCCCCCGTGCCCCGACTTGCCGCGGCGACGTCCGGCTCCGTTGCCGCAGGACGGGGCTTCCCGCCCTGGAGGCGAGCCGCCTCGTGAACCGACAGATCGGAGCGCGCGGTCGTCGAGCCCGGGCCGTTGCCGATCCTTGCGGACATCATGTCCCGGTGGAAACCTCTCGCTCCAGTCTCCGGGCAAGCCGCGCTGCCCTCGGGCATTCCATATCGCGGAGGACATCGATCACGGTGCCGACGAGCGCCGGGTTTCCGGCGACGCAGCGTCCAAGATGGACGATCGTGTCCTCATCCGGGATCGCCGCCAAGGCGTGGATCAACGCCTTCTCGGGAGACCGTTGGAGCTCTTCGAGCAGCGTCTTCCTCGCCTCCGCATGTCCGCGATGGGCCAGCATGATCGCCGCCGTGCGGCGGATTTCCGGCGTTCGGTCGAAGAGTCCCATGCGCAGCCTTTCGGCGGGAACCCTGGCCCTGTCCGCGAGGGCGAAGGCGCAGCCACGCACCGTCGCATCCGCGTGGTCCAGAAGCGGGGCCACGAACCACGTCGGCAGGGCAAGGCCCGCGCGCGCAGCCGCTTGCAGCGCGACCGGAAAGGTTGAAGCGGGCAGGTTCCGCAACAGAATCCGACGGAGGGTGGCGCGCGCCTCTGAGCTGTCCAGTTGCGTCAGCGTCTCAAGGACCGCGATCTGCTCGGCAAGCGGTTTCTCGATGCCGAAGCCGGCGAAGCGTCGCCACAGAGCCTCCAGCGCCGGCACCGCTCCTCCGAACGACCGGACGGCGATCTCCGAACAGACGGTCCTTACGTCCGTCGGACCCACGTCTTCAAGCAGAGCGATCAGGGTTTCGTCGTCGAGCGTGTCGACCTGAGGGATGATGGTCCGCGCAGGCTCCGACGGACGACGCGAAACATCGTCTCGGCCGCGCCCGTCGAACAGATCGGGCTGGTATTGTGCAGACGCGCGTCCCGCGGATGGCCGAGTGTCCATCGGTGAAGCATACCGTCCGTCGGACTCACGGGGTAGCCGGGATGACGAAAACCGGAAGTCTCGATCGCCGGGGATCGCCGGTTCGGACCAAAAGTGGAGCGGCCGTTTCCGGCCATATCCCCTCGCTGCGCAGTCGATCTGATGTCGGGATCGGAATCGTTTGCCTCAGCGACCTTGTTCTGTCGAGACGCTCCGTCCGCTGGGGTTTCCAATCCACGCTGCCGATCGGGAAACCCGTTGGCAGACGGCCGTTCTACCAGCCCGATCAAATCCGCGACCGCCTGCCCAACTCTCTCTGCAGCCCTTTCGATGTCTCGGTCTCCCAGATGAGCGTATCTGAGCGTCATGCCGGTATCGGCATGTCCAAGCAGGCGCGAGACCACCGGCACCGGCACGCCGTTCATCACCGCGTGGCTCGCGTGCGTGTGGCGGAGATCGTGAAGGCGTACATCCTCGATGCCCGCCTCCTTCCGGACCCGATACCAGAGATTGAGATCGCCGCCGCGGGGTGCCGAATCCGCGGGACAGCCGACGCGGCGTGTTCGTCGCCTTGTTGAAATGGCGTCGACGGCGGCTCTTGAGGTACCTGTTCCGACTTTGCCTTCTGAGCGTCGTGCTCGGCGGGGTGCTTGTTGCGATTTGGCGGCAAACGGAAATCAGAAGGCTGGTGTTCGACGCCACGCTGGAATTGGGAATCGGACGATGCGAGCTGTACCTGGACAGGAAACGCAACCTCGTGGATTGGAAGTGCTATCGCAGATAGGCTCTGCCCTCCTGCGTCGTGCTTTCCGGTGACGCCGTGCTTGGGTCAGGTGTTGCCCGGGACCGGGGAAGCGGCTGCGTCCCCTCCGGGTCCAGCCCGACGGCGCGCGGTCCCGGGAAGCTCCGCGCACGACGCGACGGTGGGATCCTCGAACCATCCGGCCTTCATCGATCCAGGTGCCGGATGGAACCGAGATCCCAAACCATCTTCTCCACTCTCTCCCTGTCCGGCATCGACGCCAGGGCCGGATCGGGTTCGCCCTCGCCACGGAGCCGGCGCCAGAAAGCCTTGGGGCCGAACGCCATCACTGCTTCCCCGTCCCAATGGTGTTCCGCCTCGTGCGAACGGTCCCAGCGGTCGGCGATGACCAGCGCGCCGCGAACCGGAATGGAGCTGTCGAGATGGCGCCGGACCCGGCGGACGTTTCGCGCCACCTGTCGCAACGCGAGACGAAACCGTCGCTTGCTCAGCCATCTCGATTTGGTTTCCACCACCCAGATGGCGGACGGGGTCATCACCACGTGATCGACGTTGCCCGACCCGCCAAGGGCTTCCTTCACATCGTGAGCGAACGCGCAACCGGGCCGTGAGAGAGCATGTTCGACCAAGTCTCCAACGAGGCGCTCCCCCTGCAGCCCACGTCCCCAGGTCGCATCGATCCGTCGGAGGATCAGGTAGAAGATGCAAAGCGACAGGGCCACTGCGACCAGGGCCGCAGCCGACCAGCGGGTGCCGGATTCGCCGTCGAAGAACTCGAGGCCCCGGATCGCGAACCCCAGGCTGAAGCCGGCGAGAGCCATAAAGAACATGGCGGCGGATGCGCCACGGTACAGGATCTCGGCCTGGAGCCAGTTTCCAGCCGAATTCTTCCGTCCCCTCGACATGTTCCGGTAATCCTCCGCTCGGTCCGCTCTTCCGTTACGGTCTCGGTCGACCATACGGCGTCGGGCGGTTCGGCGGCAACCCGCGGCTTCGGCCAGGGTGGTATGCCGGAGTCCCAAATCATGACGGCGCTCGAAGCCCAGTTGGGTATCAGCTTCACGGCGACCGAGGAGAGGGGCGCCAGCGGCGGCAGGCCGGCCTTCGGAGGTCGGGCCGCCGGTCAAGCTTCGACGGCAGGGTGGAGCCGCCGCTGACGGCAGCGGTTCCCCATGCCGCGCTACACCATCGCCACCGAGGGCGGCGGCAGTGTGACGCCTAAGGCCGAGATCGGCGGCGGCATCGCCTGGACCGATCCGACGATCGGGCTCTCGCCCGACCTCTCGGGCCGGACACTGATCGCGCACGGCAACGACGATCTGGAGGACCGGGGCTTCGCCGCCTCGCTCGCCTTCGATCCGAACCCTGGCACCGAGCGCGGGGCGTCGCTCTCGCTCACCCAGGACTGGGGCGGATCGGCGCGGGCCGGTCTCGACGCGCTGTTCGCGACCGGCCCGCTGGCCGACCGTACCGGTATCGGCGAGGCGGAGAGCCGCTGGCGGGCGGAGGCGGCCTGGAGCTTCCCGGCCTTCTCGGGACGCTTCACCGGCAGCCCGCATGTCGGGCTGGGGCTTGCCACGGGCGCGCGCGGCTACACGCTCGGCTGGCGGCTCTCGCCGGCGGCCAATGACAACGTGCCCGATCTCTCCTTCGGCGTGAAGGGGACACGGCGCGAGGGCGACCGTGCCGAGCCCGCGCACGATGTGCGCCTCGGAGCCACCATGGGATGGTGAGGCGGCGGGCCGGCAGGGGCGATGGGCAGCGCGGCGGTCTACAACCCTATTTTCGCCGCGATTTCCTGCCCGACCCTTTCCGCCGCCGCCTCGATGTCCCTGTCCCCGAGATGGGCGTAGCGCATGGTCATCTTGACGTTGGAATGCCCGAGCAGGCGCGAGACCACCGGCACCGGCACGCCGTTCATCACCGCGTGGCTGGCCAGCGTGTGCCGGAGGTCGTGAAGCCTGACGTCCTCGATGCCCGCCTCGCTCCGGACCCGGTACCAGAGCTCGATGTCGTGGTGGCGCGGCCGGGACGGATCGCGCGGGGACGGAAACACGAACGGGCTTTCCCCTCTCGGCTGGCGGTCGAGAACTTGCCGTGCCTGAGAATTCAGCGGAACCGTTCGCGGCCCGGTCTTGCCATCGGCCAACATCAACACGTCGCCCTGGACCTCCGACCAGCGCAGCCGGACGATTTCGCCCCTGCGGCAGCCGGTCAGAAGCAGAAGACGGATGATATCGGCCTGGGGGCGGCTGCTCTTGCGGGTCTGGCGGTCCAGCACCCGGTGCAGACGGCCGATTTCCTCGCGCGACAGGAAACGCGTGAGCTTGGGACGCCGGTTCTTCTTCACGCCCCGCGTCGGATTGGTCTCGATATAACCGCGGGCGATCGCGAAATTCATGATCTGCCGGAGAATGCTCAAGGTGCGGTTGGCGCCGCCCGGCGAGGTCCGGCTGTACGCATCGAACCAGCGCCCGACCTCCTCCGGGGCGATGCGGTCAAGAGGCTTGGACCCGAAGGCCGGCAGGACCCAACGATCGAGCACGATCCGGGCCTTTACCTTTGTCGACGGCTTGTAGCGATCGAAATGCGCCTCCTTCCAGGGTCCCTCGACGAAATCGCGGAACAGCGGCATATCCCGTTTCCGATCGCCGGCTTCCTCGGGATCGGGATTCGCCTTTCGCGCATGGCATTCCCGGCGGACCTCGTCGATGCCCTTCGTCGACACCGGCCCGAGCGAAATGCGTCGCGACCCGCCGAGAGACTGCCGCAACAGGATATAGCTCTTCCCGCCGGTCGGTCTCACCCGCACGCCGAGACCGGAGACGGCGCTGTCCCAGACGGTATACTCCTGCTCGCGGGTTCGGAGACGGGCGATGGCGGCGTCGGTGAGACGCCTGCGTTCCTTCCCGGCCATCGGTCAGTTCCCCAGGATCGCGCCGAGCGTCTCCGCGGCCTCCAGCGCGGCCGCGTCGGCGGGATGCGTGTATTTGAGGGTGGTTTCGGGATTGGCGTGTCCGAGCAGCCGCCCGATGACGAGGACCGTTTCGCCCTGCCCGAGCGCGATGCTGGCGTGCGTGTGCCTGAGATCGTGAAGCCGCACATCCTCCAGGTCCGCCTCGGCGCGGAGCCGCCGCCAGAAGCGCTCGAGCCAGTACGCGCTCACGGGGCGGTCACCGGCTGTCCCCTGAAATACCCAGCGGCCGGTCCGCTCGAGCGAATCGAGGACCCGCCTCGCCGGGTCCGACAGCCATACGGTGCGTGGACCGGTTTTCGAATCGCGGAGGAAGACATGGCCTTCGCGGTAGTCGGACCAGCGCAAGCCCAGGATCTCCCCCTTGCGGCATCCGGTCAGCAGAAGAAGGCGGATGGCGGCGACCTGCCGCGCGTTCCGTTGGGAACATGCCGACAGTTTCCGGGACAGCCGGCGTATCTCCTCATCGGACAGAAAGCGCTCGCGGCCCTTGCGGCGGTAGCGCCGGATGCCTCCGCAGGGGTTGGAGCCCTCCGGTCGCAGGCCCATCGCCTCGGCCTCCTTCATGATCACCGACAGCACGGGCATCGACCGGTCGGCGGCAACCGGCGTCGCGTGCAGGGATGCGAACCAGCTCCGCACCTCGCGACGGTCGATGTCGGAGACCGGGCGTCCCGCGAAATACGGCAGGAGCTGGTTCTTCAGGTAGTAGCGGTTGACCTTCAGCGTCCTCGGTTTCCAGAGCCGTTGGTATCGTTCGAGTACGGTCTCGGCGACGGCCTCGAAGAGGGTCTCGTCGGGTCGAGGAAGCGCGCGCTCGCCACGCCGGATCGCGGCCAGCGTCTCGACGGCATGGAATCGCGCCTCCTTCACGCTCAGTGTCTCGACATCGCCGACGATCTTCCAGACGCGCTTTCCGCGATGCTGGCAATGGACGAAGAAACGCTTGCCGCCCGAGGGCAGCACCCGGACGCCGAAGCCCTTCAACCTGGCGTCACGAACATCGTAGGAGGACTTGCGGGGTCTGAGGGCGGTTACGCGGGCATCGGTGAGGTTGGTCCTGGGCATTTCCGTCTCCCGGTTGCGGTTGCAGACCGGGGAACGAACGGTTGCGCGATCCGTGCCCCAGTTGCAGAATTCGGGAGAGAAAAACGACCCTGTATCAACTAGTTAGCACCGAAAGGTGCGTCGATGGTGTGATCGGCGCCGAGCGCCTCGGCGAGGCGGAGCTTGTAGGCGCTCCGCGAGGTGCCGGTGACGATGACGGTTCTCGCGCCGGCCTCGCGCGCGGCCACCACCGCGCCCAGCCCGCGCTGGCCGTGGCCCAGGATCAGCACGGTGTCGCCCATCGTCGTCTCCGGCACGTGCACCGCCCAGCGGATCCCCGCCGCGATGGGCTGGTAGAGAAGCGCCAGCGCGAGCGGCATGGTCTCCGGGACCTTGTGCAGCATGGTGCGCTCGTGCAGGTGGATGTATTCGCTGTAGCCGCCCCACAGCCCGTGGCCCACGTCGCGTGGGGTGTAGCCGTAGCAGGGCGGCGCGCCCGGCGGCATCAGCGCCCGGCAGTTATGGTAGGCGCCGCCGAGGCAGAGCTCGCACCGCCCGCAGGAGAGATGCGGTTCGAGCGCCACCCGGTCGCCGACCGCGACGCCCCAGGAGCGCGCCGCCTCCTTCCCGATCTCCGCGATGCGCCCGACCGGCTCGTGCCCCGGGATGACGGGATAGCGCATGATGCCCTTGGCGGCGAAGTTGCCGCGATACTGCTCGACGTCGGAGCCGCAGAGGCCGCACGCCTCGACCCGGAGCAGCGCTTCCTTGGGACCGACCGGCGGCACCTCGTGCTCGTCCGGCTCGATCCGCCGGTCCGCGACCTGGACCATGACCCTGGATTTCATGCCGCGTCCGCCGGCCGCACGCGTCTGGCGATCTCCGCTCCGCGGTCCCGTTCGACCCGCGCGATGTCGTACTGGCTCTGGAGACCGATCCAGAACGAGGCGCCGTTGCCGAAATAAAGGCCGAGGCGCACCGCCGTGTCGGCGGTGATCGAGCGGCGGCCGTTGAGAATGTCCGTCACCCGGCCCGACGGAACGCCGATATCGAGCGCCAGCCGGTTGGCGCTCAAGCTCCTCGCCTCAAGCTCGCGCTTCAGCAATCGTCCGGGATGCGAAATCGGGAGCATGGCCTTCATCCCCTGTGGTAGTCGACGATCTCGACATCGTAGGCGTGACCCGCCCGGAACTCGAAACAGATCCGCCAGGGTTCGTTCACCGTCATCGCCCACTGACCCGACCGCGTCCCCTTGAGCTTGTGCAGTCCAACGCTCTTGAGCGGGCTCAGGTTGCGGGGCGTGTTGGCGGCATTGAGGGCGAGCAACAAGTCGATGGCGGCCTCGAAATCCAAGCCGCGAAACCGGTTCGGCGTCTCGCCTTCCCAGACCTTTCGGCTGGCTGCATTGCGCCAGGAACGGATCACGGCAAAAACGTACTACGCAAGCCGATGGAACACAACATCACATCGTGTGCGAGGCCGGCTATCCGCGACACTGGACTTCACGCGCCGCTTCCGGGACTGCCGGAACGGAGCCTATCGGCTGGCGGGAACGGCAACAAGAAAGCACAATCGGACGATGGAGACCGTATCGCTGCCCCGGCTCAGCCTCGCCGAACGCGACCGCCGCTATGCCGCGGTGCGCGCGGCGATGGCGGAGAACGGGCTCGATTGCATCGTCGCGCCCGAGAACACGGGCGAGTGGGACGCCTGCCAGCCGGACGTGCGCTACCTGACGACGATCGGCGGCGGCGGCACGGCGGCGGCCGCGGTCTTCCCGGCAGACGGCGAGCCCGCCGCGATCGTCCGCGAGCCCCGGCGGGTCGAATTCTGGCGGGCGGCGCAGGACTGGGTCTCCGACATCCGCGCGACCCGCGAGGGGCGCTGGGGCGAGGCGATGGCGGCCGCGCTCGCCGACCGTTGCCGCGGACGGGCGCGGATCGGCATCGCCGGGCTGGAAGGCGTGCTGCGGTTCCCCGACGGCACGGTGTCGTCCGGCGAGCTGCGCGTGCTCGAGTCGGCATTTCCCGAAGCCGAATTCGTCGACGCGACCGCGCTGATGCACGACATCCGGCAGATCAAGAGCGCGGAAGAGATCGCGCTGATCGAGCGCGCGCAGGTCTGCGCCGATGCGATAAGCGAAGCGGTGTTCGAACACGCCCGGCCGGGCGCGACCGAGCATGAGCTCTACGCCGAAATGACGGCGGCCCACATCCGGAGCGGCGGCGAAATGCCGGCCATGCTGCTGATCGGCATCGGCAAGGCGCCCAACCAGACATTTCTGATGCCGACCTTCCGCGCGCTCGAGCAAGGCGACATTCTGATCTGCGAGTCCGAGATCAAATTTGCCGGCTACATGGCGCAAAATGTCGAGTCGGTGTCGCTCGGCGCGCCCGGTGCCGACTACGAATGTCTATTCGATGCCTCGCTCTCCTGCTTCGAAATGCTGATGGGCGCGATCCGGCCCGGCGTCCCCTATGCCGAGCTGATCCGCCTGTGGGGCGCGCACATGGAGGAGCGCGGGCTGAGGGCGGCGCCGACCATGGGGCACGGGGTCGGGCTCGGCCAGGACGGGCCGACCACGCGGCCGGGCGGCGACGCGCAGGGCCGCGTCGTCACGGCCGGGCATTGCCTCATTCTCAAGCCGTGGGCGACGTCGGCGGACGGTGAGCGCGCGATCCGCGCCGGCAACACGGTCGTCGTGGAAAAGGACGGCGCGCGCCGGCTCGGCCGCCTGCCGATGGCGTTCCGCGCGCTGGGCTGAGTCGTCAGATGTTGAAAATGTCGATCGGCCCGACGATCCGGTCGTCGAGCACGTAGACCGTCTTGCGCGCGATCGCGAGCCCGGCGTCGGTCCGCCTGAGCGTGTAGGCATAACGACCGGCGCGGAGGATCGGCGGGTCGGTGCGGCGGAAGCTGTTGACCAGCCACGTGGCGGAGACCTCGATGTCCGCACCGCCGGTCTCCGCCGCCCGGACGTTGCCGACGACGTGGGCGGTGTGGGGGAGCGGCGCATTGGCGAAGGAGTCCCGCCCTTCGATCCGGAAGATGCGCGCTTCCAGACCCGCCCGGTCGAGATAGATCAGGCTGACGTCGTTGTCGGGGTCCTCACTGAACCCCTCCTCGCCCGCGATCGCCGGCGCCCAGAACACGGCGTCCCCGGTGTAGAGCGCCAGCCAGGCCTCCCATTCCCGATTGTCGAGGTGCCAGGCCTCGCGGTAGAGGAGATCGGCGGCCTCGGCCGTCAGCGCCGCGTCGAATCCGGTCACGGACCGTCCATCCGGCGCCGCCATTCGCGCCAGAAGGCGTAGAACGGCGTCTCGCTCTCGCGCCCGGGGTTGCTGTAGAGCGGCCGGGCGCCGAGCTCGCGCGCGGCCTCGTCGGCGCCCTCGACCATCGTCGCGTAACCCAGCGCGAGGTCGTTCCACGCCTCGCCGCCGGCCGCGAGCGAACCGTCATGGGCGACCTCCATCGCGCGCACGTCGTCCGGCACGGCGAGGCTGGAGGGGAGGAAGAAATCCTCGTATTTGCGGATCCGCGCGCGCCGCGCGGCCGCGCTCTCGCCCCTGGGCGCGAGGCACCAGGTATCGATCTCGGTGAGGTCGACGGCGATCGGCCGCCACAGCCGGACGCAGGTTGAGGCGACGTCGTTGAGGAAGAAATTGGGGAAGATCGTCACCGTGCGGCCGCGGTCGATCATCCAGCGCGCCTTGCCCTCGCCGAAGCGGGTGGTAATCGCGTCCCGCGCCTCGTTCAGCGGGGCGGATTCGGGCGATCCCCGGTCCGACCAGTTGATCATGTGCCCGTTGCCCATGTCGTAGCCGCCCGAGGAGATGCTCTCGAGATCGAGGATGCGGCTCGCCTCGGTCCTCGCGCGGGCATCGTCCGCCCCGCCCGCGAGCGCCTCGCGCTGGCGGACCGTGTGGGCAAAGTTCCGGTGCACCGTGGCGACGTGATAGCCGTCGGTCGAGTTCTCGGTCTGGAGCTTCCAGTTGGCCCGCATGACGTAGGTGCTCTCGCCCTTCAGCACCTCCATGCCGTCTTCCGACTGGTCGGCCATCAGATCGATGAACGGCCGGGCGCCGCCGAGGAAGGTCTCGAGGTCCTCTACATCCGGGTCCAAAGAGGCAAAGACGAAGCCGCGATAGGCCGCGACCCGGGGGACGGGCTTGAGATCGGTCCCGAGCCTCTCCAGCGCCTCCCGGCTGTAGCCCGTATCGCGGCCCCGCACCCGGATGCACCTGCCGTCGGCGTTGAAGGCCCAGCCGTGATAGCGGCAGGTGATGGTGGGCTGAACGCCCGACCGGCCGCGCGTCAGCATCGAGCCCCGATGCGGACACGAATCGTGGAAGCAGCGGATCTCGCCGTCGAGCCCGCGGATCGCGAACACCGGGTAGCGCCCGATGCAGCCGCGGACGTATTGGCCGCGCTCGCGGAGCTGGCTGTCGTGGCAGATATAGATCCAGCAGCGCTGGAAGATGCGCTCCATCTCGCGCTCGAACAGGTCCGGCTCGACGAACGCGCCGCGCCTGACCCGGAATATGCCGTCCCCGGGGCGGTCGTCGACGAAGGCGCGTGCGGAAATCCCGGTCATCGCGGGCGCGATGGTCCGGCCCGCCGCTTTCGCTGTCAACCGGACGGAGTGGCGGGCGTCCTTCGATACGCGGCTTCGCCGCTACTCAGGATGAGGGGAGGCGGGAGCGGCCAACGACAAAACCCTCACCCCATCCCGAGCAGGCGCGAAGCACCGTATCGAGGGGCGGGGCGCTGCCGCCGCCAACTGGACGGGGCGGGCGGCGTGACTAAGATGCGCCGCGGTTTCTCACGAGAAGGACAGGCGCGTGACTCAAAGCGGCGGGGCCGCCGGCGCCCGAAAGCCGGTCGCGTTCGGCGACATGCGCGGCTGGATCGAGGCGCTGCGCGGGGTGGGAGAGCTGCGCGAGATCGACGCCGAGGTCGACTGGGACGTCGAGCTCGGCACGATCTACCGCATGGCGCAGGGGAAGGGCGACCGTCCGGCATTCCTGTTCAAGAACATCAAGGATTACAACGGCGCGGACGCGCGTTGCCGCGAGATATTCGTCGGCGGGCAGGGCGCCTATTCGCGCCTCGCCATGATGTTCGGCCTGCCGCGGGACACGCCGGTCCGGGATCTGGTGTGGATCTGCCGCACCATCTTCAACGAACGCATCCCGCCAGTGACGGTCGACACCGGCCCGGTGAAGGAGAACGTCATCGCCGGCGACGACATCGATCTGCTCTCCTTCCCGGTGCCCAAGTGGAACCGGCTCGACGGCGGGCGCTACGTGCTGACCTATGCCGGCTGCGTGACCAAGGACCCGGACACCGGACTGCACAATGTCGGCATCTATCGCGGCATGGTGGGCGGCAGGGACACGATCCCGGTGCTGATGTGGCGGGCCCAGCACTGGGGCGGGCATTTCACCAAGTACGAGGCCAGGGGCGAGAAGATGCCGGTCGCCTTCGTGCTGGGCTGGGAGCCCTCGCTGGGCTTCACCGCCGGCGCGCCGGTGCCGCGCGACATCTCGGAATACGACGTGATGGGCGCGATCAGGGGCGCGCCCGTGGAGCTCGTCCCCTGCGAGACGGTGCCGCTGATGGTGCCGGCCAGCGCCGAGATCGTCATCGAGGGCTGGATCGATCCCGACCCCGCGACCTTCACGGAAGAGGGGCCGTACGCCGAGTTCACCGGCTACTACGCGACCGAGAGGACGCCCAAGCACACCGCCAAGGTGACCTGCATCACCCACCGCGACGATCCGATCTTCCGCGGCACGGTCGAGGGGGCCCTCTCCTACAGCTACGCCGAGAACGCGATCATGAGCTCGGTCCAGCGCTCCGCGACGGCGTGGAACGCGTTGGAACGGGCGGGCGTGCCGGGCGTCACCGACGTGTTCGGAATGCCGATCCATGCCGGCGTCAACATGGCGGTCCAGATCCGCCAGACCTATCGCGGCCAGGCCAAGCAGGTGGCGGCGGCGCTCTGGGGCGATTCCTCGTCGCACGTGCGCTACAAGCACGTCATCGTCGTGGACGACGACATCGACATCCACGACTACGCGGCGATCGACTGGGCGCTCGCCTGGCGGGTCAACGCGGGCGAGGGCGACATCGTGATCTTTCCCGCGACCTGGGGCGCCGGGCTCGACCCGTCGGTGCGCCGCCGCGACGCCGACGTGCACCTGTTCGGCACCGGCAAGTGGCACCGGGTGCTGATCGACGCGACGATCAATCTCGACTACCCGCCCGAGCGCGACGGAAGCCGCTACCCGCCGACGGTCGAGCCGATGGAAGAGGACAAGCAGGCCGCGCTCGCGCGCTGGTCGGCGCTCGGCCTCGACGATCTCAGATAACCTAGTTTCGGATCTAAAGGGAGTAATTTGCGATGGACCAGCCCGAAGGTCTTTCCAACCGCCTGCAGCCGCGCCAGTTCGGCGACCTGCGGGGCTGGATCGAGGCGCTCGACATCGCGGGCGAGCTTCAGCGCGTCGGCGCGAAGGTGGACTGGGACTGCGAGCTCGGCACCGTCGCGCGCAAGACCTTCGGGACCGGGCACGGACCGGCACTCCTGTTCGACAATATCGAGGGCTACGGTCCGGACGACGACGTATGGTCGCGCGCGGTCTTCACCGGCGGGCTCTCCAACTATTCCAGGGTCGGGATGATGCTCGGCCTGCCGCAGGACGCGCCGGTCCGCGACCTCGTGCTGGCCACCCGGCACTATCTCCAGCAGCGCGTGCCGCCGACCGAGGTCAAGACCGGCAAGGTCAAGGAGAACGTCGTCACCGGGGACGACATCGACATCTACAAGGTGCCGGTGCCGCGCTGGCACCGCGAGGACGGCGGGCGCTACATCAACACCTATTCGGCGACGGTGACCATGGACCCCGACACCGGGGTCCACAATATCGGCATCTATCGCGGCATGCTGGGCCAGAAGGACACGCTGCCGGTGCTCTTGTGGCGGGCGCAGAACTGGGGCGTCCATTTCCAGAAATGGGAGGACCGGGGGATGAAGATGCCGGTCGCCCATGTCTACGGTTGGGAGCCGGCTATGCCCTACTGCGCCTCGGCGCCGGTGCCGACGGGGGTCTCGGAATACGACGTGATGGGCGCGATCCGGGGCGAGCCGGTGCCGCTGGTCAAGTGCGAGACCTCGGACCTGATGGTGCCGGCGGACGCCGAGATGGTGATCGAGGGCTATATCGACCCCGACCCGGCGACCTTCGAGCAGGAGGGGCCGTTCGGCGAGTACACCGGCTATTTCGGCGGCGACCAGGGGCCCAAGCACGTCACCAAGGTGACCTGCGTCACCTACCGCGACGGCTCGATCCATCGCGGCACGCTGGAGGGCACACTGCCCAAGATGCTGAACGAGAACTCGATCACCTCTTCGATCCAGCGCGCCGGCGTCGCCTGGAACGTGCTCGAGCGCGCGGGCGTGCCCGGAATCACCGACGTGCACTGCTCGCCGGCCAATAACGGCACCACGCTGATGATCCAGATGCGCCAGACCTATCGCGGCCAGGCCAAGCAGGCGGCGGCGGCGATCTGGGGCTCGAATGCCTCCCATCTCCGCTACAAGAACATCTGGGTGGTCGACGAGGACATCGACATCCACGACTACGGCGCGCTCGACTGGGCGTTCGCCTACCGGGTCAACGCGGCCGAGGACGACATCGTGATGTTCCCGGGCTCGTGGGGCTCGCTGCTCGACCCCTCGACCCGCCTCAAGGACCGCGACCCGATGCTCTACGGCACCGGCAAATGGTGCCGCGTGCTGATCGACGCCACGGTCAACCTCGACTTCGAGCCGGAGGAAGCCTATGGCGGCGAGCGCTACCCGCCGATGGTCACCCCCCACGACGTGGACATGGACCTCGTCAACAGCCGCTGGGAAGAGTACGGCTTCGATCCGGAGGGGTGAGGTCCGGGGTGGGGGCGTCCCTCGATACGGCGCTGGCGCGCCTACTCGGGATGAGGATTTAATTCAAGAACCTCCTCACCCTGAATAGGCGCGTCAGCGCCGTATCGAAGGGCGCCCTACCGCCGCTCGCGGAAGAAATCCCGCAACAGCGCCGCCGACCGGCTTTCGCCGATGCCGCCATAGATTTCGGGGCAGTGGTGGCAGGACGGGCGGTCGAAGATCCGTGCGCCGTTCTCGACCCCGCCGCCCTTCGGGTCGGGGGCGCCGAAATAGAGCCGGCGGATGCGCGCGAACGAGATTGCCTGAGCGCACATCGGGCAGGGCTCCAGTGTGACGTAGAGATCGCAGCCGGTGAGCCGCGACCGGCCGAGCCGCCGGGCGGCGCTTCGGATCGCCAGCATCTCCGCGTGGGCGGTGGGATCGGCGTCCCGCTCGGTGCGGTTCATGGCCTCGGCCAGCACCTCGCCGGATTCCGCCTCGACGATCACCGCGCCCACCGGCACCTCACCCGCCTCGCGGGCCTCCTCGGCCAGCGCCAGCGCGCGGTCCATCCAGCTTTGCCCGGACCCGGTCATCGCCGAACCATCCGGCGCGGCCGGCGAAGGGTCAAGCCGGCGATTCGAAGGAGACGGCGGCGCGAGAACCCGGATCGGTCTAGAGTGCGCATCATGAAGCGCCCCCTGATCGGACTCACCCTCGATTCGGAGCCCGCCGGCGGTTACTCGAACCTGCCGTGGTACGCGATCCGGGAGAACTATTGCGGCGCGGTGACCCGGGCGGGCGGGCTTCCGCTCCTGCTGCCGCACGAGCCGGAGCACGCGGCGGCCTATCTCGATCGCGTCGACGGGCTGATCGTCACCGGCGGCGCGTTCGACGTCGACCCGGCGCTGTTCGGCGCCGAGACCCGGCATTCCTCGGTGACGACCAAGGACCGGCGCACCGAATTCGAGAAATCGGCGACCGAAGGCGCGCTGGAGCGCGACATGCCGGTGCTCGGCATCTGCGGCGGGCAGCAGCTTCTCAACGTCGTCCTCGGCGGCACGCTGATCCAGCATATCCCGGACGAGGTCGAGGGCGCGCTGGCGCACGAGCAGCCGAACCCGCGCACCGAGCCGGGCCACACGGTCGCCGTCGCGCCGGACAGCCTGCTCCACAGGATCGTCGGCGCGACCGAGATGGCGGTCAACAGCGCCCATCATCAGGCGGCGCTCGACGTCGGCGACGGCGTGGTGGTCGACGCGGTGGCTCCGGACGGGGTGATCGAGGGGATCGAGAGCACGCGGCACCGGTTCTGTCTTGGCGTACAATGGCACCCCGAATACGGGATCGACCGGGGGGATGCCAGGATCTTCGAAGCCTTCGTCGAGGCGTGCCGCGAAGGCGCCGGCTGAATCGAGCCGCGCCGGCGAGCGGATCGCCAAGTATCTCGCGCGGGCCGGCCTCTGCTCGCGCCGCGAGGCCGAGCGCTGGATCGCCGCCGGGCGCGTCGCGGTGGACGGCGCGGTGCTCGACACGCCGGCCGCGCTGGTCGATGAACGAAGCGCCGTCACGGTGGACGGCAAGCCGGTCGGACCGCCCGACCGGCGGCGCGTCTGGCGCTATCACAAGCCGCGCGGGCTGATCTGCACCAACGCCGACCCGCAGGGCAGGCCGACCGTGTTCGATTCGCTGCCCGCCGGACTGCCGCGCGTGGTGTCGGTGGGCCGGCTCGACATCAATTCGGAGGGGCTTCTCCTGCTCACCAACGACGGCGGGATCGCCGGCTCGCTGGAACGCGGCGACTGGACCCGACGCTATCGGGTGCGCGCGTTCGGCCAAGTCGACGAGGGTCGGCTCGCAAGGCTCGCGGACGGCGCGGTGGTGGACGGCGTCGCCTACGGTCCGATCAAGGTGCGTGTCGACAGGATGGAGGGGCGCAACGCCTGGCTCACGGTCAGCCTCACCGAGGGCCGCAACCGCGAGATCAAGCGGGTGTTCGAGAGCCTCGGCCTCGCGGTCAATCGCCTGATCCGGACCGGTTACGGACCCTTCCTGCTCGGCGGGCTGGCCCGCGGCGCGGTCGATGAGGTGAAGGAAAAGGTGCTCGGGGAACAGCTCGGCCGTGCGGATCGTCGGCGGTAGGCATCGGGGGCGCCGTCTCGCCGCGCCCGGGGGAAGAACGATCCGGCCGTCCAGCGACCGGCTGCGCGAAGCGCTGTTCAACATCCTCGCCCACGGGGATTTTGCGGACATGGAGGGCGCCCACGTGCTCGACGCCTTCGCCGGTACCGGCGCGTTCGGGCTGGAGGCCTTGTCCCGCGGCGCCGCGCGGGCGACCTTCATCGACCGCGACATTTCCTGGGTCCGGCGCAACGCGGAGCAGCTGGGCGAGGTCGGCGCGGTGCCGATCGCGGGCGACGTGCTGTCTCCGCCGCGGACGGAGGAGCCGGCGCGGATCGCCTTTCTGGACCCGCCCTACGGTCTCGGGCTCGCCGCGCCGGCGCTCGGCGCGCTGCGGACCGCCGGGTGGATCGGCCCGGCCACCTGCGCGGTCGTCGAGATCGGACGCGGCGAGACGCTGGACGCGCCGGGCTTCTCCACGGTGAGGCAGCGCGACTACGGCGCCGCGCGGCTCCTGTTCCTTGAAGCGCGGGACCCGCCCTTCGATACGCCGCATCCCGAGTAGGCGCGCCAGCGCCGTATCGTGGGACGCGCCGCCAGTCACCGCAGGCGAGGCGGGACGCGGACCCTTTCGGGCACCTTCGTGCCCAGCCCTCCGGCCTCCGCGCGGGCCAGGATCTCGATGCCGAGGGCGAGATCGGACATGCCCATGCCGACCGCCTTGAACAGGGTGAGGTCGCAGCTTTCCGGGCGGCCCGCGTCCTCGGCGATGAGACGGGAGATCGGACGCACAGCGTCCCAGCCGGCATCGTCCCCGCCGAAGCGCTCGCGGAACTCGGCCGACAGCGCGCGGACGCCGTCCAGCGTGTCGACGGCGATGACGCCGCAGCGCTCGAACACGTCCTGGGCGAACTCGACCCGGACCGGCACGATCGCCCCCATCGCGTTGAGATGGGCGCCGGGCGCGATCATCGCGGCGGAAAGGAACGGTTCGGTCGCGTTGGTGATCGCGGTGACGACGGGGGCGTCCGCGACCGCCTCCCGGACGCTCGCGGCCGGTTGGGCGCTTATCCCAAGCTCGTCCTCGATCCGCGCGGCCAGCGCGGCGCGCGCCTCGGCGCGGCGGCTGTAGACCCGGATCTCCTCGATGTCCCTCACGGCGGCGCAGGCCGCGGCGTTGGGGAGCGCCTGCTTGCCGGTGCCGATCAGGGCGAGGCGGCGCGCATCGTCGGGCGCGAGTCGCCGGGTCCCGACGCCGGTCATGGCGGCGGTGCGCATCTGGCCCAGCGCGGTCGCCTCGATCACGGCGCGCAAACGCCCGTCCTCCAGCGAGAACAGGATCAGCACGGTCTGCGATTTGCCGCCCACGTTGACCCAGGTCTTGGTGCCGCAGATCCCGGCGCCGGCGATCGAGGCGCCGATCGCGTGCATCGCGTCGTTGGCGGCGACCATCAGATGGGTCTTGGGAAGGTTGGCAGCGGCGCCCCCGGCCTCCATCGCGAGGATTCGTTCGAGCGCGCCGATCGCATCGGGCAGCGAAATCGTCGCGGTCACCTCGGCCTCGGTAATCCAGATCGGAGCGTCGCTCATGCGGTTTTCCCGGCCACCCTGTCGCGGCGGCGAGTCTAGCCCATCGGGCCGCCGCGAGTCGGGCGGCTTCGTTGCGTCGAGATTGCGCGCCCGCCGGAGGCGCTTCATAGTTCCCGCTGCGCCGGGCCGGGCGGCCCGCGCGCGGCACGTCAAGAACCGAAAAGGGGGAGACCGTGAAACACATAGGCAAGACAGCAGCCATGGCCGCGGGCCTGGCGATGGCGGCCGGCGCCGGCACGCTCGGCGTGTCGCCGGACGCGGCGGCGGCGTGGAAGCCGAAGAAACCCGTCGAATTCGTCATCATGGCGGGCAAGGGCGGCGGCGCCGACCGGCTCGCCCGCTTCATCCAGGGCATCATCAAGAAGAACAAGCTCGCCGCGCTGCCCCTGGTGCCGATCAACAAGGGCGGCGGGTCGGGGGCGGAAGCGCTCCGCTACCTCAAGGACAAGCAGGGCGACCCGCACGTGATCATGGCGACGCTCAACAGCTACTACACCACCCCGCTGCGCAACCCGGGGCTCGGCGTCGACATTTCCAAGTTCACCCCGATCGCGCGGCTCGCCGAGGACACGTTCCAGCTCTGGGTCCACTCCGACACCAAGATCATGTCGGTCAAGGACTACGTGGCCGCGGTGAAGAAAGCCGGTCCCAAGAACTGGAAGATGGGCGGCACCGGCAAGGGCCAGGAGGACTCGCTGGTCACCGCGATGCTGGAGGGCGCCTACGGGATCAAGGTGACATACGTTCCGTTCAAGGGCGGAGGAACGGTCGCCAAGCAGCTGATCGGCAAGCACATCAACTCGACGGTCAACAACCCGTCCGAGCAGATCGGCTTCTGGAAGGCCGGAAAGTCGCGGGCGCTCGCGACCTTCACGCCGAAACGGCTGAAGGCGTTCCCGGACGTTCCGACCTTCGCGGAGCTCGGACAGAACCTGTCCTATTTCATGCAGCGTAGCGTGGTCGCCCCGGGCGGCATCCCGGCGGACGCGGAGGCCTATTACGTCGACCTGTTCGACAAGGTCTACAAGTCCGAGGACTGGCAGAACTACCTGACGAGCAAGGGGCTTCTGCCCGGCTGGCTGACCGGCAAGGCGCTCCAGGACTATTTCGTCAAGGAGCGCGAGGCGCATCGCAAGCTGCTGATGTCGATGGGCGAGATCAAGTAGCGGACGCTTCGAGACCCGGCCCGACGCCCGTCGTCGGGCCGGACCCGCTCATCCTTCTCCGGCAAAGGAGCCGCCCCCGATGCGTCGCGCGGAGCTCGTCATGGCCTTGGTCATGGCGGCGTTCTCGCTCTACATCATGTGGAAATCGACCGAGCTGCCGGTCGGCTGGATCGAGGGCGAGGGGCCCGGCGGCGGCGCCTTCCCGTTCTGGCTCGCCGCGGGGATGCTGGTCTGCTGCGGCTGGATCGTGCTCCGCTGGGCGCGGCGCCAGAGCCCGCCGTCGCGCTCCGAAGAGCCCTATATGGACCGCACCGCGCTCCGGGTGTTCGCCATCGGCGCCGGCTCGCTCCTGGTGATGATCGGGCTGATCCACATCGTCGGCGTCTATGTGGTGATCCCGCTCTATCTGATCTTCTACATGCGGGGCATTGGCCACCACGCCTGGTCGGTGACCGCTCCGCTCGCGCTCGCGATGCCGGTGGCGACCTTCCTGTTCTTCGAGATCGCGCTCAAGATCACGCTCCCCAAGGGATATACGGAGCCCGCCTTCTACCCGCTTTACGAGATGCTTCTCTGATGGAGATCCTGGGGCTTCTCCTCGAGGGCTTCGCGGTCGCGCTCGAGCCGATCAACCTCGCCCTCATCGTGGGCGGCTGCATCGCCGGCCTGTTCATCGGCGCGATGCCGGGGCTGGGATCGGTCAACGGGGTGGCGATCCTGCTGCCGATGACCTTCCTGGTGCCGCCGACCTCGGCGATCATCTTTCTCGGCTCGCTTTACTACGGCGCCATGTACGGCGGCGCGATCAGCTCGATCATGCTGGGCATCCCGGGCGCCTCGACGGCGGTGGCGACGACCTTCGACGGCCGCCCGATGGCGCTCCAGGGCAAGGCGGACCGGGCGCTGGTGGCGGCGGCGACCGCGTCCTTCGTCGGCGGGACCATCTCGGTCGTCCTGTTCACCCTGTTCGCGCCGCCGCTGGCCGACTTCGCGCTCGCCTTCGGACCGCCTGAGGAGTTCGCCCTCCTGATGCTCGCCTTCGCCACCTTCATCGGGCTCGGCGGCGACGATATCCCCAAGACCCTCTTCTCGATCTTCATCGGGCTGATGCTCTCGGCCGTCGGGCTCGACATCGTCAGCGGCAACCCCCGTCTGATCTTCCTCGACCTTCCGGGCTTCTATCACGGGATCAACTTCCTGGTATTGGCGATCGGCATCTACGGAATCGGCGAGATCCTGTGGACCGTCGAGACTACGCAGGGCGAGATGGTGGTGAGTCGCGCCGCGGTGACGATCCGGGGCGTCGGCCGCGCGCTCGCCGATCTCAGGCACAATATCCGCTCGATGCTGATGGGCTCCTTCCTCGGCTATTTCGTCGGCATCCTGCCGGCCGCGGGCGCCACGCCGGGCTCGCTGATGGCCTATGGCGTCGCGCGCACGATGTCGAAGAGCCCGGAGACCTACGGCAAGGGCAATGTCGACGGCGTGGTCGCGCCGGAATCCGCCAACAACGCGGCCAGCACGGGCTCGATGCTGCCGATGCTGACGCTGGGCATCCCGGGCTCGCCCACCACCGCGATCCTGCTCGGCGGCATGGTGATCTGGGGCCTTGAGCCGGGGCCGATGCTGTTCATCGAGCACAAGGAGTTCGTCTGGGGGCTGATCGCCAGCCTCTATGCGGCGAACCTGTTCGCGCTGCTGATAAACATCGCCTTCATCCCGGCCTTCCTGATGGTGCTCAGGATGCCGTTCACCATCCTCGCGCCGGTCATCTTCATCCTCTGCGTGGTGGGCGGCTACGCCCCGACGCAGGACATGCACGACGTGTGGCTGATGCTGATCTTCGGCGTCATGGGCTATCTGATGCGAAAGCTCGACTACCCGCTGGCGCCCGCCGTGCTGGCGATCGTGCTCGGGCCGCTCGCCGAGGCCTCGGTGCGCCAGTCGCTGATCATGGCGCACGGCTCGTTCGGCATCTTCTTCGAGCGCCCGATCTCGGCGATCATCATGGCGATCGCCATCGGGCTGTTCGCCTGGCCCTTGATCGCGGCGATCCGGCGGCGCGTGTCCCGGCAAGGGACGTGACGCTTGATTTCACCCCACGGTTGGGCAACGATCCGATCGTCGATACGCGTGAATGGCGGGGCGTGACGGGCCGGCAGCGCGACCAGTTCAATAGAGCGGAATAGAGAGGTCTCGAAATGGCTGTAAGGGTAATTACCGAGGTCCAGGCAAAACCCGGCACCGGAGACGAGGTGGTCGCGTTCTTCCGGTCGATCCTGGCCGAGACGCGCGCTTACGAGGGCTGCACGAGCGTCGACACGGTGCAGAACCGCGACGACGCCGACAACGTGCTGCTGGTGGCACAGTGGGAGTCGCACGAGCAGTACGACAAGTATCTGGCCTGGCAGCGGGAGAGGGGCACCAGCGACCGGCTCAAGGCGCTCCTCGCCGGGTCGCCGACCATCCGCCATTTCGACGTGACCGACGCCTGAGCCGCGACCGGCGGAGAGGCGATCCCAACGCGGTCCTTGCCGGTTCCTACCCGGGACGAAGACGAAACCGAGCGCCGGAGACCGGACATGTTTCCGGCGGTACTGCACCTGCTCGCCATCGGGGAAGTCATGGCCGAGATCCGGCGGGAACCGACCGCCGGGTTCCGCGTCGGGTTTGCCGGCGATACGTTCAACACGGCGGTCTATTGCGCGAGGGAATTCGGCCCATCGGCCCGCATCGGCTATTGCACGCGCGTCGGCCGCGATCCCCTGTCCAGGGCTTTCCTGAGCGCGGCCGGGGACGAGGGTATCGACGTTTCGCAAGTCGGGTCGGACGATGAGCGCAATATCGGCATTTATGCGGTGTCGACCGACGACGCGGGCGAACGCAGCTTCCACTATTGGCGCGGCGACTCTGCGGCGCGCGGTCTGTTCGCATCCGGCGAAACCCTCGCTTCCCTGCCGACGGCGAGCGTGGTCTATCTCTCGGGCATCACACTGGCCATCATGGAATCTTCGGCGCGCGGGCGCCTCGTCGCGCATTTGCGCGACCTGCGCGGGCGCGACGCGTGCCATGTCGCCTTCGACTCGAACTACCGGCCGCGACTCTGGGAGGACGCGGAGACCGCGCGCCGTACGGTCGGCGAAATGTGGCGGGTCGCCGACATCGCACTGCCCTCGCTCGACGACGAGATCGCCCTGTTCGGCGATGCGGACGAGGAGGCCGTAATCGCGCGGTTCGCCGCCTCGGACTGGCGAGCCTGCGCCATCAAGCGGGGGGCGCGCGGCCCGGTGTCGCCGCGCCTCGCCCGCGACGCGCATCCCGAATTCGCCCCGGCGCCCGACGTCGTCGATACGACCGCGGCCGGCGACAGTTTCAACGGCGGTTACCTGGCGGCATTGCTTCGCGGCGAGGACGAAAGGCGATGCCTCGCGGCCGGGCACGATATCGCTTCCCGGGTGGTCGGCGCGCCGGGAGCGTTGATTGAGCGCGGCTGAGGCGCCTGTCCGGCCGTGCAAACCCGATCCGGATCGGAAACCATGACCGACAATCTATCGAACGTCCTGGCGCGGCTGGGCGAGACGAGGGTGCTGCCCGTCGTGGAGCTGGACACCAGCGAAGCCGCCTTGCCCCTCGCGAGGGCGCTGATGGCGGGCGGGCTGCCCGTGGCCGAAATCACCTTCCGGTCGGAAGCGGCGGCGGCTTCCATCGGGATCCTGCGCGAGCGGTTTCCGGAAATGCTGGTCGGCGCCGGGACCGTTCTCGACATCGAGCAGGTGGAGTTGGCATATGGGGCCGGCAGCCAGTTCGCCGTCACGCCCGGTTTCAATCCGGCGGTCGTCCAGGCGTGCGTCGAGACGGGTTTGCCCATCCTGCCCGGGATCAACAATCCCACGGGCGTCGAACAGGCGATGGGCTTCGGTCTCGACGCGGTCAAGTTCTTTCCCGCCGAGGCCAGCGGCGGCGTGCGGTTCCTGAAAGCGTTGTCCGGCCCCTACCCCTCCATGCGGTTCGTGCCGACCGGCGGCATCGCCCCGGACAACCTCGGAAGCTACCTGGCGCTGCCCAACGTTCTCGCGTGCGGCGGGAGCTGGATGGTCAGTCCCGCTCTCGTTCGGGCATCCGGGTTCGACGAAATCGCGCGCCTTGCCGGCGAAGCGGTCGCGCTGGCAGCCCGCAACGCTTGATCTGCCCTCGCCGATACCGGCCGGCCGGCATGGCTGGAAAACCGTCCATGCACTAACATCCGAAGCGGATCGGCCGCCGGGCGCGGGCCGCGGGAGAGCGCCGAACATGCTGAATAGTCTGCGGAACGAAAAGCGGCCTCCTTACCCGCGCGAGACCTTTTCGGCCGACCTGAAGGCCGGAATCATCCTCGTGGCGTCCTACGTGCCGACCACCATGGCCCTCGGCGTCATTTCCGGCATGGGACCCCTCGCGGGTCTGTGGTGCGGCGTCATCGTCGGGATCGTCGCGGCCGTGTGCGGCGGCACGCGCGCGATGGTGAGCGGACCCAGCGCCGTGCTCGCGGTGATTACCGCGACGCTGCTCACGGGCGATGAGCTGAGTCTACCGGAATTCGCGGTCATCATCGTCATGGCCGGCGCCATCCAGATCGTGCTCGGGCTCGCAGGCGTCGGCCGCTTCGTCTCCTACATGCCGCACATCGTGCTTACGGGGTTCATGTCGGGGATCGGGGTGCTGCTCCTCTGGTCGCAGGCCGAGAAGCTGTTTCGCCTCGGCACGAGCGACCTCGTCCTCGCGGCCATTTGCCTGGCGGTGTTCGTCGCCTGGCCGGCCCGTATCGGCAAATTCGTCCCCGCTGCGCTTGCGGCGGTCGGGATCGGTTGGGTCGTGTCGCTCTTCATACCCGATACCCACCAGTTGGGCCCCGTCCCGGTCGGGCTGCCGATCCCGGTGATCGAGCTTCCGTCGCTCGACTTCCTGCCGAAAGCCGTCGGGCCGGCGGTGCTGATCGCCCTCATCAGCTCCGTCTACACCCTGATGTGGTCGCTCATCGCCGATACCTTCACCGGCTCCCGGCACAACCCGAACCGCGAGTTGTTCGGCGTCGGCCTGGGAAACCTCGCGGCGGGGATCGCCGGGGTCATGCCCGGGGGCGGGACCATAGCGACCATGACGGCGCGCCGCTTCGGCGGCAAGACGGTCGTCGCCGGCATCGTCTGCGCGATCATCGTCGCGGCGCTCATCCTGGGTCTCGGCCCCTACGTGGCCCCGCTGCCGCTGGCGGCGTTCTCCGCGATCGTCATGCTTGTCGGCTGGCGGATGATCGAGTTCTCGTTCCTGAGGAAGATCCCCCGGATGGACCCGAGACATTCCGCCGTCATGCTGCTGGTCATGGCGGTGACTATCTTCGTGGATCCTGTCTTCGCGATCATATTCGGGGTTATTGCTGCCAACGTCGTGAACGCCGCCCGGCTGGAGTCGCTGGAGCTCGACAGCGTGATCTCGACGCCGCTTCTCGACAGAACCTTCAGCGCGGAGGCGCCGGACGATTTCACGGCACGAATAGGGCTGGTGGCCTTTCGCGGCTCCTTCACGGTGTCGTCCTCGCGCAAGCTGATCGCCCTGATCGGCGCGGACATCCGCGACCACGATGTCGTGATCTTCGACCTTTCCAGGGCCACCCACATCGACGACAGCGCCGCTCACCTGCTGGCCCAGGTCATCGACCGCGCGAAGCAGACCCGCACCGAGATCGTCGTCTGCGGCCTCAACGACAGTATCCGCGGCCCCCTTTTCGCCTTCGACGTCCTCGACCGGATCCCGGACGACCGGATCGCGGAGACCGAGGAGGAGGCCAGGGCCCTCGCCTGGTCCCTCCTGACGGAATCGGACTGCTGACGCCGGGGGAATGGCCCGAGGCGTATCCGCTTCAGGTCAGCGCGGCGGCGCGCACCGCGTCGGGGGTGAAGGGGATCCGCCTCAGCCTCAACCCGGTCGCCGCATGGACCGCGTTGGCGATGGCGGCGGCGGTGGGACCGGCGGTGGCCTCGCCGGCGCCGAGAAACGGCTCACGCCCCGGGTCGACCAGGACGGTTTCGAACTCCGGCACGTTGTCGAAGCCGAGGATCGGGTATGAATCCCAGTCGCGGCTGGTAATGCCGCCGCCATCGAACGTGACCGCCTCGTGCAGGGTCCAGCTCGCCGCCTGGATCGCCCCGCCCTCGAGCTGAGCCGCGAAGCCGGCGCGGTCGACGATCTCCCCGGCGTCGGCGGCTATGGCGCAGCGCTCCAGCCGGATCTCCGCGGAATCCGTCACCGAGACCTCCATGACGACGGCGGCGTAGGCGGCAATGTTCTTGTAGCGGGAGAACGCGATCCCACGCCCGCGCCCCTCCGGGCAGTCCGCGCCCGCCGGGGGGAGGCGCTCGGCCGCCGCCTCTATGACCGCCCGGGCGCGCGGGTCGGACAGGTGATCGAGGCGGAAGGCGACCGGATCGACGCCCGCCGTCCCGGCGAGCTCGTCCATGAAGGATTCGATGGCGAAGACGTTGGCGTAGGCGCCGAGCGAGCGCAGGGCCGAGACGCGGAGCGGCATGCCGCGCACCAGATGCTTGACCAGCCGCTTCCCCGGCAGGTCGTAGAGCGGATCGAGATTGCGGTGGATGCCGATATGCGGCCCCATCGCGGGGCCCATGACCGGCGGGGTCAGCGGATCGGCGAGGAAACGCGTGGAGAGCAGGCGCGCCGGACCGACCTTGTCGGGTCCCGAGCGCGGCCGCATCATGAAGGTGTCGCCGAAGCTCTCATGCGACCAGACGGCGATCTTTCCGTCCGCGTTCAGGCTCGCCCGCAGATCCGTCGACATGCAGGTCCCGTAAGGCTCCCATGCGTGCTCTTCCTCGCGCGTCCATTTGAGCAGCACCGGCCGGCCGGGGATCGCGCGGGCCACGATCGCCGCGTCGAGCGCGGCATCGTCGGCGCCGTTATGGCCGTAGCAGCCGGCTCCCGGGGCGTGGACGATGCGGATTTCGTCGGGCGCCATGTCGAAGGTCTCGGCGAGCGCGGCGCGCAGGAAATAAATCCCCTGGCTGTGCGAGAAGACGGTGAGCCGTCCGTCGGCGGATTCCGCCATCGCGGCGGAGGGGCCGAGCGAGGCGTGCATCTGGTAGGGCCGCTCGTAGCGCGCTTCCAGCGTGACCGTGGCGCCTTCCGGCGGATCGCCGAGCGGCGGTACCGGGGCCTCGACCGGCGCGCCGTCGACGACGGGAAGGCTGACCCGTTCGTTGGCGCGCAGGCTGTCATAGATGTCGCGCGACGGAAGCCCGTCGCCCTTGTCCCACACGATCGCGGCCGCGAGGCGTTCGGCAGCCTTTACCGCGCGATATTCGTCGTCAGCGGCCACGGCGAGGAAGCTGCCGTCGCGCACCACCTGAACGCCTTCCCCGCTGAGTCGGCTGAGCACCGTCGGATCGAGTCCGGCGAACCGGGCATGGTAATGCGGCGGGCGCACCACCCGCGCGTGCAGCATGCCGGGGAGCGTCATATCGTGGAGGAAGTACGGCCGGCCGCGGACGATATCCTCCATGTCCCGCGCCACCGCCGCGCCGCCGACATGGCGCAGCGCCTCGCGCGGTTTGAGCGGCGCGTCCGGGTCGATGTCGATCCCGAAAGGCTTGCCCTCCGCGAGTTCCCAATAGCTGGTCGTCCGGTTGGTGGCGCGCGAATGGATCCTCCCGTCGTCGACCTCCAGCGTGGCGGGATCGACATCGAGCGCCCGCGCGGCGCGTTCCAGCAGGTGACGCCGGGCGGTCGCGGCCGCCAGCCGAACGGCATGCCCGGTCTGGGTCATCGAGTAGCTGCCCGACGTGATCCCTTCGTCGGGGGAAAGCCCGGTCTCGGTGCGCACCGTCTCCACCCGGGCGGGGTCGATGTCGAGCTCGTCGGCCACCAGCATCGCCACCGCGGTCGATATCCGCTGCCCGATATCCACCTTGCCGCTGCGGACGACGACGGTCTCGCCGGCACCGATGGCGAGCCACCGGTCGAGCGCGGGGTTGTTGGCGATGCTCGGGTTAGACGCCATCGGAGCCCTCGGCGAGGAGACGATCGATGGCTCTCAGCACGTCCGGATGCGCGCCGCAGCGGCAGAGATGTCCGTCGAGCGCCTCGATCGCCCCGGTCCGGTCGGGATCGGGGGCAGTCTCCAGGTAATTGGCGACCGCGACGACCAGGCCGCTCGTGCAATAGCCGCACTGCGCGGCGTTTTCTTCGAGAAACGCGCGCTGCACGGGGCCGAGCTCGCCGTTGTCGCCGAGCCCCTCGACGGTGACGATCTCGCTGCCCTCGAATTCGGACACGGCGCGGACGCAGCTCAACACCTTCTCGCCGTCGGCGATCACCGCGCAGGCGCCGCATTGCTCCAGCCCGCATCCGAGCTTGGCGCCCATCAGCCCGAGCCGGTTGCGCAGCACGTAGATCAGAGGCGTATCGGCGTCCGCCTCGACCTCGCGGACCGCTCCGTTGACCGTCAGGGCGAGCCTGGCCACCGTCAGGCCGCCGCGCTCACGCGGGCCCGCTCCTCGGCGATCAGGCGGTCGTGCAGCTTGCGCGCGGCGAGCTGGCCGGCGTCGGCGTTCACGTCGATCTTCCACGCGTCGGCGCGCCCGTTCATCGATTTCTGCTGCGCCTCCAGCGCCGTGAAGTCCTCGACATAGGCGCCCGAGATCGCGCCCTGAAGCCAATCCGCCATCGCGGAGTCGCGGGTGAAGTTGTTGGGGAACATCCAGTAATAGACCGAGCGCGTCTCGTCGATCGGGGTCAGCGTGATCGCGATCCGCGCCTCGGCGGCCCGGGCACGGTCGCCTTCCGGAGCGCCGGTGCCGGTCAGGGCCGCGCCGACATCGAGCAGCGTGTGCGACGGCGGGAAGTAGTGGACGATCTGCCAGCGGTCGGCGCGTCTGATCTCGGGCGGAGCATCGCCCCAGAGCGCCTTGCTCCACAGCACGCCGGGATCCTCGCCGATCATCCAGCGCTCGATGGAGACCGAGGAGTCGGTGCGGACGGTCCTCATCGGGTTGTCGGTTATCGAATCCGCGGCCAGCGTCGACTGGTGGATGTAGATCTCGTGCGTGAGGTCGAGCAGGTTGTCGATCGACAGCATGTAATGACAGCCGACCTCCGCCGCGCCGCCGATGGTCTGCGCCCCGGGCGGCGCCCAGGCAGGATCGGCATTCCAGCGATAGTCCGGAATCGTCGCCTCGTCCGCGAGGGCGGGATCGCCCGGCCAGATCCAGACGAAGCCGTGCCGCTCGACCGCCGGATAGGACCGGACCGCCGCTCCCGGCGGGATCGTCGACTGGCCGGGAACCGCGACGCAGGCGCCGGAGGCATCGAATTCGAGCCCGTGGTAGCCGCAGCGGATGCGGTCGCCGAGATTGACGCCGAGCGAGAGCGGCAGGTAGCGGTGGCAGCACCGGTCGGCGAGCGCCGCGGGCGCTCCGTCCGAAGTCCGGAACAGCACGACCGGTTCCTTGCAGATCGTCCGCGCCGCCAGCTCCTCGCCGAGATCGCGCGCGAGCGCCGCGACATACCAGGCGTTAAGCAGGAACATGTCTCGTCCTTCCTCCGTGGCCCGCCGATTCTGTCCCTTCAGGCCAGGCGCGCACAACCCCGTTGGCACATCGTCGCTCTTAACACGGGAGGGCGCGTCCCTCGATACGGCGCTGGCGCGCCTACTCGGGATGAGGGGGGTTTTCGGCCGCCCACAACCTCTCCCTCATCCTGAGTAGCGGCGAAGCCGCGTATCGAAGGATCGCCTCCGCTCAGGTGTTGCTCACGCCGGCGCATCCGCAGATCCTGCGGTGTTTTCCACTGCGGGACCCGACGATGGCCGAACCCGATCTCATCCTCCACAACGGACGGGTGCTCACCCTCGATCCGGCGCGGCCGGAGGCAGAGGCGTTCGCGGTCCGGGGCGGGCGGATCGAAGCGGTCGGCGCCTCGGCCGGGATGTTGCGCAACCGCGGGCGGGAAACCCGCATTCTCGACGCGGGCGGCCGCACGGTGACGCCCGGCATCTTCGACGCCCATCCGCACATGGACCGCGAGGGGCTGAAAGCCCGCGGCGGAATCCCGATCGAGAGCCTCGCCTCGGTCGCGGAGATCGTCGAGGTCGTGCGCGAGGCGGCGGCGCGGACGCCTCCCGGCGAATGGATCGTGCTCATGCCGATGGAGCTCGCGCCCAAGCACGGCATGCCGCGCTACGTCAGCGAGCCGGACCAGCTCGCGGAAGGCCGGTTTCCCGACCGGCACGACCTCGACGCCGCCGCGCCCGACAATCCGGTCCTGATCCGGAGCATCTGGGGCTGGTGGGGCGTGCCGCCTTTCCCGTCGGTCGCCAACTCGGCCGCGCTCGCACTCGCCGGCATCGACCGCGACACCCGGGCGCCGCACGGAACCGGGATCGAGCGCGACGCTTCCGGCGAGCCCACCGGGGTGATGCGCGAGACCAACCGCGCGCCGATCCTCGAATACACCCTGTTCGGCTGCCTGCCGCGCTTCACCTTCGAGGATCGGCTTGAGGCGGCCCGGACTTCCCCCCGCCTCTACAACGCAGCGGGCACGACGGCGGGCTATGAGGGCCACGGCCTGACTCCCGCGATCGTCGAGAGCTACCGCCGGGCGGACGAGGCAGGCGATCTCACCGTCCGCCTCGCGACCACCCTCAGCGTGCCGAGCGCAGCGATCGACGACCGCGGCGTGGGCGATTACCTGCGCTCCTGGGCGGACCGGATCGCGGCGCCGGGGGAACGCCGGGGGAATCTCACGACGGATGGGATCTGTCTCGATTTCGGCGATCCGAACGTCGCCCGCATCATCGCGGCCGGCTATCCGTACGAGCAATGGGCCGGGCATTTCTACCAGTCGGTCGCCTTCGACCGGCTGGTCGAGATCGCCACCCTCGCCGCCGGACTCGGTATCCGGCTCGCCTGCATCGCCTACGACATCGAGTCGCTGCTGCGTGCCTATGAGGCGGTCGACGACAAGGTTCCGATCGCGGGCAAGCGATGGGTGATCATGCATCTGTCGCGGGCGACGGACGACCAGCTGCGGCGGATCGAGGCGCTCGGCCTTATCGTCACGATCACCCCCAATTTCATGTACCACGCGGCGACCCGCCTCGGGCTCGCCGAGCTCGGCGCCGAAGGGACGCCGATCCGCCGCGTGCTGGACGCCGGCATTCCGGTCGCGCTGTCGTCGGACAACGTGCCGGTGTCGATGTTCTGGGCGATGTGGTCGGCCCTGACCCGCTACGCGGCCGACCTGGATGCGCGCCTGGGGGAAAGCTTCCTCACCCGCGAGGAGGCGCTGCGGCTGATGACCCGGACTGGCCCCATGCTCACCTGGGACGAGGACCGGCGCGGCGCGATCGCCCCGGGCATGGATGCCGATTTCGCGATCCTCGACCGCGACCCGCTGACCTGCCCGGAGGACGAGATCAGGGAAACGCGCCCGCTCCGCACCTTCCTCGCCGGCGACGAGGTCTATTCGGCCGCCGATGCCGAATAGGCCGCGGTTTCTCCCTCGATCAGGCTTGCCAGCAGCCGGCGGGCCTGGATCGTGGGCTTGTCGGCGTTGACGTCGATCTGGACCGCGCCGGGTCGCGCGTCGATCCCGCGCTGCTGCGCCTCCACCGCGTCGACATCCTCCCGGAAGGTCTGGTGGACGCCGGGGTGGAGGCGGGTGTCGAGATCGCCGTCGTCCAGCCGGTAGTTGCGCGCGAACAGCCAGAAATAGTGGCAGGACGACTCGCCCTCCGGCGTCGAGAAATGCGACGTCCGGTTGGTGATGCCGCGGCTTCGGTCGCCCTCGGGCGCGCCGGTGCCGGCCTCCGCCGCACCGATGTCGAAGATGCAGCCGGTGGGCGGCACGAAGGTCGCCAGGATCCAGCGGTCGACCGGCCCCGCGAACCCGCCGGCAACCTTCCAGATCGGCGGCGCCTCGACGCCGAGCAGCCAGCGCGAGATCGCGATCCGCCCGTCCTTGCGTTCGACCTCCGGCGGGGTGGCCTGGACGGCGTCGCTGCCGAGCGTGTCGGGATGGACGTAGGTCACATGCGTCGCATCGAGTTGGATGTCGGTCAGGAGCCGGTATTCGGCCGCGACCGGGTGATAGTCGCCGGTCGTCCGCCAGTCCGGACCGTCGTTCCAGAAGAGATCCGGGATCGCCGTCTCGTCGGCGCGGGCGGGATCGCCCATCCATATCCAGATCCAGCGATGCCGCTCGCGGACCGGGAAGCTCCGCACCCGGGCGCCCGGCGGGATCGTCGACTGGCCAGGCACCAGGATGCAGGTCCCGGCGGGGTCGAAGGTCAGACCGTGATAGCCGCACTGGAGATTGTCGCCCTGCACGCTCCCCATCGAGAGCGGCAGGTTGCGGTGGCAGCAGCGGTCCTCCAGCGCGACCGGGGTTCCATCCTCGCGGCGGTAGAGCACCACCGGCTGGCCGAGAAACGTTCGCGCCAGCGGCTCGCGTCCGACCTCGCGGTCCCAGGCCGCGACATACCAGCAATCGCGCAGATACATGGCGCTCTCCGTCAGGCCACCGCGGGCTCGTTGGTCGGCACCGCCTCGACCCGGGCGGCGCAGAACTTGAACTCGGGAATCTTGCCGAACGGGTCGAGCGCGTCGTTGGTCAGCAGGTTGGCCGCGGCCTCGGTGAAGCAGAACGGGATGAACACCACCCCGCTCGGCACGTCCCTGTCCACCCGGCCGATCAGCTCGATCGCCCCGCGCCTCGTCTCGACCCGGATCCGGGCGCCCGGAGAGAGCCCGAGCCGGTCGAGGTCGGCCGGTGCGAGATGGGCGATCGCCTCGGGCTCGATGGCGTCGAGCACGCCGGCGCGCCGGGTCATCGCGCCGGTATGCCAGTGCTCCAGCACGCGGCCCGTGGTCAGGATCATCGGGAAGTCCGCATCGGGCACCTCGTCCGGCGGCGACACCGACGCGGGCACGAACTTGCCGCGCCCGCTGGCGGTCGGGAAGCCGTCGCCGAAGATCACGTCGTCGCCCGGCACGTCGAACGAGGCGACGGGGTAGGTGACCGAGTCCTCGCGCTCGAGCCGCTCCCAGGAAATGCCGTTGAGCGAGGGCATCAGCTCGTGCATCTCGGCGAACACGTCGGCCGGGCCGTCATAGGACCAGTCGAGGCCGAGGCGGCGCGCGATTTCCTGCACGATCCAAAGATCCTGCCTTGCCTCGCCCGGCATGGGCAGCGCGGCGCGGCCGATCTGCACCTGGCGGTTGGTGTTGGTGTAGGAGCCGTCCTTCTCGGGGAAGGCGGATGCCGGCAGCAGCACGTCGGCGAAATAGGCGGTCTCGGTCAGGAACAGCTCCTGCACGACGAGATGATCCAGCATCGCGAGCGCCTCGCGGGCGTGGCCGACGTCGGGATCGGACATCGCCGGGTTCTCGCCCATGATGTACATGCTGCGGATCTCGCCAGCGTGGATCGCGTTCATGATCTCGACCACGGTGAGCCCGCGATTCGGGTCGAGCGAGGTCTTCCACGCGGTCTCGAAGGTCTCGCGGATGTCGTCCCCCGCGACCGAGCGGTAGTCGGGGTAGAACATCGGGATCAGCCCGACATCCGACGCGCCCTGCACGTTGTTCTGCCCGCGCAAAGGGTGCAGCCCGGTGCCGGGCCTTCCGACCTGGCCGGTCATCAGCGCGAGCGAGATGAGGCAGCGCGCGTTGTCGGTGCCGTGGACGTGCTGCGAGATGCCCATGCCCCAGAAGACGATCGAGGCCGGCGCGGTCGCGTATTTGCGCGCGACCGTGCGGATGGTCCCGGCGTCGATGCCGCAGATCGGCGCCATCTCCTCGGGCGTGAAAGGCTCGATATGGGCCTTCAGCGCCTCGAACCCCTCGGTGTGGCGCTCGATATAGTCCGGATCGTGCAGCCCCTCGGCGACGATGACGTTCATGATCGCGTTCAAGAGCGCGACGTCGGTGCCGGGCTTGAACTGGAGCATGTGCGTCGCGTGCCGGCTGAGCGCCTGGCCGCGCGGGTCCATGACGATCAGGGTCTTGCCGACCTGGGCCGCGTTCTTGAAGAACGTCGCCGCGACCGGGTGGTTCACCGTCGGGTTGGCGCCGATGACGATGATTACGTCCGAATTGGCGCATTCGAAGAACGGCGCGGTGACGGCGCCCGAGTTGATGGTCTCCATCAGCGCCGCGACCGACGAGGCGTGGCAGAGCCTGGTGCAGTGATCGACGTTGTTGGTCCCGAAGCCTGCCCGCACCAGCTTCTGGAACAGATAGGCCTCCTCGTTCGAGCCCTTGGCCGAGCCGAACCCGGCGAGCGCGTTGCCGCCCTGGGTGTCGCGGATGCGGGCGAGACCGGCCGCGGCGGCGTCGAGCGCCTCCTCCCAGCTCGCTTCGCGGAACAGCGCCAGCGGGTTCGCCGGGTCGAGGCTTTCGAGGTCGTCCTTGCCGACGCCCTCCCTCCGGATCATCGGCGTGAGGATGCGCTGCGGATGGTGCACGTAGTCGAACCCGAACCGGCCCTTGACGCACAGCCTGCCGTGATTGGCCGGGCCGTCCCGCCCCTCGACCTTGACCAGCCGGTCGTCCTTGATGTGGTAGGTGAGCTGGCAGCCGACGCCGCAATAGGGACACAGGCTGTCGACCGTGCGGTCGGGCGTGACGGCGCCGGGGCCGTCCTCCTTCATCATCGCCGCCGGCATCAACGCACCGGTCGGACAGGCCTGGACGCATTCGCCGCAGGCTACGCAGGTACTGTCGCCCATCGGGTCGTCGAAATCGAAGACGATCTTGGCGTGGCTGCCACGATGGGCCATGCCGATCACGTCGTTGACCTGGACCTCGCGGCAGGCCCGGACGCAGAGCGTGCAGTTGATGCAGGCATCCAGGTTGACCGCCATCGCCGGGTGGCTCGGATCGGCGTCGGGCGCCGCCTTGCGACCGAAGCGGCTGTCCGAGACGCCGATCCGGTCGGCCCACTGCCACAGGCTGGAGTCCGCGTCGTGAGCTTCCTCGCGCCCGGGCTGGTCGGCGATCAGGAGCTCGAACACCATGCGCCGCGCCGAGGCCGCGCGTTCGGAGGCGGTGTCGACGGTCATGCCCTCGCTCGGCATGCGGATGCAGGACGCGGCGAGCACGCGTTCGCCCTCGATCTCGACCATGCAGGCGCGGCAATTCCCGTCGGCGCGGTAGTCCGGCTCGGGCGAGTAGCAGAGATGGGGGATCTCGATACCGAGACGTCGCGCGACCTGCCATATCGTCTCGCCCGGCTGGGCGGTGACGGTCTCCCCGTCGAGGGTGAAAACGACCCCGGCTTCCTGATCCTTCGGCATGGCCTATCCGTCCGGTATGTCCTGGGGGAAATGCTTGAGCGCCGACAGCAGCCCGTTGGGCGCGGCCTGGCCGAGTCCGCAGATCGAGGCGTCGATCATCGCCCGGCTCAGCTCCCGCAGCAACGCCTCGTCCCATTTCGGCCGGCGCATCAGACCGACCGATTTCTCGCATCCGGCGCGGCAGGGGGTGCACTGGCCGCAGCTCTCGTCCTCGAAGAAACGCATCAGGTTGAGCGCCGCGTCCGCCGCCGAGTCTCGGTCCGAAAGCACGATCACCGCCGCCGACCCGATCAGGCAGCCATGCTCCTCGAGGGTGCCGAAGTCGAGCGGGATGTCCGCCATGCTCGCAGGCAGGATGCCGCCGGAGGCGCCGCCCGGCAGGTAGCCCTTGAAACGGTGGCCGTCCTCCATCCCGCCGCAATATTCGTCGATCAGCTCCCGCGCAGTGATTCCGGCCTCGGCGATCTTGACCCCGGGCTCCCTCACCCGGCCGGAGACGGAGAAGGTGCGAAGCCCCTTGCGCCCGTTGCGGCCCTTGCCGGCGAACCAGTCCGCGCCGTTCGCGAGGATGTCGCGCACCCAGTAGAGCGTCTCGACGTTGTTGATCAGCGTCGGTTTGCCGAACAGCCCGACCTGGGCGGGGAAGGGCGGCTTGTGCCGGGGCAGGCCGCGCTTGCCCTCGATGCTTTCGAGCATCGCCGATTCCTCGCCGCAGATATAGGCGCCCGCGCCCCGCCTGAGCACGATCGAGCCCGGACGGGCGATCCCTTCGCGCTCCAGACGGTCGATCTCCCGGATCAGGATCTCGCGCGCGACCGGGTATTCGTCGCGCAAGTAGATGTAGGTCTCTTCCGCCTCGACCGCCCAGTCGGCGATCAGCATGCCTTCGAGGAAACGGTGCGGATCGGTCTCCAGGAAGTAGCGGTCCTTGAAGGTGCCCGGCTCGCCCTCGTCCGCATTCACCGCGAGGTAGCGCGGGCGCGGCTCGGCGCGAACGAAGGTCCATTTCCGCCCGGTGGGGAAACCGGCGCCGCCGAGCCCGCGCAGGCTCGAGTCCTCGAGCGCCTCGATCACGCTCTCCATGGACCGGGTGCCGTCGCGGCACTCCCCGAGCAGCGCGTAGCCGCCACCCGCCACGTAGTCGTCGAACCCGACATATTCCTGAATCTCGGGCTCGGTCCTGCCGTCGGCGATGGCGGCAGCGATCCGTTCCGGCGTCACGTCCGACATCTGGTTGTGGCCAACCTCGGCCGCCGGCGCGCGGTCGCAGGCGCCGATGCAGGGCGCGCGGACGATCCGGACTCCCTCGCCGACGCTCTTCACCAGGGACTCGATCAGCGCTTCCGCGCCCATCATCTCGCAGGTGAGCGAGTCGCAGACCCTGACCGTGAGGGGCGGCGGGCGCGGGTCGTCGTCGCCCAGCACGTCGAAATGGGCGTAGAACGTCGCGACCTCGTAGACCTCGGTGAGGGAGAGTTTCATCTCGTCCGCCAGCGCCGCCATGTCGTCCGGTGCGAGGCAGCCTTGTGAATCCTGGATCAGATGCAGGTGCTCGATCAGGAGGTCGCGCCGCCGTGGCAGGCCGCCGAGCAGCGCGCGCACCCGTCCGGCTGCCGCCGGGTCGACCTGGCGTCCCTTGGTCTGGGGCCGCGCCCGGGTTCGCGCCGAACCGGGATGCCCATATGCGCGAACCACCCGCGCGCCTTCCGCCATGACTTCGTCGGGCTCCCCAAGCTGCCAACCTGTTGTGCGGGGAACCTAGCGGTTCGTACGGGTCGCCGTCAAAATATCGGGGAATACGTGCTATGCACCGCCGCCGGCAATTATGCGCCGCTGCCGATAGGGCGACCGATGTGGGCTTCGACCAACTCCCTGAGGGCTTCCAGGCCTCCTGCCGCTCTCTCGATGGCCGATCTCAGCTTCCGGTCGTGCCCCGGGCGGAATTTCCGGCCCGGGGTCACCGCCTCACCGCAGCCGCACAAGCACGGTTTCATTGGTCGATATCCACGTCAGCGTTGCGGGCAGCCTCGGCGAGGCGGTGACGCTGGGGTTCGGTTTTGAGGTCATTCAAGGTCCAACTCCGGCTCCGGTACGCTCGGCTCTTCGATCACCAGCGAGTCGCCCGCCTGTGTGCTCTTGCCTATCAGCGCCCTATCGAAGGTATTGAGCACGTCGGCTTTCGCCGCGATCGCTGAGGCCACATGACCGGCGTCCTTCGGGGCAATTCCATGATCCCAGACCAGATCTCGTGCCGATTCGGCAATGCGGCGCGTTAGGGTGATCGTGTGGATGAACTTCTTGGCAAAGAGGGCTTCGACCTTGGCGCGCCGCTCTTCCGGAAGCGCGTCCTTGGGCCGTAGCATCAGGACTTCCGCGATGGTGAGAGCGCTGGTGACGATCTCTAATTCGCCGCGCTCGCAGAGGGTCAGGACATCGCCGCACTTATCGGCCTTGTCCGGCTCCTCTTGCAGCCGGCCGAGAAAACAGTCCGAGTCCCAATACCTACGCTCGACCATCAATCCGTAGAGAGAAGCCCGCGAAATTCCCCTATGGGTGTCTCGTCGTACGGAAAGAGCTCGACCTGTTCGGCTCTGATGCTCAGCGGATGGCCCTCCGCGTCATAATGGATCAGGCCATGCGCCGCCACGCGCTTGGTCCACATCTCCTGCATTGACGCCACGAGCGCATCGGGGACGGTGCAGCGCACGCCGGTATCCCAAATCGGCTCATAGATCGTGAAGTGCGGCCCGCCCCTGTTGCTCAGGGTGGAAAGTTCTCCTTCGATGGTTCCGTATTCGTGGAAGGGCTCAGGCGGTTCCGTCTCGACCTCCTGCAACAGGTCGTTGCGGTTGTCTCCTGCCCATAGCTGCGTGTCCTCCACGGGAAGCCTAGACAATTCCCGGAATCGTCGCCTTACCCTGGGTGGTGGACGCTGGATCATGGCGAGAACGCTTCGTGCGACATCGATCGCGGTGTCCCGACCGACTTCGGCTCTCAGGACTTGACTGCCTTTCCCGACGGAAACCTCCCATCCGACCGCCCTTGCATCCGATCTCGCCTCCCGCGCGAGATCGGCCAAAATGTCGGTGAAGGTGCGCACCGCCCTGAGAAACACTTGGGCCGGCACTTTGTCCGGCCCGAGTTTCAAGATCAATACAGGGCGGACCTCCTCGCCCTTCGTCATCGCGTGGTCCTCCAGCCTACGCGACGATGCTACGCCAGAGAGGAGACCCGGTAAAGCAAGACTCAGCCAAGGGTTGCCGGCGAAAGGGTGGGCGCCGGCGTCCGGGGCCCGTTCACGGAAGCGCGACAACGACCTCCAGTGCAACGACCTCGGTGTTGATGAGGAGCTTGCCCGCGTGCTCGAAATTGACCGTCACGCGGGCGCCGTCGACCGACTGGACCTGGCCGAGACCCCAGTCCGGCTGCCCCGGGTGGCGCACGCGCATACCGGGCGCCAGCTCACTCATCGCCGGCGGTCTCCCCTGCGCGCCTGCCGGTCAGCCCGGCGACGATGCCCCTGAGGGTGCGCACCTCCTGGTCGGTCAGGTCCGCGCGGGTGAAGATGTTGCGGATGTTGCGCACCATGCGCGGCCGCTTGTCGGGCGGGTAGAGAAACCCGCAATTGTCGAGCTCGGCCTCGAGATGGGCGAACAGGTCCTGTATCTCCTGCTGGGTGGCGGCCTGGGCGCCCTTTCGGACAAGCCGGCCGTCCCCCTCCTCGAGCGCCGGGTCGGCCTGGAACCATTCGTAGCCGATCAGCAGCACGGCCTGGGCGAGGTTGATCGAGGAATAGGCCGGGTTGGCCGGCACGATCACCAGCGCCTCGGCGCGCGCCGCGTCGTCGTTGTGGAGCCCGCTCTTCTCGCGACCGAACAGGAGGGCCGCGCGTTCGCCCCTGTTATGGAATTGGCGCAGCCGGCGGGCCGCCGCGCGCGGGGTGAGCACCGGCTTCACCATGTCGCGCACCCGCGCGGTGGTGGCGAGCACGTGGCGGATGTCGCCGATCGCCTCCTCGGTCGTCGGAAACACACTTGCTTCGTCGAGTACGGCCTCGGCCCCGGACGCGGTATTGATCGCCTTCTGGTTGGGCCAGTCGCCGCGCGGCGACACGAGGCGCATGTCGGTCAGCCCGAAATTGAGCATCGCACGCGCCGCCGCGCCGATGTTCTCGCCGAGCTGCGGCTCGACCAGGACCACCGCGGGCGCGCCGGAATCGGCCGAGGAGACCGCGCGGCGGCTGCGGTCGGTGCCCGCCATCAGGCGGCGCCGACGCCGTCGCGCATCAGCTTGTAGGTGATCGAGTCGTTGAGCGCGTTGAAGGAGGCGTCGATCACGTTGGTCGAAACGCCGACCGCGGCCCAGTTCTCGCCGTCGTCGTCCGCGCTCTCGATCATCACCCGCGTGACCGCCGCGGTGCCGTCGCCGGGGGTCAGGATGCGCACCTTGTAGTCGACCAGCCGGAGCGCGCCGAGCCCGGGATAGAACGGGATCAGCACCTTGCGCAGCGCGCCGTCGAGCGCGTTGACCGGCCCGTTCCCCTCGGCCACCGCCATGTGGCGGGCGTTCCCCATATCCACCTTGACCGTGGCCTCGGACAGGGTGATCAGCTCGCCGCGCGCGTTCCAGCGCCGCTCGTCGAAGACCCGGAAACTGTGCAGCCGGAAGAACTCGGGCACCGAACCCAGCGTGCGCCGCGCCAGCAACTCGAAGCTCGCGCCGGCCCCGTCATAGGCGTAGCCCTCGAACTCGCGCCGCTTCACCTCTTCCAGCAGGCGCGGCAGCTTGGGGTTCTTCGGGTCGATGTCGAGCCCGATCTTGCGGAACCGGGCGAGGATGTTGGACCGCCCGGCCTGGTCGGAGACCACGATCTGGCGCTCGTTGCCGACCAGCGCCGGGTCGATGTGCTCGTAGGTCCGGGGATCCTTCTCGATCGCGGACACGTGCAGCCCGCCCTTGTGAGCGAAGGCGGACGCGCCGACATAGGCCGCGTTGCGCAGCGGCGGCCGGTTGAGCCGCTCGTCGACCAACCGCGAGACCGGGGTGAGCTCGGCGAGCCCTCCCTCGTCGATCCCGGTCTCGTAGCCCATCTTGAGCACCAGGCTCGGGATCAGCGAGATCAGGTTGGCGTTGCCGCAGCGCTCGCCGAGCCCGTTGAGCGTGCCCTGGACCTGGCGGGCGCCGGCGCGCACGGCGGCCAAGCTGTTGGCGACCGCGTTCTCGGTGTCGTTGTGGCAGTGGATGCCGAGCGCGCCGCCGGGGATATGGTCCGCCACCTCGCCCACGATCCGCTCGACCTCGTGCGGCAGCGTGCCCCCGTTGGTGTCGCACAGCACCACCCACCGTGCGCCCGCCTCGTGGGCGGCCTTCACGCAGGCGAGCGCGAAGTCGGGGTTCGCCTTGTAGCCGTCGAAGAAATGCTCGGCGTCGAACATCGCCTCGTCCTTCGCCGCCGCGAGATGGGCGATCGACTCGGCGATCATCGTGACGTTCTCGTCCAGCGACACGCCGAGCGCCTGCTCGACGTGGAAATCCCAGGTCTTGCCGACGATGCAGACGGCCGGCGCCTTCGCGTTCGCCAGCGCCGCCAGCCCCGGGTCGTTCTCGGCGCTGCGGCCCGGCCGCCGCGTCATCCCGAAGGCGGTGAATTTCGCCTTGGCGAGTGCCGGCGGCTCCGCGAAGAACGCATCGTCGGTCGGGTTGGCGCCCGGCCAGCCGCCCTCCACGTAGTCGATGCCGAGCCGGTCGAGCGCGCGCGCCACCGCGGCCTTGTCGGCGACGCCGAAATCGACGCCCTGCGTCTGCGCGCCGTCGCGCAGGGTCGAATCGAAAAGCCAGATACGTTCGCCGCTCATGCCCGCCGCCATTCGCTGGTGCCGTCGGGGCGGTCCTCGACGACCACGTTGTGGATGCTCATCAGCTCATCCCTGATCCGGTCCGCCTCCGCGAAGTCCCTCTCCGTGCGCGCCCGGCACCGCGCGGCGACCAGAATCTCGATCGTGTCCTCGCCGCCCTCGCCCTTGAGCCAGCTCCCCGGATCCTGCGCGAGCAGCCCCGTCAGCTCGCCCGCGAACAGGAGGCCCGCCTTGGCGCGCGCCCGCTCCTCATCGGAGCCGCCGCGGTTGAGCTGGCCTGCAAGCGCGTGCATCTCGGCCAGCGCCTTCGGCGTGTTGAGATCGTCCGAAAGCGCCTCGATCACCGGTCCGGCGGCGTCGGCGTCGGACTCCGCCTTGACCTCGCTCGCGCTGGCAAGTGCCGTGTAGAGACGGTCGAGCGCGCTCTTCGCCCGGTCGAGCCCGTCGAGCGAGAAATCGAGCGGCTGGCGGTACTGCGCGGTGAGCAGGGCAAGCCGGATCGCCTCGCCCGGCGCGCGGTCGAGCAGGTCGTGGACGGTGTGAAAATTGCCGAGCGACTTCGACATCTTCTCGCCATCCACGGTGACGTAGCCGTTATGCATCCAGAGATTGACGAACTTCCCGCCGTGGGCGCAGGTCGACTGGGCGATCTCGTTCTCGTGGTGCGGGAAGATCAGGTCCTGCCCGCCGCCGTGGATGTCGAAGGTCTCGCCGAGATGCTTCCTCGACATCGCCGAGCATTCGAGATGCCAGCCGGGCCGGCCGTACCCCCACGGGCTGCCCCAGCCGGGCTGGTCGGCATCCGACGGCTTCCACAGCACGAAATCCGCCGGGTCGCGCTTGTAGGGCGCGATTTCCACCCTGGCACCGGCGATCAGCTCGTCCCGTCCGTGGCGGGACAGCCTGCCGTAATCGGCCATCGTCGCGACCGAGAACAGCACGTGTCCCTCGGCCCCGTAGGCGTGCCCCTTCCCGATCAGCCGTCCGATCATCGCGATCATCTCGGCAATGTGATCCGTCGCCCTCGGCTCGACATCTGGCGGCAGCGCGCCGAGCGCCGCCATGTCGTCGCGGAAGACCTGCGAATACCGCCCGGTGATTGCGTCGATCGGCTCGCCGGAGGCGCGCGCGGCCTCGATGATCTTGTCGTCCACGTCGGTGATGTTGCGGACGTAGGTCACGGACCCCTCGCCATGGACGTGGCGCAGCAGCCGGTAGAGCACGTCGAAGACCACGACGGGGCGCGCATTGCCGATATGGGCGTAGTCGTAGACCGTCGGTCCGCAGACATACATGCGGACATTGCCGGGATCGATGGGCTCGAACCGTTTCTTGCTCCGGCTCAGCGTGTTGTAGAGCGAGATCGCCATCGTTGCGCGCCGGCTCAGTCCCGGCCCCGGAAGGCGTTGACGATGGGATAGCGGCGGTCGCGGCCGAACGACCGGCGGGTGATCTTGACCCCGGGCGGCGCCTGGCGGCGCTTGTACTCGGCGCCGAGCAGCATCCGCCAGACCCTGAGCACCAGCGCCCGGTCGAACCCCTCGTCGACCACCGCGTCGACGCCCATGTCGCGCTCGACCAGCCCGTCGAGGATGCGATCCAGCGTGTCGTAGGGCGGCAGCGTGTCGTCGTCGCGCTGGTCGGGCTTGAGCTCGGCGGAGGGCGGCTTGACGATGACGCGCTCGGGGATCGCCCGACCCTCCGGCCCGAGCATCCTCGGCAATAAATTCTCGTTGCGCCAGCGGGCGAGCGCGAAGACAGTCGTCTTGTAGACGTCCTTGAGCACCGAATAGCCGCCGCACATGTCGCCGTAGAGCGTGGCGTATCCGACCGACATCTCCGACTTGTTGCCGGTCGAGAGCACCATGTTGCCGGTCTTGTTGGAGAGCGCCATCAGGGCCATGCCGCGCGAGCGCGCCTGGATGTTCTCTTCCGTCGTGTCGGCCTCTGCGTTGCCGAACAGCGGGCTCAGCATGGTGTCGAAGGCGCCCATCGCAAGCTCGATCGAGACCTCGTCGAGGGCGACGCCGAGCAGCCGCGCGGTCCCGGCGGCGTCCTCCAGGCTCTCGATCGAGGTGTAGGGCGAGGGCATCATCACGCAGCGCACGCGCTCCGGTCCGAGCGCGTCGGCCGCGACCGCGGCTGTGAGCGCCGAATCGATGCCGCCCGACAGACCGATGATGACGCCCGGGAACCCGTTCTTGGTCACGTAGTCGCGCAAGCCCAGCGTCATCGCCTCGTAGATCGCGGCCAGCCCATCCGGCGGGGGGTGGCGCTCGGCGGTGTCGCAGAGCCAGGCGCCGTTCTCCCGCCGCCAGGAGGTCGGCAGGATTTCCTCGCGCCAGCTCGGCGCTTGCCCCTTAAGCGCGGCGTCGGCGTCGAGCACGAAGGAGCTTCCGTCGAACACCAGCTCGTCCTGCCCGCCGACCTGGTTGACGTAGACGATGGGCAGGCGGGATTCGGTGACCCGCGCAACCGCGAGGTTGAGGCGCTCATCCGCCTTGTCGACCTCGAAGGGCGATCCGTTGATGACGATCAGGATTTCGGCGCCCGACTCCTCGAGGCACTCGGTCACCTCGTCGGTCCACATGTCCTCGCAGATCATCACGCCCAGCCGCACGCCGCGGAAATTGACCGGGCCGGGCAGCGGCCCGGGGGAGAACACGCGCTTCTCGTCGAAGACGCCGTAATTGGGGAGGTCGTATTTGCGCCGGACATCGGCGATCCTGCCGCCGTCGAGGAGGACCGCGGCGTTGTAGACCGACCCGTTCTCGGTCCATGGCGCGCCGACCAGGAGTCCGGGCCCGCCATCGGCAGTTTCGGCAGCCAACGTGTCCAGTTCGCGATGCACGGTCTCCTGAAAGGACGGCCGCACGACGAGATCCTCGGGCGGGTAGCCGGAAAGCGCGAGTTCGGAAGCGACCGCTAGGTCGGCGCCGAGCCGGGCCGCCTCGTCGCGGGCCTCCCGCAAGCGCGCAGCGTTCCCGATCACGTCGCCCACGGTCGGGTTGAGTTGCGCGAGGGCGATGCTGAGCGCGTCGGTCATCTCGACTCCGCCGGGGGCAGCGGCGCCCGGCCTATTCGGCCGCGGCGCCGGATCGGGCGTTGCCGTTGATCCTGTCGCGCTCGGCCTTGAGCGCCTCGGCGACTTCGAAGGCAAGCTCGAGCGACTGGCTCGCATTCAGCCGCGGGTCGCAATGGGTGTGGTAGCGGTCGGCGAGATTGGCCTCGGTCACCGCACGCGCCCCGCCGATGCATTCGGTGACGTTCTGACCCGTCAGCTCGACATGGATGCCGCCCGGATGGGCGCCCTCGGCGCGAAGAATGGCGAAGAAGTCGCGCACCTCGGAGAGAACCGCCTCGAGACGCCGGGTCTTGTAACCGTTCTGCGCCTTGATCGTGTTGCCGTGCATCGGATCGCAGGCCCAGACCACGCTCCGTCCCGACTCGTTGACCGCGCGGACCAGCGGCGGCAAAAGCTCGGCCACCTTGTCGGCGCCCATGCGCGCATAGAGGGTGAGCCGGCCGGGCGTGTCGTCGGGGTTGAGACGGTCGATCAGGCGCAGGAGATCGTCGGCCTCCGAGCTCGGACCGACCTTGAGCCCGATCGGGTTGGCGACGCCACGCAGGAATTCGACATGCGCGCCGTCGAGCTGGCGCGTCCGGTCGCCGATCCATAGCAGATGGGCGGAGGTGTCGTACCAGTCGCCGGTCGTGGAATCGACCCGGGTCATCGCCTCCTCGTAACCCAGCAGCAGCGCCTCGTGCGAGGTGTAGAGCTCGGTCTCGCGGATGTGGGGAACGGTCTCCGACGTTATTCCGCAGGCCTCCATGAAACGCAGCGCCTCGTCGATCCGGTCGGCGAGATCGGCGTAGCGCGCGGCCTCCGGCCCGGCGGAGACGAAGTCGAGGTTCCACCGGTGGACCTGGTGCAGGTCGGCATAGCCGCCCTGGGCGAAGGCGCGCAGCAGGTTGAGCGTCGCCGCCGACTGGTTGTAGGCGCGCACCATGCGTCGCGGCTCGGGCGTCCGGGCGCCGGCGTCGAACGGCATGTCGTTGATCATGTCGCCGCGGTAGCTCGGCAGCTCGACTCCGTCGACGGTCTCGAAATCGGCCGAGCGCGGCTTGGCGAACTGGCCCGCGAGACGCCCCACCTTCACCACCGGGCGTCCGCCGCCGAAGATCAGCACCACCGCCATCTGCAAGATCACGCGGAAGGTGTCGCGGATGTTGTCGGGGTGGAACTCGGCGAAGCTCTCCGCGCAGTCGCCGCCCTGCAGCAGGAATGCGTTGCCCGCCGCCACTTCGGCGAGCTGCGCCCGAAGGCGCCTCGCCTCGCCGGCGAAGACCAGCGGCGGATAGCCGCGCAGCCGGTCCTCAGCCTCGGCCAGCGCCTCGGCGTCGGGATAGTCGGGAACCTGGCGGATCGGCTTCGACCGCCAGCCGTCTGGGGTCCACTCCCCGCTCATCGCGCGGCACTCCCGGTCTCGAATCGTCTTCGGAAGGGCCGCCCTATACGCGAACCCCGCCGAAATTGCCAGCAAATCGTCGGCCGTTCAAACGGTGAGCCGGACGGCGCGTGGCCGAGGGATCGTCAGCCAGACCCAACAGCCGTGTCGGATGCCGCCTGTTCCGGCGCTCCGAAGGTCGCCAGACCGTCGACCGAGCGGTCGTGTCCCGGACGCGGTGCAGAAGGTTTCGGCACCTAAAACGCTCGCGACTCAACGCCCGTCGAGCCATACAGCCAATCCAGCGCGTCGTACCATTGTTCGGTTGTGCGGGAACGGATGTAGGCGTTGCGCAGGGCGGAGTGCGGGCCGGTGGGGTGGTACAGATGATCGCCAAGAGCGCGCGACTGGATCTGGATCCGCGCGGTGCGCAACAGGCGTTGCTCATTGTAAAGCGGCAGGACTGCATCGAGGTCGCCTCCCCCCGCCTCCATCAAGTGCGCCAGGCAGACGCCGTCTTCTATCGCCATGCAGGCACCCTGAGCCATGTACTGCATGGTGGGATGCGCTGCGTCGCCGAGCAGCGCGACGCGCCTGTCGACCCAGTCGCTCACCGGCTCACGATCGCACAACACCCAGTATTTCCAGTTGTCGCCGTGATCGATGATTTGCAGTGCGTTGGGGTGGACATGCTTGAAGCCTTCACGCACCTCATCATGCGTAATCGGCACACCCGCTGCCGGTTCCGTCGCGCCGTTGTGGCAGGTGATGACGAGGTTGAATGCTCTCCAGCCGTTCAGCGGGTAGTGGACCAGATGCACCTTTGGCGCGGCCCACAAAGTGGCTGCATTCCAGCGCAGGTCTTCGGGCATCCGCTCGATCGGGATGACCGATCGGTAGGTCGTGTGGCCGGAAACACGGGGCGGATCGTCGTCGATCATCTGCTTTCGGACTTTGGACCATAGACCGTCCGCCCCGATCAGCGCCCTGCCGGTAACTCGCTCGCCTGCCGCCAGTATTGCGGTTGCGGTCGCGCCGTTCTGGATATAGCCCACCACCTCTGCCGATGTGCGTATATCGATCAGGTCGCTGTCCCGGCAGCCCTGGAGCAACACGCCATGCAGATCCCCCCGATGGGCGACGGCATAGGGATTGCCGAAGCGTGCGCGGAAGGCTTCGTCCAGCGGAATGTTGGTGATCTCTTCGCCATCCATCGCATCCATCAGACGCAAGCTGTCGATGTAGACTGCCATGCTGCGGGCCGTCTCTCCGATACCCAGAAAGTCGAAGACATGGAACGCGTTGGGGCCAAGCTGGATACCGGCACCGATTTCGCCGAGTTCAGGCGCCCGCTCCAGGACCAGGGACCTGAACCCCTTCTGCGCCAGTCCCAGTGCCGCCGCCAACCCGCCTATACCCCCGCCCGCGATGAGGATGGGGTGATCGTTGGCCATGTTGCTGTCTCCTGTCCCGCCCCGCCGGGCAGCTTGGGGCGAAGGCGATGCAAGGGCCGCGAACGTGAGCGCGATCGCCGCTGCATCTATTGGGTAGTATACTTATTATAAGTATACTTGTCAAGTACACGGCGACATGGCACCCTGAAATCCGCTTCCGAGGCCGATGCGCGGGACCATGCTTGAAATTCACGCCATGCCCGGACACCTGATCCGGCGGCTGAATCAGATTTCTGTTGCGATGTTCGCCCAACGGGTCGCCGCGGCCGACATCGACATCACCCAGGTCCAGTTCGCCGCCATGAGCGCCATCGCACCGAACGAGGGCCTGGACCAAGCGCGTCTCGCCGGGCTGATCGCCTATGATCGGGTCACCATGGGCGGTGTCGTCGACCGGCTGGTCGAGAAAGGCTTCGTGGTGAAGACCGTCAATCCGAAAGACCGCCGGGCGCACCAATTGCGTCTGACGCCGCTCGGTCGGAAATTGCTCGAGCGCCTGACGCCGATTGTACGCGAAGTTCAGGAGAGTCTTCTGGCTCCCCTCCCGTCCGGCGAACGGGAAGCCTTTGTGGCATCGCTCATCGACCTTACGGATGCCGGCAACGAACGCAGCCGCGCTCCAATGCGCACGGCCTGATCCCGATGGCTGGATGCGTCGATTTCCAAGCCCGTCTCGACATAGAAGATCAGTTAAGGAAACTCTCCGGCTCGCCGCTCACTTTTCGTCGATTTCGTGAATCCGGCCGCGGAGTCGGTCGAAATAATCCCCGTCGGCGGCGATTCCACCCCTTCCAGGAGCAGGCCGCGCAGGCGCTGACGGTCGCGATCCTTGCGGATCAGGTCGCGGACGTACTCGCTCGACGAAGCGTAACCCCGTGTGGTCACCTGATCGTCGACGAAGGACGTGAGAGAATTTGGCAAAGCGACCTTCATCGTGGTCATGGCGCGCCGCGACCAGTGTTGGCAAAGTTCGGCAATATCCGCTCTTGTCGCGTCGTTACCGTCCGCTACTCCGCCGCCTGCGCCTCGGGCTCGGGGACGGGGGTGCGCATGGTGACGAACTCCTCGGCCGCGGTCGGGTGGATCCCGACGGTGGCGTCGAACTGCGCCTTGGTGGCGCCGCATTTGAGCGCGATGCCGAGACCCTGGGTGATCTCCGCCGCGTCCGGGCCCACCATGTGGCAGCCGACCACCCGGTCGGAAGCGCGGTCGACGACGAGCTTCATCATCGTGCGGTCCCCGGCCTGCGTCAGCGTGTGCTTGAGCGGCCGGAACGCCTCGCGGTAGACGTCGACGGCGCCGTAGCGCTCCCTCGCCTGCTCCTCGGTCAGCCCGACCGTCCCGACATTGGGGTTGGAGAAGACCGCCGTCGCGACGTCGGCGTAATCCATCCGGAGGTCCTTGCCGTCGTATAGGTTGGCGGCGAGCACCATTGCCTCGGCGATGGCGACGGGGGTGAGCTGCAGCCGGTCGGTCACATCGCCCAGCGCGTAGATGTTGTCGACGCTGGTCCGGAACCGGTCGTCGACCACGATCGCGCCGTTATCGCGCATCTCGACGCCGACCGCTTCCAGCCCCATGTCGGCCACGTTGGGCGCCCGGCCGATCGCGTAGAGGACCTGGTCGACGACGACCGTCTCGCCGGTCGAAAGCGCCACGGCGAGCCCCTCGCCGATCCGATCGATCCGCTCGATGGTGGTCCGCCAGCGGATGTCGACGCCCTTCTTTTGCATCTCCTCGGCGAGATGAGTGCGAATGTCGACGTCGAAGCCGCGCATGAAGAGCGGGCCGCGATAGGCCTGGATCACCTCGGACCCGTAGCCGTTGAAGATACCGGCGAACTCGACCGCGATGTAGCCGCCGCCCACGATCAGCACGCGGTCGGGCCGGTCCTCGAGGTAGAACGCCTCCTCGGAGGTGATCGCCAGTTCCCCGCCCGGGATGCCGGGCCGCTGCGGCCGGCCGCCGGTCGCGACCAGCACCGTTTCCGCGGTGACCCGCTCGCCGCCGACGTCGAGCGTGTGCGCGTCGACCAGCCGCGCGCGGCGCTCATGAATGCGGACGCCGTTGTTGCCGAGGATGCGCCGGTAGATGCCGTTGAGCCGCTCGATCTCCTTGTTCTTGTTGGCGATCAGGGTCGGCCAGTGAAGGGCCGGCTCGGCGAAGGTCAGACCGAACGCCGCGGCGTCGCCGGCGTCCTCACGGTAATGCGCCCCGTAGGCGAAGAGCTTCTTCGGGATGCAGCCGACATTGACGCAGGTGCCGCCCATGAAGCGTTCCTCGGCGACCGCCACCCGCGCGCCGTAGGACGCCGACATGCGCGCCGCCCGGACCCCGCCCGAGCCCGCGCCGATAACGAAGAGATCGTAGTCGTAACCAGCCATGCGCACCTCCGCCCGGAGAGGTGCGTCAGCGAAGCGGGGATGTCAACGGCGGGCACTCCGCGGTCTATCCATCACGGCCCCTTCCATTCTTCATGCCCGGAACACTGTCACCCATCTATCCGGTCCGTAGTGTAACCCTTCTATCCGGTTGCTCAGGTGGCCGACCCTGATTCCGGTCGAAAAATGCGTTAGGCTGGACGGCGATGGCCTTCGACGATCTCAGGGACTATTTCGCCGTGCTGGAGCAGCGGGGGCTGTTGCGCCGGGTGCGGGAAACCGTCGATCCGGAATGGGAGATCGGCTGTCTGGTCAAGTGGGCGTTCCAGAGCCTGCCGGAGGACCGGCGCTTCGGGTTGTTCTTCGAGTCCGTCGCGGGCAGCGGAATCCCGGCGGCGACTGGCGCGCTCGGCGCCTCGACCGAGTCCTATGCCACCGCGCTCGGCGTCGCGCCGGAGGATATCAACGCCAAATGGGAGCGCGCGCTTCGCAACCCGGTGCCGCCGGCGCGGACCGCGAACGCCCCCTGCCAGGAAATCGTGCGGGAGGGCGCGGCGGCCGATCTCGGCCTGCTGCCGATCCCGGTCTGGACGCCGGGCAAGGATGCCGGGCGTTACATCACCACGATCGTCGTCACGAGCGACGCCGATACGGGGGTCCAGAACCACGGCGTCTACCGGACCCTCGTCGCCGGCCGCGACCGGCTGGTGTGCAACCTCTCGCCCGGACGGCAGGGGCGGCTTTGCTGCGAGAGCCATCACAAGCTCGGCCGGCCGGCGCCCATCGCCTTCGTCATCGGCGCCGAGCCCGCCGTCTACTTTGCGTCGGTCACCAACTTTCCCATCGGCGTCGACGAGGCGGCGCTCGCCGGCGGGCTCAAGGAGGCGCCGGTGGAGACGGTGCGCGCGCGGACCGTCGAGCTCGACGTGCCGGCCCGCTCGGAGATCGTGATCGAGGGTCTGGTCTACCCGGGCGAGGTGGCGAAGGAGGGGCCGTTCGGTGAGTTCGCCGGCTATATGGGGCCGGTTTCCGACCGGCCGGTCGTGCGGGTCACCGCGATTACCCACCGCCGGGACCCGATCTATTACGGCATCGCCAGCCAGATGCCGCCGAGCGAGAGCACGCTGATGCAAAGCCTCACCAACGCGGGCGCGCTGCGCAAGGTGCTGCGCCACGACCTCGGGGAGCGCGGCGTTGACGATGTCCACATCGACCTCACCTTCGGCGGGCTGCTGGCGCATGCGATCGTGGCGATGCGCCCGCGCGTCGCCGGCGACGCGCAGCGGATCGGGCGGATCGTCGCCGCCATCGCGCCGGTCAAGCGGGTTACCGTCGTGGACAGCAATGTCGACATCCGCGACCCGCTCCATCTCGACTGGGCGATGAACGCCCATTTCGACCCGGCGCGCGATACCGTGCTGATCGATAACGTGTTCGTGCCGATGTACATGGACCCCTCGGTGCGGGTGCGCGGCGGAAACACCGACCCCGGGAGCAAGATCGTCGTCGACGCGACCCGCAGCATCGACGCGGGCGAGCTGTCGCTTCCGGCGCGGCCGCTGATGGAGAAGGCGCTCGACAGCTGGCGCAAGGCCGGGCTTCCCGAGTTCGAGATACCGAAGCGCCTCGCTTACCGGCTCGACGACGCGTGAGGCGGGAGCGGCCGCGTCCCGAGGACGTCAACGCGCACCCCGCTCCAGCCGCAGTTTCAGCCCCGGCCGCTCCACCGCGATCAGGGCCCTGTCGTCGCGTTGCGCAAGGCGGTCGACGAGGTCGACCACCGGGTGGCGGCCGCTCGGATAGGGCACGGGCGGGCCGGCCTTGCGCTGAGCCTCGACCGCGTCGGCGCCGAATAGCCAGCGCAGCATCATGTCCTCGTCCGTGACGCCCTTGCCGCCGAAGCGCTCGCGCAGATCGTCCAACGTGGGTTCCGGCCCGTCGCCGCGCCGGACCTCCTCGGTGCGCCTGCGCTCCAGGATGCGCCGGCGGATGTCGGGGTCCATCGCCTCGATCGCGGTCCCGCCGTAATAGCCGAGCGCGTATTCGATGACCTGGTCGGTGACCTCGCGGTAGCGCTCGCCGGCGATCACGTTGATCGCCGCCTGGCTGCCGACGAACTGCGAGAGCGGCGTCACCATGACCGGATAGCCGAGCTCGGCGCGCACCCGGACGGTCTCCTCCAGCGTGTCGGCCAGCCGGTCCTCCATCCCCACCTTGCGGAGCTGGAAGGCGAGGTTGGAGATCATCCCGCCGGGCACCTGGTGGCGGTGCTGGCCGGCGTCGAACGCGACCGGCCGGCCGACGGGGAAGCCTTCCCGCTTCGCCACCGTCTCGAAATGGGCCGAGACGGGCCTGAGCGACTCGAGATCGAGATCGGGTTCGTGGCCGAGCGCGCTCGCGTTCGCCGCGACGTCGAAGACCGACGGGTTCGACGAGCCGTCCGACAGCGGCGGCAGCGCGGCGTTGACGATCGTCATCCCGCCCTCGATCGCCGCCAGGCAGCAATGGGGGCCGAGCCCGGTGGTGCAGTGGGTGTGGAACTCGACGGGCGTCGCGCCCGCGTTCTCCAGCATGACGGGGACCAGCGCCTTCGTGCGCTCGGGCGTCAAGAGCCCGCCCGGGTCCTTGAAGCAGAGCCGGTAGACGCCGAGCGAGGCGGCCTGGCGACAGCGTTCCGCGTAGTAGGCGTCGGTATGGACCGGCGAGATCGAGTAGACCAGGTTGAGGATCACGCGGAGCCTGGCGGCGTGCGCCGCGTCGACCCGTCGCTTCCAGCCCGCGTATTCGTTCCACGGATCGGAAATCCGCACCTCGGCGATGCCGTTCCGCGCGGCGAGTTTGAGGAACAGCGCGAACGCCTCGGGCGGCTCGTACTCGAAGGTCGCGATGCGCCCCGCGATCAGGCGGAGCGGGGTGTCGGGCGCGCGCTCGGCCGCCATGCGCATGCGCTCGAACGGGTCGTCCTTCAGGTCGCGGACCGCCTTTCCCATCTGGCCGTCGGACAGGATTTCGATCGCGTCGAACCCGGCGCGGTCGAGCGCCCCGACGGCGGGGAGCATCATCCCGGTGGTCATCCCGGACGCCCAGAGGCTCAGATGCCCGTCGCGGATGGTGGTGTCGACGAAGCGGATCGCTACCATGGGCTACCCCCCGTCCGGGCGGATCAGGAACAGGGGCTCGCCGTACTCGACCCCCTGGGCGTCGCCCGCAAGCACCTCCTCGATCGTGCCGGCGAGGCCGGCGGTCACGGCGGTGAAGACCTTCATCACCTCGATCAGCCCGACCGTGGTGTCGGGCTCGACCCTGTCGCCCGGGCTCACGAAGGGCGGCGCGCCGGGCTGGGGCGCGGGGTAGAAGGTGCCGACCATGGGCGCCGGGATCGCGGCGAGACCGTCCGGGATGTCGCGGCGCTTGCGGGCGGCGGGGGCGGGCCCCGGATCCGGCGCGGGTGCGGCGGAGGCGGGGGCGCGGGCTGGCGCCGCGGCGACCGACGTCTTGCCGACCGTGAGCTTGAGGCCGCGATACTCGATCTCGAAATAGTCGAATTTCGACTTGTCGATCAGATCGAGGATCTCGCGCACGTCCTCGTCGGTCAGCTCCATCGCGCGTCCCTACAGCACCTCTTCGGCAAGCACGCGGAGCGCCGCCGCGTCCGAGCGGTTGGCGATCAGGGTCGATACGTGGCCCTTCGCCGCCGCATCCTTCCACACCGAAAGCCGCTCGCGGATCCGCTCGCGCGGGCCGACCAGCGCGATGTCGTCGACGAAGGAATCCGGGATCGCGGCCGCCGCCTCCTTGCGCTTGCCGCCGAGGAACAGATCCTGCACCTCGGACGCCGCGTCGGGATAGCCGAGCCGGACGGCGTAGTCGTTGTAGAAATTCTTCTCGCGCGCGCCCATCCCGCCGACATAGAGCGCGAGGTGCCGCTTGACCTCCATACGGCAGGCGTCGAGATCGTCGCCGACATGGACCGGGACGAAGGGCGCGATCTCGAAATCGGCGAGACCCTTGCCGCCGCCGGCCGCCGCGAAGCCCTCGTTCAGCGGCCCCTCGAACAGGTCGAAGCGCTCGGGGTTCATGAAGACCGGGAAGAACCCGTCGGCGATCTCGGCGGCGGTGCGCACGCCGGCCGGGGTGAACGCGCCGGTGAAGATCTTCAGCCCCGGCTTCGCGTGCAGGATACTCTTGAGCGGGCGGCCGAGCCCGGTGATGCCGGGGCCGGCGGCGGGGACGGTGTAGTGCTCGCCCTCGTGCGTCAGCGCTTCCTCGCGGGCGAGGATCTTGCGGATGATCGCGATGTATTCGCGGGTCCGGGTCAGCGGCTTGCCGTAGGGCACGCCGTACCAGCCCTCGATCACCTGCGGCCCGGACGGGCCGATGCCGAGCACGAAGCGGTCGCCGGAGAGCGCCTGGAGCGTCATGGCGGCCATCGCGGCGGCGGTCGGCGTCCGTGCGCCCATCTGGATGATCGCCGTGCCGACGGTAATCCGCTCGGTGTGAGCGAGCGCCCAGGCCGCCGGGGTCAGCGCGTCGGAGCCGTAGGCCTCCGAGGTCCAGACGGAATCGTAGCCAAGGCTCTCGATCTCCTTGAGCTCTTCCGGCGGCACCGAGAAGCTGGAGCCCGAATAGCCGATGGTCACGCCGATCTTCATGATGTCCCTCCGCTCGCGCCATTGCCCGGTTGCATAGCGGCTGCGGGCGGTCGCGGGCAAGTCCGCTTCCCGTTGCGGCGCGCCCCCGCATGGGCCAAAATCGCCGCACGCAACCAGCCGGGGAGCGGATCGATGGCCAAGCTGCGCCACGTCGCGATTCAGGTGCCGGACCTCGAGAAGGCCGCGCAATTCTACGAGAGCGTTTTCGAGATGGAGCGGGTCTGCCGCGGCGACACGCCGTTCGGCAACGTGATCATGCTGTCGGACGGGACGATCAATCTCGCCCTCCTCAACTTCCCGGAAGGGACCAAGGGGCTGATCAACGGCCCGGACTGGGCCGGGATGCATCATGTCGGCTTCGTGGTGGACGACGCCGAGGCGACGGCGAAGAAGATCGAGGAGGCCGGCGGGTCCTATTACTACACGCTCGAAGGCGACTATGAGGGCCTCCAGGCGGAGGAAAAGTACAAGGACATCAACGGGGTCGTCTTCGACATCTCCGAGCACGGCTGGGCCACCGAGCCGGTCGGCCGGCTGCGCAAGGAGAAGGAGCAGCGGGAGGCAAGGGCGAAGGAGACCGTCCCGGCCGAATAGCGGGCGGTTTCAGGCGCCTCCTCCGCGGGGCACCGCCGGCCCCCATGTCCCGGGCTCCTGCCCGGCGAGGTTGAAGCGGACCGCCGCTCGCACGGCCTCTGTCGCACGCGCGCCGGCCACGCGGCGATGAACGACCTGCCGCTGCCGGCCGTCTCCCGCTTGTTGGGCCATTCCAATGTGCTCATGACGCCGCGCTACGCTCACCTCGGGTAGCGCGAGGTCGAGGATCTGCGCGGGGGAATCGAAATCCGGCATTCCCGATCGGCTCACGTTCGATGTGCGTGGCGCCGGCGTCGAGAGCATCGGGCTCCAGAACGGTCTCGACATGCGGAACGGGTATCCATTTTGCCGAATTCAGCATTTTACAAGCGGTCCGCGTGCCGTCAGATGCATGACCTGCCTTCACGCGGTGACGCGTGCGGCCGGCGGCGGCCGGCGCGGTTCGACGGAGGAGCGGAACGATGGCGGCGACGGTCTCCCGGACCCCGGGTGCGGCGCCGGCCGCGGCGCGTGACGGCGGTGGATGCAATGCGGTGTCTCCGGCGGCATGAACGGCGCGCGGTCTTTCCTCAGGCTGTTGACCCGACTGGAGCGGTTGCTTTGGCTGGAGACCCTGGCCGCGCGCCGGACGCCGCTTACCGACGAGCAAATGCGGCTCCTCGCGAGCTGGCGACATTCCAGCGGCTGGCGGCGCTGGCTCCGAGCGTTGGGTCGGGCCGGGCGTGGGCGGTGACATGGCCCCGTGACGATCGGGCCGGGCGCTACGCTTCCGTCTAAGCGGACACGCTCTGGCTACCGCGACCCGCATTGCGATTACATTTTCGATATGCCACTGTCAGGAACGGTAATCGCCCTACCCCACGGCGCGGGAGCTGCTGAACCGGACCGCATCGCCCATAGCGGACGGCATGAAAAGCGCGAACGTGAAAGATGTCCTGAAGTTCCAGCGGATGGTTCGCGACGGCCGGATGGGCCGCCGCGATTTCCTCGCGGCAATGAGCGCGCTCGGCATCGCCGGCCCGGCCGCGACGGGTTTCCTGCACGCGTCCGGCGCGCTCGCCGCGACACCGCGCAAGGGCGGGACGGCGCGCTTCGCCAACTACATTCACGGGTCCGACGACCAGATGGACCCGATCGTCTTCAGCTCGGGCGTCGACTACACGCGCGGCAGGGCCACCTATAACGGCCTTATCCAGATGCGCGACAATCTGGTGCTGGCACCCGAGCTGGCCGAGGAATGGTCGGCCAACCGCGATGCCACCGAATACGCCTTCAAGATCCGCAAGGGCGTGGTGTTCCACGACGGCTCGCCGCTGACCGCCGACGATATCGTCTGGAGCATGAACCGCCATCTCGGCGAGGATTCGCCGTCGGTCGCCAAGGCGCTCTTCCAGTCGGTGCAGGAGTGGAAGAAGGTGGACGGGCAGACCGTCAAGGCCATCCTGAAGACCCCGGATTCCGACCTTCCCGCGAAGCTCACCGAAAAGCAGGCGAAGATCGCCAAGATGGGCACGGAGGACTTCAAGAAGGGCAACGGCACCGGCCCGTTCATCCTCGAGTCCTTCGAGGCCGGCGTGCGCTCCACCCATGTGCGCAATCCCAATTACTGGCGGGACGGAGCGAACTTCGAGGCCCTGGAGATCACGGCCATCACCGACCCGTTGGCGCGGGCCAACGCGCTGATCGCCGGCGATGTGGAGCTCATCAACCAGGTCGATTCCAAGAGCATCCCCCGCGTCGAGCAGGCGGACGGCGTGCGTGTGATCTCGACGCCCACCAGCGCCTATACCGGCATCTGCATCCTGAAGAACACCGCGCCCGGCGAGAATGACGACTTCGTCAAGGGCATGCAGTACATCCAGGACCGCGAACGCATCGTGCGCTCGATCCTCAAGGGCCACGGCACGGTCGGCAACGACCACCCGGTCGGGCCTGCCTTCGGTCCGGACCATTGCGCCGAGCTGGCGCAACGACCGTTCGACCCGGACAAGGCGAAGTTCCATCTGGAGAGGTCCGGCATCACGTCGGCCGAACTCCATGTCGCGCCGGTCCGCCTCGGCATCGAGGAGATCTGCCTCCTGATGCAGGCCAATCTCAAGAAGATCGGCTTCGACCTCAGGATCAAGAAGGTGCCGACGGACGGCTACTGGGGCGCGGTGTGGATGAAGGAGCCGATGAATGTCGTCTCCTGGAACATGCGCCCGACCGCCAACGCGCAAATGGCCATCCAGTTCGCGCCCGGCGCCGCCTGGAACGACACCTTCTGGAACAATGAGCGGATGGGAGAGCTGCTGACGGCCCAGCTCGCAGAAACCGACCCGGCCAAGCGCCACGGCATGCTCTGCGAAATGCAGACCCTCATCCACAATGGCAGCGGCATGGTGATCCCCTGCCATGTGAACGAGGTGGACGGCGCCAGCAACAAGATCCAGGGCATCCCGAACGTGCCGTTCGGCTCGCTCGGGGCCTATGAGTGGATCGAGTTCGCCTGGATGGACGAGTGAGTCCGGCCGTGCCGTCGACCGGATGAAAGAGGCCCGCGCGGTTTCCGCCGCGCGGGCCTTTCCTTCCGACAGCCGCCGTCCGGCCGACGCATGGCGACCCGTTCCGGATCGTCCACAGAATGACATTGCTGAACGCGATACTGCGCCGGACCGGCCTCGGCATCGCGACGCTGTTCGTCGTGTCGGTGCTGATCTTCATCGGCACCAGCATTCTGCCGGGCGATGTCGCCAACATCATCCTCGGCCAGATGGCGACGCCGGAATCCCTGGCGGCGCTGCGCGCCAAGCTCGGCCTGGACGAGCCTGCGCATGTCCGGTACTGGATCTGGCTGAGCGACCTGCTGACGGGGGACCTCGGTTTCTCGAAGGCCGGCGCCGGCGCCGGGACCATCGGCACGCCGATCTCCGAGATGCTCATGCCCCGCCTGGTCAATACCCTCAGGCTGGCCGGCGTGGTTGCGGCGATCGCGGTGCCCTTTGCGGTGACGGTCGGGCTGCTGGCCGCCATGTATCCCGGCACGAAGCTCGACCGGGCGGTCACCTTCACGACGCTCGGGCTCATTTCGGTGCCGGAGTTCCTCGTCGCCACCCTGCTGGTTCTGATCGTGGCGGTCCAGCTCGGCTGGCTGCCCGCCACCGCCTATATCAGCGGGCAGGAGACCGGCCTGAAACTGCTCCGCGCCCTGGCGATGCCGGCGCTCACACTCGTCATCGTCGCCTCCTCGCAGATCATGCGCATGACCAGGGCCACGGTGCTCAATGTCATGAGCTCGCCCTATATCGAAATGGCGATCCTGAAGGGCGTGCCGCGCAAGCGGATCATCCTCCGCCACGCGCTGCTCAACGCCGTCGGGCCCATCGCGAACGTCATCGCGCTCAACCTCGCCTATCTCGTGAGCGGCGTGGTCATCGTCGAGACGGTGTTCGCCTATCCGGGACTGGCGAAGCTGATGATCGATGCCGTGCAGACGCGGGACCTGCCGCTGGTGCAGGCCTGCGCCATGATCTTCTGCGCCACTTATGTCGTGCTGATCTTCGTCGCGGACATGGTGTCCATCCTGTCGAACCCGAGACTTCGGCATCCGAAATAGGGGTATCGCGCATGGCCGAGAACATCGACAGGACCGATACCGGGACGGCCTTCGAGGAACTGCCGGATGCGCCGCCGCGGCGCCGGCTCAGGCTTTCCTGGAGCGGCAAGCTCGGCGTTTGCGTCGTCGCGTTCTGGATGGCCATCGTGTTCATCGGCCCGTCGGTCTCGCCCTATCACGAGGCCGACATCCTGGACGAGGCGCTGTTCATCGTGCCGGGCAGCGACAATCCCTATCCCGAGACCGACTACCAGCCGCCGAGCGACATCGCGTGGCTCGGCACCGACTATCTGGGCCGCGATATCCTGTCCCGCACGCTGTACGGCGCGCGCACGACCATCGGCATCTCGCTCGCCTCGACCCTGCTCGCCTATCTCGTCGGGGTCACGCTCGGCATCGCGGCAGCCGTCGGCGGGACCGTCATGGACTCCTCGTTGAGCCGCCTGAACGACGCGATCCTCTCGATTCCGAGCATCATGCTGGCCCTTGTGGTCATCGCCGCCATCGGCAGCACCATCCCCATCCTGATCGTGCTGACCGGCCTCATATACGCCTCCACCGTGTTCCGGATTGCGCGGTCGCTCGGGCTGGACGTGAAGGTCAGCGACTTCGTCGAGGCGGCGCGGGTGCGCGGCGAGGGCCTGTGGTGGATCGTCACCCGCGAGATCCTGCCCAATGTCGCCATGCCGATGGCGACCGATTTCGGGCTGCGCTTCGTCTATGTGATCCTGTTCATTTCCAGCCTGAGCTTCCTCGGCCTCGGCGTGCAGCCGCCGCAGTCGGACTGGGGCAGCATGGTCCGCGAGAACCTTTCCGGGCTGCCCTACGGCGCCGTCGCGCCGCTGGTGCCGGCGCTCGCCATCGCCACGCTCACCATCGCCATCAACCTCATCGTGGACGATGTGTCCGCCCATGCCGGCGGGCGGCTGGCCAAGAGGATGATCTGATGCCTGCGCTTCTCGAAGTCGACGGCCTGAACATCGATGCGCGCAGGGACGATGGCGGCCTGACGCCCATCGTGAAGAATGCGAGCTTTACCGTGGGGCGAGGCGAGGTCGTCGCGCTGATCGGGGAGTCGGGCTCCGGGAAGACGACCATCGCCCTCTCGGCGCTCGGATACTCGAAGCCCGGCCTGGAGTTCACCGGCGGCGAGGTGCGCCTGGACGGGCGCGACGTGATCTCGATGCCCCCCGACGAGAAGCGCGACATGCGCGGCCAGCGCGTCGCCTATCTCGCCCAGAGCGCGGCCGCCACCTTCAATCCGGCGCTGACCATCGGCGAGCAGGTGACGGAGTCCCCCGTGCTGCATGGCCAGATGAGCCGCGAGGAAGCGGAGGAGCGGGCGGAGGAGCTGTACCGGGCGCTGGAACTGCCGGACCCGGACCGTCTCGGCAGGCGCTACCCCCACCAGGTTTCGGGCGGGCAGCTGCAGCGCCTGATGGCGGCCATGGCGCTCTGCGGCAAGCCTGACCTGTTGATCCTGGATGAGCCGACCACGGCCCTCGACGTCACGACCCAGATCGAGGTGCTCAAGGCGTTCAAGTCGGTTATCCAGCGGGAGGGAGCGGCGGCGCTCTACGTCACGCACGATCTCTCCGTGGTCGCGCAGATCGCCGACCGCATCGTCGTGCTCTATGCGGGCGACATCCTGGAACACGGGGACGCCGACCAGGTCATCAACCGGCCCTCCCACGACTATACGCGGCGCCTGATGGCGGCGGTGCGGCCGCCTCCGGCGGCGGGGCAGGGCGATGCCGCCCTGGCGGAGCATTTGCGCGAGAGCCCGGCCCTGGAAGTCCGGGACGTCGATGCGGGCTACGGCAGGCGGATGGACGGCTCGGTAACCGTCAAGGTGCTTCGGGACGTGAACCTGAGCGTGCAGCGGGGGCATACGGTCGGGATCATCGGCGAGTCGGGCTGCGGCAAGTCCACTTTGGCGCGGGTCATGTCGGGCCTGCTGCCCGCGACCGAGGGAGAGATATTGCTGGACGGGCAGACGCTCCAGCCCGGCCTCCAGCAACGGGCCCGCAGCGAGCTGCAGAAGATCCAGTTCGTGTTCCAGATGGCCGATGTCGCGCTCAATCCGTGCCAGAGGATCGGCGGCATTCTCGGCCGCCCGCTCGAGTTCTATTTCGGACTGAGGGGGAAGGAAAAGAGGCAGCGCGTCAGCGAGCTGCTGCAGATGGTGGAGTTGCCGCCGGAGTTCGCCGGGCGTTATCCGGAGGAGCTTTCCGGCGGGCAGAAGCAGCGGGTCAACCTCGCCCGCGCGCTCGCGGCATCGCCGGAAGTGCTGCTCTGCGACGAGGTGATTTCCGCGCTCGACACCATCGTCGGCGCCAATGTCATCGAGCTCCTCAAGCGGCTCAGGCGGCAGAGCGGCGTCTCCTTCGTGTTCATCAGCCACGACCTGTCCACCGTCGCGTCCTTCGCCGACGACATCGTCGTGCTCTATGCCGGGCGCGTCGTGGAGCAGGGGCCGACCGACCGGGTCCTCTCGCCCCCCTACCACCCCTATACGCGGCTGCTGATCGCCTCGGTGCCGGAACTGCGCATCGGCTGGCTGGAAGAGACGATGGCGAGCCAGGAGGCGCAGGCGGGCATCGACCGTACCGTCACCATGACCGATACGGGCTGCCCGTTCTTCGACCGCTGCCCGATCGCGATCGAGGGCACCTGCGACCGCGAGACGCCTCCCGTCCGGCGTCTGGGCGGCAGGCACGCCATCGAGTGCCATCGAAGCGAAGCGGAATTCCTGGAGGGAACGGCGCCGGCCTGACCGGCTCCGGTGCCGGCGGGTCGGAGAGGAAGTTGTACCAGGTGCTGGACCTGTTGCTTCGCTCCCGGCGGCGGCCGCGCCGGCGGCTGCCCAATTCCGACATCGCCGCCGCGGGGCGGGGCCTGGCCGTTCTGGCCGCCTATCTCGCCGCCATAACGGTCAGCCATACGCTGGCCATGATGGCGTTCGAGGGCCTGGAAGTCGGCGATGCGGCCTGGCTCACGGCGACCACGATGACCACCGTCGGCTACGGCGACCTGTCGGCCTCGACGGCGGCGGGCCGTTGGTCCACCGTCATCCTGGTCTATGCGGGCGGCGTATTCGCCCTGGGCAAGGGAGCGGCGGACTATTTCGAGTATCGGGCGAACAGGCGCGCGCTCAGGACGCGCGGCCTCTGGAGGTGGCGGTTGAAGGACCATGTGTTGATCGTCAATGCGCCGAGCGCGGGCGCGGACCCCTATTTCGAAACGCTGCTGCGGCAGTTCCGGGAGACCGGCTGGGGGCGGAAGCGGGATGTCCTGATTCTCTCGACCTGCTGGCCGGACGGGCTCCCCGAGAGCCTCGCCCGCCTGGGCGTGGTCCATGTTCACGGCCGGGCCGCATCGGACGAGAAATTGGAAGACGCCGGGGCGGCGGACGCCGCGGCGGTGGTGGTGCTCGCCGGCGACGAGAAGGACGCCGCATCGGACGGAACGGCCTTCGACCTCGTGCACAGGCTGGCCGGAATGGGCGCGAAGGGACGCATTGCCGTGGAATGCGTGGATGACCGGAACCGGGACCGGCTGCGCGACGCCGGCGCCTCGACGGTCATGCGGCCCATGCGCGGCTATCCCGAGATGCTGGTCCGGGCGCTGATCGCGCCCGGCTCGGAAGCCATCATCGAGGACCTGTTCACGCCCCGCGGCGACGAATGCTTGCGCTACGAGGTCCCTGTCGCCGGCATCCCCTGGGGCCGTCTGGCCGCCCGGCTGGTCTCCGCCGGCGCGGGCACGGCGCTTGCCTATGCCGGCGCGGACGACGGCGAGGTGGTCGTCAATCCGCGGCCCGACCGCGTGGTGTTTGCGTCGGCGCTCTTTCTGATGGTCAAGGAGGGGCACGAGCCGGCTGCGGACACGCTCCGGCGGCTGATCCGCGAGGAAGGCGACGGTTCGGCGTAACTGCCGGCGCTAATTTGCGCTCCTTGACCTCATGCCTCGTCCCGTTCGGCCCGGCGTGACAGAAGCCGGCGAACCTCACCTGGCCTGACCGCGCCGAGGCCGAGAGCCGCGAGAAGGAAGACCGCGAGGCCGCCGCCGCAAAGCGCAGCCAGCGCCGCAATTCGTTTGGCCTCCCCGCCGGCGAGCCAGGCGCCGGCTGCCTCCAGCCCGGCGACAAGCGCCGCCGCCATGACGACCGCAGCGACGGCCGAGCGCGGCAGCCGCTGGATGAGGCGCATGTCTGCCCGGCAGTGGTCCTGCCGGCGCAGCATGGTCCAGAGCAGGGCGGCATTGGCCCAGGCGGCCGCGCTCGTCGCCGCCGCGATCCCGACATGCCCGACGACACGGAAGAGCGCGAGGCTGAGGCCGGTATTGAGCACAACGACGATGACGGTGATCCGGAAGGGTGTGCGCATGTCTCCGCGCGCAAAGAAGCCCGGCTGCAATATCCGCACCAGCACGAAAGCCGGCAGGCCGGCGGCGAAGGCGGCGATGGCGGCCGCCGTCGCCTCGGTGTCCGCCGCCGTGAAGGCGCCGCGCTCGAAAAGCACGCCCGCCACGGCCTCGGGCATCGCGAGCAGGGCCGCGGCCGCCGGGAGCGACAACAGCATCGCGAACTCGATAGCCCTGTTCATGTCGTCCGATGCGCCCGCGCTGTCGCCGGCTTCGAGCGCGCGGGTGAGGCGCGGCAGCAGCGCTGTGCCGAGCGCGAGGCCGACCACGCCGAGCGGCAGCTGGTAGATACGGTCGGCGTAATGCAGCCAGGCGACCGCGCCCGTCGGCAGCAGCGAGGCGATCATCGTGCCGATCAGGAGGTTGATCTGGAGCGCGCCAGCGGACAGCGTGCCCGGAACCAGCTGGCGCAGCAGCCGCCGGACGCCGCGTGTGAGCCGGGGCCGGCGCAGCCTGAGCCGAAGCCGCGCGCGGCGCATGTCCCAGAGGATCAGGGCCAGCTGCCCGAAGCCCGCAAGGCAGACGCCGACGGCGAGTGCGTGACCCGGTGCGCCGGTCCAGAACGCGGAGACCGCGAGCGCGGCGATCAGCACGACATTGAGCAGGATCGGCGCGGCGGACGGCACGGCGAAGCGGTAGAAGCTGTTCAGTATGCCGGCGAAGAAGGCCAGCAACGCCATGCAGAGCAGGTACGGAAAGGTGAGCCGCGAGAACAGCACGGCGGGGCCGAAACGCTCGGGCTGGTCGAGGAAGCCCGGCGCCAGGATTGCGACCAGGATCGGCATGAAGGCTTCGGCAAGCGCGGTGAACACGAGCAGCGCCGCGAACAGCACGGCCAGCACTTCTTCGCCGAAGGCGAGCGCGGCCTTCCTCCCTTCCTGTTGCAGCCGGCCCGAGAACATGGGCACGAAGGCCGCGGCGAAGGCGCCCTCCGCGAACAGCCGGCGGAACAGGTTGGGCAGCCGGAAGGCGACGAGGAAGGCGTCGGCTACGGGGCCGGCGCCGAGCAGGGCGGCGAACATAAGGTCGCGCACGAAGCCCAGCACCCGGCTTGCCATCGTGTAGCCGCCGACGGTAGCGGCGGCGCGCAGCAGCGCCATCGCTAGGGCTCCGGTTTCGAAGTTTGCATGACCCGGAGCGGAGTGCGGGGCCTGTTCGGCCCGACGCCCCGACTGTCACGGTTACCGGATTCACACATCTGCGTCCGGTAGCATTGTGGCGCATCAGCCTCCTCCGTCACCCCGGACTTGATCCGGGGTCCATCCCTGACCGTTTGCGGCTGCCGCAGCCGGTGGAGAGCAGGACGACCCGCCGGGGCCGGCCCCGGATCCGGGGCTGCCGCGAGAACCGAGGCTGGACCCCGGCTCGGGGGCCGGGGTGACGACAGGGGGGACGGAGGCGACGCCCGCCTTCGCGGGAGCATGACGGGAACAGGGCGTAACGGGAGCGGACGCGGCACAACAGCACTCGGGGTTCTCGATCGGGACACTGGCCCTCAGCCGGTTTCGTCCGGGCCCGCGACCGCCTCGAGCAATCTCTCATGCACGCGGGCGAGCTTGCCGTCATGGACGACCTTCAACCCGAACACGTCCTTCACGTAGAACACATCGACCACCCGCTCGCCATAGGTGGCGATGCGCGCCGTCGTGATGCGCAGGCTGAGGTCGGAGAGCGCGCGCGCCACGTCGAACAGGAAGCCCGGACGGTCGCGCCCGTTCACCTCGATCACGGTGTGGGTGGCCGACGCGCGGTTGTCGATCAGCACGCGGGGCGGCACGGTGAATACCGCGGTGCGCGAAGGCCAGCCGCGCCGCCGCCGGACCTCGTGCCGAAGGTCGATCTCGCCCCCCAGCGCCTCCCGCACCCGGCGCTCCAGCGCCTGCAATTGGCGCGAGCCGGTCACCGCCCTGGCCTCGGCATCCTGGACCTGGAAGGTGTCGATGGCGATGCCGTCCGCGAAGGTGAACACCCGGGCCTCCACGACGCTCATGCCGGAGGCCGCGAGCGCGCCCGCGAAACGCGAGAAGAGGCCCGGATGGTCGTGCGCGCAGAACACCACCTCGGTGACGGCGCGGCTCTCGTCGATACGCGCCTTTACCGACAGCGCCGAGGGATCGTCCCGGACCTCGGCGATCATGCCGGCGTGATGCACGAGGGTATCGCGGTCCCAGGCGAGCCAGTAGCTGGCGGGCGCGGCATCGGCGAACGCCGCGAAGACCTCGTCGGACCAGCCGGAGAGCGCGGCGCGAAGCTCGTCCTGCGCCCCGCTCACCCGCTCGGCGGCGGCGAGCCGGATATCGCCGCCGGCCAGCAATTCCTCGGTCTTGAAATAGAGCTCGCGCAGGAGCGCGGCCTTCCAGGCGTTCCAGACATTGGGCCCGACGGCGCGGATGTCGGCGACCGTCAGCACCAGCAGCAGGCGCAGCCGTTCCGGCGACTGCACGAGGTCGGCGAAATCCGCAATGGCGCGGGCATCGTTGAGGTCCAGCTTGAAGGCGGCGGCGCTCATGGCGAGATGGTGGCGCACCAGCCAGGAGACGGTTTCGGTCTCCTCGGCGTTCAGGCCCAGTTCCGGCCCCAGCCTGAGCGCGTCCTCGGCCCCGAGCACCGAATGGTCGCCGCCCCGCCCCTTGGCGAGGTCGTGCATGAACACCGCCAGATAGAGCGCCCGGCGCGACAGCACCTTGTGGACCACCTCGGAGGCGACCGGAGCTTCTTCCCGGAGTTCGCCCCGCTCGATGCGGTGCAGGATGCCGATGGCCCGGATCGTGTGCTCGTCCACCGTGTAGGTGTGGTACATGTCGTATTGCATCTGCGCCACCACCCGCCCGAACACGGGGATGAGGCGGCCGAGCAACCCTGCCTCGTTCATCCGCCGGAGCGTGACATCGGGCGCTTTCTCCGAGGTCAGCATGTCCAGGAAGAGCGACGCCGCTTCCGGCCGGCGGTGGAAGCCGGAATCGATCCGGCGCAGGTTCCGCGTCACCTGCCGGAGCGCCGCCGGGTGGATGTCCAGTTCGTGTTGCTGCGCCTCGCGGAACAGCCGCAGCATGGTGGCCGGGTCTTCGGCGAAAGCCTCCTCCTGAGCAAGATTGAGCCAGCCGCCCTCGGCGGTGAACGGCCCCGCCTGCCTGTCGCGGGTCAGCAGCCGCGAGATCGAGAACAGCGGCCTGCGGCGATGTTCGTCCTCCAGCGCGGCGCAGAAGATGCGCGTCAGGTCGCCCACCTTCTTCGCCTCCAGGTAATAGTGCTTCATGAAGCGCTCGACCGGGCGGGCGCCGGCCCGGCTGCGGTAGCCGAGGCGCGCGGCGATCTCCGGCTGGAGGTCGAAGGTCAGCCGCTCCTCGGCCCGCCCGGCCAGATAGTGCAGATGACAGCGCACGGTGGAGAGGAAGCGCTCCGCCCGGACGAAGGCCGCAAGTTCGGCGGGCGAGAACACGCCTTTCGGCTCCAATTCGCTCACCTCGTCCACCCGGTAGAGATATTTCGCGATCCAGTAGAGGGTGTGGAGGTCGCGCAGCCCGCCCTTGCCCTCCTTGACGTTCGGCTCCACCACATAGCGGCTGTCGCCGAAGCGCAGATGGCGCTCGTCGCGTTCGGCCAGCTTGCGCTCGGCGAACTCCGGGCCGGTCTTCCTGACAAGCTCTGCGGCGAAACGCAGGCGGAACTCCTCGTAAACCCCGATTTCGCCCCACAGGAAGCGCGTCTCCAGCAGGCTGGTGCAGATCGTCGTGTCCCGGCCGGCGAGGCGGAGGCATTCCTCGACCGAACGGGTGGCATGGCCCACCTTCAGGCCCGTGTCCCAGAGCAGCAGGAGCACATATTCGACGATCTGCTCGACCCTCGGCGTCACCTTCCAGGGCAGCAGGAACAGCAGGTCGAGGTCCGAATAGGGCGCGAGGCTGCCGCGTCCGTAGCCGCCCTGGGCCGCCAGCGCGAAGCGGTCGCCGGTGGTCGGGTTGGCGGCGGGGAACATCGTTCCGGCCACGAAATCGAACAGGCCGCCGGCGATGCGGTCCATGCCCGCGGAAAGGCCGTGCATCGCGATATCGGCCGACTGGCCGGCCTCGAACGCGGCGCGCACGGCCCCGCGCGTTTCGTCCACGCCTTCCTTCAGGATTGCAAGCACCCGGTCCCTGCCGGGCCTGGGCCCGGAGCCCAGCGCATCGAGCCGGGCGACCGTCCGCGCCGCGTGCCGGGCGCTTTCCCCGGCATATTGCAGGCCGGCTCCGTCCACGCGCCTTGCCCCCGCTGCATTCTGGCGCGACCATGGGCGGCGCGGCGCGGCCCGTCAAGGCGGCGGGCGGCGCCGGATGCAGCCGATTGAAAAGCGCTGCCACTACGGCCATATCCGGCGAATATCCGCGCTCCGCGGTGTTTCCTGCGCACATTTGGGATATCGTGCATCGCATCAGGAGGCGACCGATATGGAGATAACCGCACCGGCCATTGCCGCCGCACTCGAAAAGCTTCGGGAACTTCCCACCCCCGTCTGCGGCTGGCAGGTCGAAACCGGATCCGACGCCACCGACGACCCTGCTGTATGGGTATGGGCCATGCTTGAGCGGGACAATGTCGATCGCGCCACGCGCTCCCGCCTGCGCGACATCGTTCGCAACGCCGTTCACGCCGCGACCGGACCCTCCATCTGGGTTTATGTGCGATTCCGGGCCGCCTCCGAGATGGAACAGGCATCGTGAGCTTGCATGACGACCTTCTCCGCCAAGCCTCACATCTTGCTCGCAAGGAGCCGAGACGTCCCTCCCAGGCCAGTCTGCGCCGTGCCGTGTCGGCCTCCTATTACGCGCTTTTTCATCTGCTCGTAGACGAAGGCGCCAGGCTCATGCTCTCCGGGCACGCGGGCGAACCCCTCCGCCGCTGTCTGGCTCGCGCTTTCCACCGGCGGCGTGTCCGAGAAGCTCCTCAGCGGCTATCATCCGCAACCCCTTCAAGCGCCTCTCCGCCGGGTCGCTTCGGCATTTTGCGATCTCCAGCAGGCCCGCCACGAAGCCGACTACAACCTTGCAAACCGGTTCACGCGCCAGGAGGCGCTCGACCTTATCGACCGTGCGCAAGAGGCTTTCGATGACTGGCGCACCGTTCGCGGAACCCTGCAGGCCGATACCTACCTCACCGGCCTCCTCGCCCTGGAGGCGATGCAAAGCTAGACACTTGCAAAGCGCCTTGCTCCCGCTGCCGTCAGGCGCGACCATGGGCGGCGCCGGATGCAGTCACGGGAGGGGTTTATGGGCAACGGGATTCTGGCGGTGTGGACCGACTGCGCCGCGGACGGCGAAGCCGATTTCAACGAGTGGTACAACCGCGAACACCTGCCTGAGCGGGTGGGGGTGCCGGGTTTTCTCAAGGGGGTGCGCTACCGCGCGGTCGAGGCCGACCGGGGCTATTTCACCTGGTACCGCACGGAGGATGTGGGCGTGCTGGCGTCCAAAGCCTATCGCGACCGCCTGAACGACCCGACCGAATGGACGGCGCGCGTGATGCATGTCTTCCGCAACACCATCCGCTCGGCAATGACGGTCGAGGCCGAGACGGGGGAAGCATCCATAGGCGCCTGGGCGGCGGTGCTGCGCGCCGATGAGGGGCTTGGCGCGGTCGATCTGGAGGCGCTCGCCGGGGCCGGGGAGGCGCTGAGCGCGTCGCGCTGGCATCTCGACATGGGGGCAACGGGGAGCCCGACCGTGGAAGCCTCGATCCGCGGGCCGGACACCCAGGCGGCGCGGGCGGTGCTGGTGCAGACGACGACGGAGGCAGCGGCGCGGCGCGCGGCCGGGGCGCTTGCGGGCCACGGCGAGGTCGGCGTCTATGCGCTGATGGCGGTGCTCGCCAGCGAGGACCTGGCAGGCTGAGGCGTCCGCGGCCGGCCTGGGTCCCGCCATAGCGGCCGCTGGCGGGTGATATTGCGGAGTCCCCGTTCGACCTTTAGGTTTGCGACAGTGGAAGACCGCGGGCATTCGCGGGGCCGGCGCCGATGTTTCCGTCGGGAAACGGCCCGCTTCCCACAGGGCCCCGCAGCGGGTCTTTCGAGGATCGGTCTATGTCGCAGGAAGCGAACGAATCGGCTTGGCGGTCGACCTATGAGATCTGGCTCGCCGCGCTGGACAACACCTTCCGGGAGCTGGTCGAAGCGGCCGCGGCGTTCGTTCCGGGCGCTGTCGGCGCAGTGCTGCTCCTGTTCGCCGGCTGGCTCATCGCGGTCGGGTTGAGGGCGGCGATCGTCCGGTTCGGAACCGGGATCGACCGCATGGTCTCCGCCGCGCGCGACCGGATGGGTCAGGCGCAAACCGAACTCCGCTGGCCGATCTCGCGGATTCTGGCCCACAGCGCATACTGGCTGGTCATCGTCTTCTTCCTCGCCGCGGCCTCCAAATTGCTGGCTCTGCCAGGGTTGGTCGACATCTTCAGCCAGCTTCTGCTCTACCTGCCGCTGCTGCTTGTCTGGGCGGCGGCCGTGTTCGCGGTCTATGTGGCGAGCGGCCTTGTCTCCACCGCCGCCGCCTCGGCGGCGCGCTCGGCGGGGCTTTCCAACCCGGATTTGCTCGGACGGCTGGCGAGGATCGTCGTCCTCGTTTTCGCCGGTATCATCGCGGCAGGCCAGATCGGGATCGACGTCACCCTGCTGGTCAATGTGGTCACCATCGCGACGGCAGTGCTTCTCGGCGGCGGCGCGGCGGGCAACCTGATCGCCGCCCTTTACGTCCGCCGGAGCTACCGCATGGGCCAGCGGGTCGCCGTGGGCGCGTTCGAAGGCGAGATTCTGGAAATCACCCGCACGGCCGTCGTGCTCGATACCGAACAGGGCCGCGCGACGGTGCCGGCCCGTTTGTTCGACGAACAGACCTCGATCCTCCGCGACCCGGACGCCTGACGTGCTCGGTCCGGTCGCCATGCGATTCGTCGAAGCCTATCCCGCAGACGCGGCGCGCGTTCTGGAGCCGGCCGATCCCGGGATCGTCGCGGACGTTCTCTCCGGCGCGCCGGCACCCGCCGGGGCGGCGCTCCTCCGGGCCATGCTGCCGGATGCCGCGGCGCAAACGCTCGGAATGCTGCCGGCCGCGGCGGCGGCCGGGCCGGTCTCGCACTTGCCCGCCGAACTGGCCGCACCGCTGCTGCTCCGTCTGGGCCGGGCCGAGCGCGCGGCGTTGACGAAGGCCCTGCCCGCGCGGGTGTCGGCGCGGTTGTCGATGGCGCTCCGGTTTCCCTCGGGAAGCGTCGGTTCGCTCATCGACCCCGATGTCGTCACGGTGCGGCCGGAGACGACCGTCGCAGAGGCGGTCGAAGTCGCGCGCCGCGCTCCCGGGGCGTTGCGCAAATATCTCTACGTTCTGGACGAAGACCAGCGGCTTGCCGGCGTCGTCGATGCGCGCGACTGCGTACTCCAGGACGCCGGGCGGCCGATGCGCGAGGTCCAGCGGGCCGGGCCGGTCGCGCTGCGGGCCGGCGGCGGTCTCCGGCAGGCGAGCCTGCTGGAGGCATGGGAGCGGTTCGACGTTCTGCCGGCGACGGACCGCCGGGGCGTGTTTCTCGGTGTGGTGCGCCGGGCGGCCCTGCTCCGCGCGACAGCCGAACCGGGCGGCGCGGCCCCGAAGGATGGTCTCGGCGGTCTGGCTCTCGATCTCGTGGAACTCTACTGGCGCACGGCGTTCTTCTTCCTCGCCGGCCCGGCGAACGAAGACGGGGAGGCTGAAGCGCTCCCGAAGGAGTAGGCCGATGGCCGACACCATCACGAACGGGATCTCCGAAGCCGAACGCCGCCTCGAAGAGGGGTTCTTTTCGCGCTACCCCGCTGTCGCGACCGACTCGCTCGAATTGCTGGAGACCGCGGAACAGGTTGCGATTTTCGAACGCCTGCCCGTCTCGACGATGCTGCCGGTCTGGGAGCGCCTCTCCCCGGATATCGCCGCGAGGCTGCTGGCGGCGCTCTCCCGGCCGATCGCGGTCGAGACGATGCAAAAGCTCGATCCCGGCCGGCTCGCGCGCCTCCTCGCCGTGTTCGGGGAGGAGGAACGCGAAGAGCTGCTGTCGCTCGTCGCGGAACGCATCGCGAAGGAAGTGCGTTTCCTCCTGCGGTATCCGCCCGACCGCGCAGGCGCGATGATGGACACAAGGGTCCAGCTGTTCCGGCAGTCCGGCACCGTGGCCGACATGCGCGCGCGGCTGCGCCAGGACCGCAGGCCCGGCCGGACCGGCTGCTTCGCGGTCGATTCCGGCAACCGCCTAGCCGGCTGGGTGGACATGCAGGACATTGCGCTGGCCGAGCCCGAAGAGCGCATCGGGAGCCTGGTCCGGCCGGTCGGCGGATCGGTCGGTCCGATGGCGACGATGGAGGAGGTCGGGGATTTTCTCGAACAGAATCCCCTGGCGGACCTCGCGGTGGTCGACCATGACGGCCGGCTGCTGGGGGCGATCCGCCACGCTTCGGTGATCGAAGCGGAACTGGAGAGCACGAGCCTCGGCATCCAGACCATGGTGGGCGTGAGCAGGGAAGAACGGGCGACCTCGACGGCGGCTTTCGCCGTGCGCAAACGCCTGCCCTGGCTGGAGATCAACCTTGCCACCGCCTTCGTCGCCGCCGCGGTCGTCGGGCTGTTCGAGAGCACCATCGCCCAGTACACCGCGCTGGCGGTGCTGCTTCCGGTGGTCGCCGGACAGTCGGGGAACACCGGCGCGCAGGCGCTCGCGGTAACCATGCGGGGTCTGGCGCTTCGCGAGATCCGGCCCGCGCAGTGGTTCCGGGTCGTCGCCAAGGAAGCGAATGTCGGCCTGCTGAACGGCGTGGCGGTGGCCCTGACGACTGCCGCCGGGGTATATATCTGGAGCGGCTCGGACGGGCTCGCCTTCATCATCGCCGCTTCGATGGTGGTTTCGATGGCGATCGCGGGCATCTCGGGCGCCGCCATTCCGATCCTGCTGACGACCCTTCGCCAGGACCCCGCTCAATCCTCATCCATCGTGCTCACCACGATCACCGACATTGCCGGCTTCTTCAGCTTTCTCGGCATCGCAACGCTTCTCTCGGGGCTGATCTGATCCGACCCGGCGCGGTCTGCGGAGGGCGGCGGCAATTTCCGGGAAAGCGGAGTGGTGGAGCCGAGGGGGCTCGAACCCCTGACCTTCGCATTGCGAACGCGACGCTCTCCCGGCTGAGCTACGGCCCCACAGATTGCACGACTCCGCCTCTAGGCGGCAGCCGGGAAGCGGGGTTATGTTCAACGCGCCGGAGCCTGTCAAGGCCGGCGCAAGCCGAGTCCACCCGCCGGAGGCGTTGGGGCCCATGAATGTCATTCTCGTGCCGCTGCTCCAGCTTCTCGATGTCGTGCTGGAGCTTTACCAGATCGTCCTGATCGTCTGGGTGGTGTTCAGCTGGCTCGCAGCCTTCAATGTCGTCAACACCGCGAACGGCTTCGTGCGCACGGCGATGAACGTGCTCTGGCGGCTGACGGAACCGGCGCTGCGTCCGATCCGGCGCTTCGTGCCGATGATCTCCGGGCTGGACTTTTCGCCGCTGATCCTGCTGCTCCTGATCTACTTCCTGCGCGGCGTGGTCGGGCGCATGATCTTTTCCATGGCCTGAGGGGGAGGAAGTTCCATGAGCGGAGCGCGCATCATCGACGGCAAGGCGCTTGCGGCGAAGCTGCGCGAGCGCGTGGCGGCGCAGGTTGCGGCGCTGGCGGGAACGGTCCGGCCGGGCCTCGCCGTGGTGCTGGTCGGCGAAGACCCGGCAAGCGCGGTCTATGTCCGCAACAAGAACCGCGAGACGCAGGCCGCCGGCATGGCCTCCTTCGAACACAACCTGCCGGCAGACACGCCCGAGCCGGAGCTGCTGGCGCTGGTGGCGAGCCTGAACCGGGACCCGGCGGTGCACGGCATACTCGTGCAATTGCCGCTGCCGGACGGGATCGATTCCGCCAAGGTGCTGCGGGCCATCGACCCTGCCAAGGACGTGGACGGCTTCCACCCGGAGAATGTGGGCGCGCTCTGGACCGGCGCCCCGGCGCTCGCCCCCTGCACGCCGCGCGGCTGCATGACCATGCTGGCCGAGGTCCACCCCGACGGGCTCGTCGGCAAGCGCGCGGTGGTCGTCGGGCGCTCCAACATCGTCGGCAAGCCGATGGCGGCCCTGCTGCTGGCGCAACACTGCACGGTGACGCTCGCGCACTCCCGCACGCAGGACCTGCCGGGCGTCTGCCGGGGCGCGGACATCCTGGTGGCGGCCGTGGGGCGCGCGCGAATGATCGGGGGCGACTGGGTCCAGCCCGGCGCGACGGTGATCGATGTCGGCATCAACCGCATACCGGCCGAGGAGGAGGGCAGGACGCGGCTCGTCGGCGATGTCGATTTCGCCGGCGCCTCCGAGGTCGCAGGCGCCATCACGCCGGTGCCGGGCGGCGTCGGGCCGATGACGATTGCCTGCCTGCTCGCCAACACCGTGACCGCCGCCTGCCGGCTGGCGGGCGTGGCGGAGCCGGCGGTCTAGCCGCCGTGGCCGGCAATGGCGAGGCAGCGGGCCGCACCCGCGAAGGCGCGCTCGCCCGCGTCCGCGAGCACTATGACGGCGGCGCGTTCATCGAGACGCTCGTGCGCCGGGTGGCGGTGCCCTCCACCAGCCAGGACCCGGCCTTTGCGCCGCATCTCTGGCGCTATCTGGAAGAGGAGATCGAGCCGGCGGCCCGCGGCATGGGCTTCGAGGTCCGGGTGGAGCCGAATCCGGAGGAGGGCGGCGGGCCGCTGCTGACGGCCGTCAGGCAGGAGGACGCGGCGCTGCCGACCGTGCTCGTCTATGGCCATGGCGACACCGTGCTCGGCCATGAAGGCCAGTGGCGGGAGGGCCGCGACCCCTGGACGCTCGACCGCGACGGCGAGAAGCTCTACGGGCGCGGCACGGTGGACAACAAGGGCCAGCACGGCATCGCTCTGGCCGCGCTGGAGGCGGTGCTGGCGGAGCGCGGGCGGCTCGGCTTCAACGCGAAGCTGCTGGTCGAGACCAGCGAGGAAACCGGCTCGAAGGGCCTGCGCGCCTTCGCGGAAGCCAACCGCGAGCGGCTGGCGGCGGACGTGCTGATCGCGTCGGACGGGCCCCGCGTGGCCCCCGACCGGCCGACCGTCTATCTGGGCTCACGCGGCGTCATCAACTTTGCGCTGGACATCGAGGCCCGCGAGGGCGGCCACCATTCCGGCAATTGGGGCGGCCTGCTCTCCAACCCGGCGACCCGGCTGGCAAGCGCCGTCGCCAGCATGGTGGACGCGCGCGGCCGCATCCTGGTGGAGGGGCTGAGGCCGCCGCCCATGTCGAACGCCGTGCGCACCGCGATTGCCGACTGCGCCGTGGATGGCGGGCCGGGCGCGCCGGAGATCGACCCCGACTGGGGCGAGCCGGGCCTCACGCCCTGGGAGCGCGTCTTCGGCTGGAACGCGCTGGAGGTGCTGGCCCTGGGCGCGGGGGACGCCGAGCGGCCGGTGAACGCCATCCCGCCAAGCGCGCGGGCCGTCATCCAGATGCGCTTCGTCGCGGGCTCCGACGACGAGGCGTTCGAGGCCGCCATCCGCGCGCATCTGGACGCAAACGGCTTCGGGGACGTGCAGGTGGCGCCCATGCGCACGACCATGAAGGCCACCCGCACCCCGCTCGGCGACCCCTGGGTGCGCCGCGTCATGGCCTCGATCGACAAGACGCTGGGCCGCCCCCCGGCGCTGCTCCCCAATCTCGGCGGCTCGATCCCGAACGACGTGTTCACCGACGTGCTCGCCATGCCGACGGTCTGGGTGCCCCACTCCTTCGCCGGCTGCTCCCAGCACGCCCCCAACGAACACGCGCTGGCCCCCCTCCTCCGCGAAGGCCTCGAAATGATGACCGGCATCTTCTGGGACATCGGCGCGTAGCGGGGCGTTGTGCTACGTTCAGGCGGACTGGGAGAACAGCAGGCCATGTCCCGCGACAAACAACAGAAGGACCGGGCCGAGCCCGCCGCCGAGGAGGTGCGCGGCAAGCAGTCTTTCATCGACCACCTGCTGAACCAGCCCGAAGGCCCCGAAACCCCGCGCGCGAAGGTCGAGCCGCGGGATGTGGAGTTTTGAGAGATCGTTTGAGAATTGCCAATTTGCAGGGTCCGTTTCCGTCATGCCCGGACTTGTTCCGGGCATCTCCCTCGGGGCAGTCGCGGCGGCAGAAATGGATACCCGGAACAAGTCCGGGCATGACAGAGGGGGGCGTTCGGGCATGACGAATTGGGGTATGGCCGGAAGAGGGACGGGGCGGCGCCTGCTGTCCTGACCCGAGGCGAATCAGGGAGGCTTGCATGGCGAAACTTCGGCATATTGCGGTGACGGTTCCGGACCTGGAGGCGGCGGCGCGGTTCTATGAGGACACCTTGGGCATGGCGCGGCAGCAGCAGTCCGACATCGCGATCCTGCTTTCCGACGGGGTGGTGAGTCTGGCGATCCTGAAGTTCAAGACCGACGAGCAGGCGGGCGACGAACGCGGCAAGGACTTCCACGGCCTGCACCATATGGGCTTCGTGGTCGATGACATCGACGCGATGAGCCGGGAGATCGAGGCCAATGGCGGGCGCTACCACATGCGGCTGCCGGACTCGGCCGACGGCGCGACCGAGATCAAGTTCTACGACCCCAACGGCGTTGTCTTCGACATCGTCACCGCCGACTACGCCACCAACGCCTGGGGCGCCAAGGTCTCGGACTGACCGCGCCCCGATCCCGCTGAACCGATTGCCTTTCGCCGGGCAGCGGCCGGCCTTGGGCCTCATTCGTCGCCTCGGATTCCGATCGCTACCGGTTTCACACATCTGTCTTCGGTGGCTTCGCAACGCGTGCCCCCGACGGCCCCCGAGCCCAGCCTCGGTCCTGGCGGCGGCCACGGCCTTCGCACCCACAGCTTCCCGACCACCTGGCTACTGCTTGTAGGCCCCGAACATCCCGATAATCGCCTTCGTCTCATCATCGGTGGCGGCGCCGAAAGTGCCGGCTGCGGAACCTGGATTCCCGTCCGCTTCGCCGTTGCCGTAGAATTGCCCGCCCCACTTGCCGGTGAAACTGCTGCCGTCGAAGGTCATCGATGTGCTCCCGGTGAAAAACCCGCTATGGCCGTCGCCGATGGAAGCGCTTTGCAGCGCCAGCGTCGTCGGGAGCACCGTGAGGTCCGTAGGACAGGCCGGGGTGCACGGGTCGTCGGTCTCGAAATTGGAGACCGCGCCGGAAACGGTCCCGTACTCGCCGCCGTTCCCGAAATTCGCGGTCAGGGTCACGGCGGCGGTCAGGACAGTGTCCTTGCCCATATGGGTGGGGTAATAGTCTTCGGCTGATAAATAGGCCGGTCGCTGTACAGCATAGAGATTTTTGTCGATATAGAGGGCGAAGGCGTCCCCGCTATATGTCGCCGTTCCCGTCAGGCCCTGGATATTCGCTTGTGCGAACGGGTCCGACCCGTTCACGAAAACGCCGTATTCGATCTCGTTGTAATAGCTGGGACCGAACCCCTGATCCTCCCACCGTAAAGGATATTCCTCGCTGGGCTTCAGCCACTTTTTCGGGATGTAGTCCCAATATCCAAGGACCAGGTGGTCCGTATCCGCCGGTGGATTTTGCGCATTGGATTTCGAGATGAATTTTAATTTGCCGGGACTCTCCTGATTTTGGATAATTTGAGCCACGATGTCGTCAAATGAAGGGGTACCTAGAGAAGGACCGGCGTAACTATAGTCACAGGCGTTCGAATCGCTGCAAAATAAGGTCCCTTCCACTCCGTCCAGCGTTCCCGAAACTCCATCGTCCAACAGATTGGCTATATCGTCCGGATCGAGGTTTCCCGAAGAAACCCATGTCTGGGACCCCGTTACGGTCATCTCCGGCGGTCGCGTCCTGTCGGTAAAAATCACCCCGAGCCGTCTGGATCCGTCCGTTTGCATCTGCGGGAAAGTGATCGTGTTCCACTTGCTGCCATGTTGCCTGAACCAGGCCGGCAGGTTCCGGAGCCGCCAGTCGCCCGTTCCGCTGCCGATATCGGCCGTCAGCAGTCCCCTGGCGTCGAGGGAGACGGATGCGCTGACCGAATCGGCCGTGACCCCGTCCCGGACATGCGAGGACTGGGTGACGCTGCCCGCGACCGGCGTGGCGGTGGCGGCTGCGCTTTGCCCGCCGGTCCGCACGGGAGGAGGGTCGGCCAGCATGGGACGAGGGTTGTTCCGGTCGGCAAGGTTCGAAGGTCCGCCACCTCCGCCGCCACCACAGCCGGCAACGGCAAGCGCCGCACTGAAACAAAGCACGACGGCGGCATTTCGGTTGATCGGAGTCATCATGGTCTTTCCTCTCCATGCCCCCGGCAGTCAGGGCGGTTTCGGCTTGGCCGCGCCCATGCATTCGTAAACACCAGTCCACGACAGCTGTTTTACCAACAGAAAAACAAAGGGCGTGTATTATACCAACGGCCTTGACTTCAGACTCATACCAGCGGTTGAGGGTTGAGACTCATTGAGGGGATTCCCAGGGAGGGCGACTTCTGACTCAATGCCGCTCGAGCGATTGGAGGGTCGGTATGAGGGCAGGGATCCCCTTGAGG
>JAJDVM010000354.1 GCA_022826125.1 Defluviicoccus sp.
CTATTGCGGCCCCTGCGGCGAGGCCCGGAACAAGCGGCGGAAGCGCGACCCGGAAGCCAGCCGTGAGGCCGACCGCCGACGCTACGCCGAACGGCGCGGCAGGGGCGATTGCACGAGTTGCGGGAAGCCCGCGAACGGGGCGGCCGAGTGCCGGATCTGCCGCGATGCCGCGGGGGAGCGCTACCATGCCCGCCGCGCCGCCGGGATCTGCGTAAAGTGCCGGACCCCCACCTTCGGCGGCGCGGCCTACTGCGCACCCTGCGCCGTGGCCAAGGCAGCACGTCGCAACCCCGAGGCGGAGCAGGCTGCCCGGCGTCGCCGCTATGCCGAACGGCGGGCCAGGGGCCGTTGCGTCGAGTGCAACACGCCCTCGCCGGGGGTCGCCCGCTGCGAGCCCTGTTCGCGGAAGCATCGCGAGAGCTCGGGAGCGTTTCGCGGCATCCCCGTCCTCGAGCCGCAATACACGGTGATCGAGCTCGAGACGGGCATCGACCACGGCACCTATGACAGCATGGCCGATGTTGTCCTCTGCCTCGCCTTCGCCAAGCTGTCCGCGGAGCAGGTCGAGGTGATCCGCGACGCCCCGGTCACCGCGAGCCTCACGGGGTGGGAATGACCGCCGGTTGCGGCACGTGCAGCCGGCCCGCGGTCCGCTGTAATGCGTATCGCCGGCCGGGGGACCGCCGCGTCGCTGTCCGCCAGGTCGGCCGATGAAATCGAGATTCACTCGTCCCTGTCCAACACCGGGAGTTTGCACGATGACCAGCATGACCCTGCCCGACGATCCCACCTACTGCTTCACGCCCGTCGAGGACCCCGACACGGGGTTTCATCAGGTCCGCATCGTCGTCGACGGAATGGACGTCACCATCGGAACGTCGCTGGTGGTGCTGGGCATCGACGAGGCCCTGGAAATCGCCGATCGACTTAACCGGCCTCTCGGCTGGACGCGGGAGAACTGGACCGCCTTCGCCGCGGAGCGCCTGTAGCGCCGGCTGGTTTCGTCGCGCCGGCAACAGCGCGCCGCGCTGAACCGCCGGCCAATCGCGCGGGCGATCTCACGCCGCCGTACCCGTCGGGCAGGAAGCCTCCGATCGGTCCACGCGAGCCGGCCGCGGGGGCAGGCCGTGCGATCCCCCGGCCTCCCATTCCGACAGCACCGCCGCTCCGCGCATGCGGCGGGTGAAGGCCTCCCGCGTGGCGTGCCCCTTTGCGGAGTTGGAGGAGAGCGCGGTTCGGGCGATCGCCCGGAGAGCGGGAGGGAGCGGTTTCCCTCGCCGGCGCCGGGCAGCGCAAGGGAGGCTCCGGCCATGTTCGACCCCGACACCCATTTCGACATCCCCACCGGCGACCTGCTCGCCGAGATCGGCATCGACCCTGCCGCCGCGAGCGAGGTCATCGCCGAAGACCGCGCCAGCCGCTGTCCCGGCAGGGAGCAGGTGCGGCCCGACCGGGGGACCGCGTTCCTCGACGTCGTCATGCCGCTCGACGGGGCGGCGCCGGCGGAGACCCCGGTCACGATCCCGTCGCGCCGGCAGGCCGATTGGAGGTGAAGGGAAGCCTGGAGAAGTTGAACGGCGGGGGGCCGGGGGGAGATCGACCCGGCCTCCGGCGTTCGCAACCCATCGTCATGAACGAGAACTGAAGGAGCATCGTGATGGCTTTCGGAATGAACCGCGTCGAACTGATCGGCCGCCTGGGCGCCGATGTCGTCGTCAACCATCTGCCCAGCGGGGGGCGCGTCGCCAATCTGAGCATCGCCACCGACGAGAGCTACATCGACCGGCAGGGCGGGGGCGAGCGGATCGACAAGACCGAGTGGCACAAGGTCGTGACCTTCCAGGACGGCCTCATCGACATGCTGGAGCGGAACGCGAAGAAGGGCCGCCTGGTCCACGCCGAGGGCAAGTTGCAGACCCGGCGCTGGAGGAAGGACGGCGAGGACTCGGACCGCTTCTCCACCGAGATCATGGTCGTCCCCGGTCACAAGGTCCAGTTTCTGGACAAGCCGAACCGGGCCAACGGCAACGGCGCGCAGGCCGGGGCCGGGACCGCGCAGGCGCCCGCGAGCGGCGAGGCGATGCCGGCTGGCGGCGCCCCGGCGCAGGTCGAAGATCCGAACGACTTCCCGTTCTGAATCGTCAACTGTCTCTCCTCGACTCGGGGGCGGTGCTTCGGCGCCGTCCCCATTTTTCATGCAGCGGGTCCGGAGACCGAACCCCCCATCGCGCAGGCCGCGCCGGGCGGCCCGGTTGTGGAGTGGAGAGAAGCTCGGAGGGGGCGAACGCCGCGAGGAGGGAGGGAGCGGTCCCTGCCTCGCGCGGCATCGGACAGGGAGCACGACATGACCGATATCGCCTTCAAGCGCATCACGCCCGAAGAGTCCCGCGTCTATTTCGACGGCGGCTTCGTCGGCGAGGTCCATCGCCAGGACGACATCCTGAACCCGGGATCGCACTTCTACGTCGCGCATCTCGACGAAGACCCCCGCGGCCCGGTGCGCATCCATGAGCGCTCGCGCATCCGCGAGGTGGTGACAAGGCTCGTCGTCACCCACCCTCTCTGGAACTGATCCGCGATGGCAAGCCCGGCCGCACGGTTCACGCGTCATCGGCCTACGCCGTGCCTGCCGCGAGGCCGTGGGGGCGGTGCAGGTGGAAACAATGGGCGGGGCGACGTGATCTCCCATTGTGACCCACGTGCTCGCTCCAGCAACCCTGCGGGTCCTCCGGTCGCTGCGCTCCCTGCGGCCTGGGCAAGAAGCTCTAGGGGCGGACCGTGAAAGTCGCCGACCGTGAAGATCGCTTGCGAGACGCCGCGCGCGCCTGGCAACGGCGATGCGAACGCGATCTTCCGCACCATCGGCGACTTTCCGCACCACTCCGCCCCAAGAGCTTCTAAGCCCAGGTGCTTCCGCTGCGCGCGCGGTTCCCAACAGGACATCACGTCGGGGCACACGCTCCGATCCGTGCAACTTCAGATCGAGGAGATCGTCATGACCGTCATCGAGAACATCGACGCCATCGAAGCGCAGGACCAGTCCATCACCGCGACCGTCTGCGACAACGCCGCCCTCTACGGCGCCGCCCCCGAGCGCGACGAGTTCGACACCCGCGAGGTCTGGGACGCCGACGACGCCACCGCCGCGGTGCTGGAGTCCTTCCGCATCCTCGCCGAGGGCGTCGCACCGGACGGGTTCCAGATGGCCGACGAGCGCGAGAGCCTGCTGTGGGGCTTCGTCAACATGCTCGACGCCCAGACCCGGCGCCTCGATCGCGCCGCCGACCGGCTGATGCCCGAGCTGCGCGACCTGCAGCGCGCCCAGGACGGAACCGAGATCAAGTCGCTGGAGCTGGAGATGACCACCCACCGCGCGCAGTGCCTCACCGACCGCCGCGACGCCTTCGAGACCATGCGCGACGCGGCCGCCGTGCAGTACCGCGCGGAGACCGGCGACGTCTGGCGTCCGAGGCGCGGCAGCCACGTCTCGCAGACCGGAACCCTGACCTCCGCCGCCATCGACGCCCGCGACTTCCAGCGCGCCCGGCAGGACCGCAAGAACACGGCGCACCTGCCGCAGGGAACGCTGGTCGCCATCGCCGGCGGCAAGGACGTCGCCGACCCCGCCGCGGTGATCGCCAAGCTCGACCAGGCA
>JAJDVM010000357.1 GCA_022826125.1 Defluviicoccus sp.
GAAACCCGCCGGCGCTGCCCCAGCCCGAGCTGCCGTAGATCGCCTCGTTCCCGTATTCCGCCCTGACCCTCTCGAGCTCGCCCGCGACGAGATCGAGCGCTCGGTCCCAGCTCACCTCGACGAAGGGCTCGGCGCCGCGCAGTTCTGTGTTCGTCCCCGGGCCCCCGTCCAGCCACGACTTGCGAACGGCGGGCCGCGCGACGCGGCATTCGGCGTGAACCGCGCCGGGCAGCGCCTGGATAAAGGGCGCCGGGTGCGGATCCTTCCTGAACGGCTTGACCCCGACCAGCCGCCCGTCCACCGCCTCGGCCGTGAACGCACCCCAGTGGCTGGCCCCGAATGCGGTCCGCGTCCCGTCGGGCATGGTCACCTCCGTTGGGTTCGGTTCTATCGTAGCGAAAGAGGCAGGCTGTTGAAGCCGCGGAAGCGGGCGCGGCCGCCGCGTTCGGGCGTGCCGGCGAGTTCGATGTTGCAGAACCGGGCGAGGAGCTTGCCGATCGCCACCCTTCCTTCCATGCGGGCGAGCGACATCCCGGCGCAGGCATGCACCCCGGCGCCGAAGGCGAGGTGCCGGTTGGGGGTGCGCGAAATGTCGAGCCGGTCGGGGTCGGGGAACTCCACCGGGTCGCGGTTGGCGCCGCCGATCGACATGTGGATGTAGGTCCCGGCCGCGAGCTTCGCGCCGCCCAGCGTCGCGTCCACCTTAAGCCGCCGGTTGCCGATCTGGTTCGAGCTCTCGAAACGCAGGAATTCCTCCACCGCCGTGCCGATCAGCCCGGGGTTCTCGCGCAGACTTCGCATCTGATCCGGGAAGCGGATCAGCGCCTCGACCCCGTTGCCGATCAGGTTGGTCGTCGTCTCGTGGCCCGCGTTCAAGAGGAAGATGCAGTTGTGCAGCAGCTCCAGCTCGCTCAGCGCCTCGCCGTCCTCGTCGGGGCCGATCAGCTTCGACAGCACCTCCGCGTCGTCGTCGCCCGCATCCCGAATCCGCCGCGCGACCAGCGTCCTCAGATAGTTCTTGAACTCCTCCACCGCATCCGAGCCGTTCTCCACCTGGTCGAGGGTGGGGCGGGGCTCCAGACCGCTTAAAATGGCGAGCGACCAGCCCCTGAGCGGTGCGCGCTCGGGGCGCGGGATGCCCAGCATGTCGCCGATCAGCTCGACCGGCAGCGCCGAGGCGAGGTCGCGGATCAGGTCGCAGGACCCGCGCTCGGCGATACCGTCCAGCATCTCGTCGACCACCCGCTCGACGCGGGGCTGAAGGGCTCTAAGCGCGCGCGGCGTGAAGGCGGGCATCAACCGCTTGCGGACCCTGGTGTGGTAGGGCGCGTCGTTGAAGACCAGGCTGGTGGTGTGGTGTTCGTAGAGCGGCGTGTCTCCCATGGCGGGGCGGAAATCGACCGTCTTGTCCGACGAGTAGCGCCCAGCGTCGTGATAGACCTCGGTTACGTCGGCGTAGCGGGTGAGGAAGACCGAGCCGTCTTCCATGCGCTTCGCCGGCGTGTGCCGGCGGAGCGCGTGATAGGTCGGGAACGGGTCGTCGAGGAAGTCCCGCGTCAGGCGCGAGATCTCGAACCCGTCGGCGAGCGCCTTGTCCACGACCGGCGGCTTAGTCCTCGATCCGGAACACGCGCTTGGCGGTGAGGCCGAGGATGTTTCGCTTGGCTTGCTCGTCGAAGAAGGGAAGGTCGAAGATCACGCTCGGCGCGTCGAAGTCCCAGTGCGGCCAGTCCGAGGAGTACATCATCTGCGTCGACGCGTTGAACGCGTCGCAGGTTGCCTCCAGCAGCTTGAGGTTGGTGCGCTCCAGCGGCTGGGACGTGTAGTACATCTCGCCGATATATTCGCTTGGCAGGCGCTTCAGCGCCGGCGCCTCGGACGAGCGCATCAGATACTCGTTGTCGAGCCGGGGCATCATGAAGGAAAGCCAGGCGATACCGCTCTCGATCCACACCACCGGCAGGTTCGGGAAGCGCTCCGGCAGGCCGTTCATCACCCAGTTGGCGAGATGCACCATGTTGCAGAGCGAGAACGAGATCGCGTGCATGGTCAGGAACCGGTTGAGCTGGCGCACGTAGCCGTCGCCGCCCCAGTTCGGCCCGGCGTGGAAGCCGAGGGTGAGACCGCGCTCCTCGATCATCCGGTAGAGCCGCATATAGGCGTTGTGGTGCACCGGCTTGTAGCGCACCGAGGTGACCATGAATCCGACCACGCCCCTGGTCTCGCCGTAGCGCTCGACGATCTCCTCGCAGGCCGGCGGGTCGTTGAACGGCAGGTAGAGCAGCGACTTGATCCGGTCGTCGGCCGACAGGAGCCGGTCCGTCACCCAGTGGTTGTAACCGCGCGACAGGGCGATCTCGACGTCCAGCTCCGGGTGCAGGCCGAGCGCAAGCATCGGTGTCGGGAAGATCACCTGGTAGTCGATGCCGAAACTCTCGATCGAGCGGCGGACGAGGCTGACGTCGCGCTGGACCCCCGGCTCTCCCGGTTCCAGAACCCCCGGCTCGTGCGGGATCCGCCCGCCAACGCTCTGGTGCAGCGGCCAGCCGCTCGCCTGCATGATTCCGGTATTGACCTCGTTCTGACCCGGCCCCCCGCCGCGGAAATTGGAGGCGATGTCGCGGATCACTGGGTCGGGGATGTACTCGACGATCTCCGACCAGGACTGGTTCTCGAAGTGGTGCGCATCGACGTCGACGATCAGGTAGTCGTCGAAGTTGCGCTCCCTGGCCTGACGCGCGGCATGGGCGAGGATGTCGCGCGTGGCGGCATCCCGCTTGAGTTCCGGAAGCTGGGTCTGGCCGACGCCGTGTTCGATCGTGTCCATCTCTGGCCCCGCTGTCTTCCCCTGCACACAAGTCTAGGAGAAGCGCGCGCCGGGCGGCAAGAAGCGCGGTTGCCGCCCGGCCGCGCCGCTGGTAGGTTCCGCGCGCTGCCGACTTCCCGAATGCACCGGCTTCCCAATGCGGACGGAACGCCCCGTTCGCCCGGGCGTTCCCGTTCCGGCAGCCCCCCGGGATTCGGAGTAGAGCGAGATGTCGAGCGAGCCGCGTTACCCCCACGAAGACCTCGAATACGGCGACACCCTGGAGGTCGCGCCGGGCATTTTCTGGCTCAAGATGCCGCTGCCCTTCGCGCTCGACCATATCAACCTCTATTTGATCGAGGACGGCGACGGCTGGACCGTCATCGACACCGGCTGGAACGGCGACGACGTGAAGGCGCACTGGGTCGATGTGCTCAAGCGGTTCGGCGGCCGCCCCGTGAAGCGGGCCATCGTGACCCACTTCCACCCCGACCATCTCGGCCTCGCCGGCTGGCTGCAGGAGGAGTACGGCACCTCGCTCTGGATGACCTACGGCGAATGGCTGCAGGCCCATCTCGCCTGGACCCAGGACGTCACCCACGACGTCGAGGGCTGGATGCAGTTCTTCCGGAAGAACGGGATCGATGACGACAGCGTCGACGCCTACCGCGCCGGGGTCGGCAATTTCGGGCGCTGGACGACGCCGGTTCCGCCCAGGGTGCGGCGGATCTGGCACAACGGGGAGTTCGAGATCGGCGGGCGCAAATGGCAGGTGATCGTCGGCGGCGGGCACTCGCCCGAGCACGCCTCGCTCTACTGCCCGGAGCTCAAGGTGCTGATCTCGGGCGACCAGGTATTGCCCCGCATCACCACCAATATCAGCGTCTGGTTCGCCGAGCCCGAGGGCGATCCGCTGCGCCATTTCGTCGAGAGCTTCGACCGGTTCCGCCACCTCCCCGGGGAGTGCTTCGTGCTGCCCTCGCACAACCGGCCATTCTACGGGCTGCTCGAACGGCTCGACTACCTCCAGGAGCATCACCGCGAGCGGCTCGACATCGCGCGCGATTTCTGCTCCGAGCCCCGCACCGCGCTCGAGCTCATCCCGGTGCTGTTCAAGCGCGAGCTCGACAACCACCAGATCGCCTTCGCGATGGGCGAGGCGCTGTCACACCTGCATTACCTGGTGACCGAGGGAACGCTGGTCCGGATGGAAGACGAGCCCGACGGGCTGATCCGCTACCGCCGGGCGGGCTGATGACGAAGCCGGGCGCCGTCGGCACCTACGAGGTCGTCGTCGAGGACCGCCATACCGCGCACGCGCTGGGAAATGACGGGGTCCGGGTGCTCGCCACGCCGATGCTGGCGCATTTCTGCGCGCTGGCCGCGCGGCGCGCTCTGACGCCCGGCCTCTCGGAAGGCGAGGTCGCGGTGCCCCTGCGCTCGACGCTCGCCCATCTCAAGGCCTCGCCGCGCGGTTCCCGTATCGAGGCGACCGCGCGGGTGACGAGCGTGGATGGGTCGGAAATCGGCCTCGCCGTGGAGGCGCGCGACGGCGGAGAGACCGCGATGACCGGCACCCTGACATGGACGATCGGGGACCGCGCGGCTCTGCCGGCCGTGGCGGGGCGGTAAATCCGTGGGCGCCTTCTCGGTCGGCATGACGGGGCGCTTCGAGCCGGTCGTCGAACCGCGTCATTCCGGTCCGGAGAACGGCTACCCCGACCTGCCGTTCCTGTCCGACCCGTGGCTCACGCTGTTCTGTGAGATCGCCTGCGACGAGGCGATGAAGCCGGGCTATGGGCCGGGCGAGGCGAGCGTCGGGGTCCATCTCGACCTCGAACGCATCGCGCCCGTCCCGGTCGGGCGGACGGTGAGACTCGAAGCCCGCATCGCCGCCGTCGAGGGCCGCCGCTGCCGCTTCAAGGTGACGGGGGAGAACGCCGGTCGCGTCTTCGTGCGCGGCACCCACGACCGCGTGGCGGTCGATCTCGAACGCTTCCTCGCCCGGCTGCCCGGGGCAGAGTAGGAGGTCGTCTCGCCTCCATATTGCCCGTGCGCTTGACGCGGGTTAGGGTAGGGTAGAAATGGCACGGCGACTTCTACCCTGGTACGAGCGATGAGCCTCAACATCAAGAACGAGGAGACCTGCCGGCTCGCCGCCGAGCTCGCGGAACTGACCGGAGAAACCAAGACCGGCGCGATCACCGTCGCGTTGCGCGAACGCCTGGAGCGGGAGAGGCGGGAGCGGAGTCTGGACGAGCGCCTGCGGAAAGTACGGGCTATCGCGGAACGTTGCGCCGGGCTTATGGGCCCGGGGCCGTCTTCCGTCGAGATCGGCGATTTCCTGTACGACGAGCGCGGATTGCCCAAGTGATCGTCGACAGTTCGGCGATCGTCGCCATTCTGAACCGTGAGCGGGAAGCGGAACGCTTCGAGCGGGCTATAGCGGCAACACCCGCTTGCCGGATGTCGGTCGCGAATGTGCTGGAAGCGTTTATCGTCGTGGACAGCCGCGGCGGCGTGGCCGCGAGCCACGCGCTCGACGCGATTCTGGCGGAATTGGACATCGTGTCGGAGCCCGTCACCGTCGAACAACTTGCCGCCGCCCGGCGCGCGTGGCGGCGGTTCGGCAGGGGCAACCACCCGGCGGCGCTCAATTTCGGCGACTGCTTCGCCTACGCGCTGGCCGAGACGACGGGCGAGCCGTTGTTGTTCAAGGGCGGGGACTTCGCGCTGACCGATGTCGAGGCGGCCTTGTGATCCGCGGTTTCCCTACTTCTCCTTTATCCCCCTCAGCGCCTCCTTGCCCCAGATCTCGCGGAGGCGGTTGTCGCGGCCGCAGCCGAAGCGGTAGAAGCGGTAGCGCAGCGGATCCTTCATGTAATAGCCCTGGTGGTAGTCCTCGGCCGGGTAGAAGGCCTTGGCCATCAGGATCGGAGTGACGATCGAACCCTTGAGGTCGCCCGATTCGTTGATCGTCTTCTTGGATGCGACCGCCGCCTGCTTCTGCTCCGGCGAGTGGGCGAACACCGCGGTGCGGTAGCTCTCGCCCCGGTCGCAGAACTGCCCGCCGGCGTCGGTCGGATCGACGCTGTGCCAGAAGACGTCGAGCAGCTTGTCGTACGACACCTTCGCCGGGTCGTAGGTGATACGGACCGCCTCGTAGTGCCCGGTGCCGCCGGCGGTCACGTCGTCATAGGTCGGGTTTTCCAGCGTGCCGCCGGTATAGCCCGATTCGGTCTCCAGCACGCCAGGCACCTTGTCGAAGTCGGACTCGACGCACCAGAAACAGCCGCCCGCGAAGGTCGCGACCGCCGTGGCCGCCGAAGCCGCGGCGCCGGCCCCCATGAGCAGCGAGGCGCAGAGCAGCGCACCCGCCGCGCCGTTGGCGATTCGTGAGAGCCGCATCCTGTCGTCCTCCGTGAATGGCGTTCGTCGTCCCGGTCCAGATGGGCGCGGGGAAGGGCGCTTGCAACCCCCGTCCTTGCCCGCACACGGGGATTTGAAGACCATCGCAAGCTCGGGGCAAGCGTTTCGGGGAGAGGGCGGCAATGGGCGAATTCGCGATCGGGCAGCCGGTGTCCCGGCTGGAGGACCCGCGGCTGCTGAAGGGTCTCGGCCGTTATATCGACGACCTCGACCTGCCCGGCCAGGCTCATGCCTTCATGCTGCGCTCGCCGCATGCGTACGCCATGATCCGCTCAATCGACGTGGAAGCGGCGGCGGCGATGCCGGGCGTGCTCGGCGTCCTGACCGGCGCCGATTGCGAGGCCGACGGGCTCGGCCATCTGCCCTGCGACCAGAAGAGGTTCCGCCGCGACGGGAGCGACATGTACCGCCCGCCGCGCCCGATCCTGGCGCGCGGCCGGGTCCGGGTGGTCGGCGACTGCGTGGCGACGGTCGTCGCCGAGACCGCTTCGCTCGCGCGCGACGCCGCCGAGCGCATCGCGGTCGACTACGAGCCGCTGCCCGCCGTGGTCTCTCCGGCGGACGCGGCGGAGGAGGGGGCGCCGCAACTCTGGGACGACTGCCCGGGCAACGAGTGCTTCTTCCACGAGGACGGCGACGCGGCGGCGGTCGAGGCCGCGTTTGCTTCCGCCCACCTCGTCGTCGAGCGACGCTTCACGATCAGCCGGGTGACCGCCGCGCCGATCGGGCCGCGCGGCTGCATCGGCGAGTACGACCCCTCGGTGGAACGCTACACGCTGCGCACCGGGGTCCAGCAGGCGCACATGCTCCGCATGCATCTGGCGCGGACGATCTTCGGGATCCCGGAGACCCGCGTGCGCGTCATCGCGCCCGATATCGGCGGCAGCTTCGGGCTCTACAGCAACGTCTATCCGGAGAACGCGCTGGTCCTCTGGGCGGCGCGGCGTTTCGGGCGGCCGGTCAAGTGGGCCGCCGACCGGAGCGAGTGCATGCTGAGCGACGATTCGGCGCGCGACTGCGTCTCCGACGCCGCGCTCGCGCTCGATCGCGACGGCCGCTTCCTCGCGCTGCGCTGCCGGACCTTCGCCAATCTCGGCGCCTACCTCTCGCTGCGCGGGCCGCTGCCGCCGGTGGTCAATCTCGGCACGCTCGCCGGCACCTACACCACGCCGGCGATCCACGTCCGGGTGTCCGGCATGTTCACCAACACGTTCTGCACCTCGCCCTATCGCGGTGCGGGGCGTCCCGAGGCGTCCACGGTTCTGGAGCAGCTCATCGACGAGGCCGCGCGCCGCCTGCGCCTGGACCCGGCGGAAATAAGGCGCCGCAACACGATCCCCGCCGACGCCATGCCGTACCGGACGGCGCTCACCTTCACCTACGACAGCGGCGATTTCGAAAGGAATCTCGACGACGCGCTCGCGCTCGCCGGCTACGACGGTTTCGAGGCGCGGCGGGCGGAAGCCGCGGCGCGGGGCAGGCTGCGCGGGATCGGCATCTCGAACACCGTCCACCGCGCCTCCGGGCTGGAGCTCGAAGCGGCCCAGATCCGCTTCGACGCCACCGGCACCGCGACCCTGATGGTGGGCTCGGTCCATCACGGCCAGGGCCACGCGACGACCTTCACCCAGATCGCCTGCGACCGGCTCGGGCTCGATCCGGACTCGGTGCGCTACGTTTCCGGCGACACCGACATCGTGACATTCGGGCGCGGCTCCTTCGCGTCGCGCTCCGCTGCGCTCGCCGGCTCGGCGGTGGCGCTCGCGGCCGACAAGATCGTGGAGAAGGGCAGGGTTATCGCCGCCGCCCTGCTGGAGGCGGCGGACGAGGACGTGGAATTCACGGAGGGAACGTTCACGGTCAGCGGCACCGACCGCTCGGTCGAAATCGCCGACGTCGCCCGCGCGGCCTATGCGCCGCACGACCTCCCGCTCGACATCGAGCCCGGGCTGGACGAAATGGCGATGTTCCGCCCCGGCGCGCTCACCTTCCCGAACGGCTGTCACATCGCGGAGATCGAGATCGATCCGGAGACCGGGTCCGTCGAGATCCTGCGCTACACCGTGGTCGACGATTTCGGGACGATCCTCAACCCGCTGCTGCTCGAAGGGCAGATCCACGGCGGGCTCGCCCAGGGGATCGGTCAGGCGCTGATGGAGGACGTGGCGTTCGATCCGGCGACCGGCCAGCTCCTCGCCGGGTCGTTCATGGATTACTGCATGCCGCGCGCCGACGACCTGCCGTCCTACGTCGCGGCGTTCAACGAAGTGCCGACCGCGGTCAACCCGGTCGGCGTCAAGGGCGCCGGAGAGGCGGGCGCGGTGGGCGCACTGCCCGCCATGATGAACGCCGTGGTCGACGCGCTGGCGCCGCTCGGCGTCGAGCATGTCCAGATGCCCGCGACGCCGGAGCGGATATGGCGGGCGATTGGGGAGGCGGGAGCGGAGAGAGGCTGAGCCGGCGCGAGCCCGTCCCCCCGTTCAGAACGTGTGGCGCCAGCCGGCGAGGACGCTGAGATCGGGGTCGGCCGAGGCGTCGTGACCCGGTTGCCGGCTCCAGCCCGCGCCGAGGCGTATTTCGCTGCCCTCGGCGAGCGGGCGGCGCCATTGGACGGCGATGTCGATCTGTCGGCCGGTGGGCTCCAGATCCGCCGTCAACGACCGACGCATCACCCGTCCGCCCTTGGTCCGGCCGATGGGAATGGAGAGCTTGGCCCGGCCCGCTTCGACGCGGAGGGGTTGCCCGACGGAGACGGTCAGCGCGTCCCCATCTGCCAGCTTCCTTCCCGCCTGGAGCGCGACCGCGCTGGTGGCGAGCGGCGAAACCCGGGCGAGCATCCCGCCCCGCGCCGCCGCGTCGACCGTACCGATTTCCACGCTGGCGCCGAGTCGCCACGTACCGAAGCGCGCATTGCCCTCTATTCCGGCAAAGGCCGACGAGCCGGAAAAGCGGCCAAAGGCGCCGCTTGCCGTGCTGCCGAGCACGGTTTCGCGCTCGGCCACCATGCCGCCCGTGAGAGCGAGCGGCGACCCGTCAGGCTGCCACGACAGGGTAGCGCCCGATACCGGGGTCTGGCGCTGCAATCCTTCGGTCGAGAAGGCGGCGACGCTGAGCCCGTCCAGCGTTGTTGCGCCCAGCGTCAGGGCCTGCCCCGCGAGCGAGAGATGCCCGCCGCCGGCGCCGAAGGGCGCCGTGCCCAGCATGCCCAGGCGCAACGGCGCGGGGCCGACGGCTTCTCCTTGGCCGGTCAACGGGACAGGGTCCGGCTGCAACGTCCCGGATGTTCGGCCCCTCCGCGGCGGCGCCATGAAGGACTGGAGCCGTGCGGCCACGGAGGGGCGGGAAGCTTCGCCGGCAAGATCGCCGAGGGAGAACCAGAACGGCGCCCCCAGTGCGTCGAATACCGCGATTTCTTGGCCGGCAAGCGCCCGTGCGAGCCCGTTCCCCAATGAAGTGCCCGATGTAAAACGGGTCCTTGCCACATTGCTGCCGGGGCCATCGACGCGATCGCTCAGCGCGACGCCGGTTATGCCGACCGGCGCGGTGGCGGCGCCCAGATCCATCAGTCCCTGGCCGTATATGGTGCTGTCGGCGTAGATGCCTCGCTTGTTGGCGGTCGCCAGCAGCCGGGCGACTAGTTCCGTGTTGGGCATCTGGTCGCGGAAATAGTGCTTCATCGCCACCAATCCGCCGGTCACCATCGGCGCGGCAACCGAGGTGCCGCTGGCGTCGTAGGCACCCTGCACGCCGGGGCTTCCGTCGTCGGGATGGGGCCCGAAATAGGCCGCGCGGACACGCACGCCCGGAGCCGCGAGGCACCAGTCGGCGGCGATGCCGCAACGGTTGGAAAACGATGCGATCCTGTCGTCCGTACCCAGCGCGACGACGGCGATCATGTGTCCGCGCAATTCGGCGATGCGCGCCGGCAGGCCCGGCATAATCTCAACCGACTTCGCGTTGACGCTCCCGTTTACGCAGAGATCCGGATTGCCGGTGAAATCCGCCGGATCGCATGGTTCGCTGTGGGCGTTGCCGGCGGCCCAGACGAATACCGTCTTTTCGCCGATGCCCGTTTGCGCCAGCGCGGCGATGGTAGCGTCCAAACCGCTGCGCAACTCCTGCCCGCTGTATTGCTCGACGATCCCCTTGTAGCCGACGCTCATATTGACGAAATCGAGACTCCGCCCGCCGCTCGACCAGTCGAGGACATGGGTGAACCTGGCCGCCCACCGGTCGTCGGCGTCGTTCCCGCCGGTCAGCGATATCGGGACATAGTCCCCGCGGCTCGAAGAGGTCGGCACGGCGAACATCGCGACGTCGGCACCCCGCGCGACCCCGTGCGCGGCCGTCACCGAGGCGGTGAACGCGGCGGATGGACGTCCCGCGATCACGCTCGCGACCGCGGTGCCGTGCGACCGCTCGTCGCCTGTCTCGTCGGTTGCCCCGGAGAAGAAATGCTCGGTCACCGTTTTGCCGGCGAACACCGGGTGGCCGATATCGATGCCGGAGTCGATCAGCCCGACCGTCTGACCGCTGCCCGGTTCGGTACCGGCACCGTGCTCCAACTCCAGCTGCGCGTATGCCCGATCCGCGCGGATCGCGGTCAACCCCCACTGGTTCGTGAAATCTTCCCGGCCGCCAAGGCGATCCTCGATCGTTTGACGTTCCCGCCGATAGGTCTGCACCGAGACGCATCCGAAATCCTCGGTTTCGATGCAAGTTTGCTGCTGCTGCGGTTGTCGCGGGGGCCGAGGTGGCGATGGGGACGAGGGTTGGAGTCGTGGCGGCGGTTGCGCTGCCTGCGGCGAAGGAGAGGAAGGGCCACCGCCTCCGCCGCATGCCGAAGCGAGCAAAACGACGGCCAAGATCGGGACGACCGCACCGATCGATTGCATCGCCAGGGGTCTGCGACCTTGCATGCGGATATTTTTCACGCGGCCGAATTCCTTTAGAATAATTCGGGCGAGCGGCCGGGAGCGCCGTCAGGATAGCGGAGGAATGTATGCCCAAGGTTCTGACCGAAGACCAGATCGAGTTCTTCAAGCGCGAGGGATACCTGTTCCCGGTCGACGGAATCGACAAGGAAAAATGCGACGATCTCCTCGGCGCGATGAACAAGTTCGAGGACGACCAGGGCATCAACCCGGGCGTCTTCAAGCTCAAGGGCCATCTCTGCCTGCCCGAGACCTGGGACCTGATCCGCGAGCCACGTATCCTCGACGCGGCCGAGGACATCATCGGGCCCAACATTCTCGCCTTCGGCTCGCGCTTCTGGGTCAAGCCGGCGGGCGACGGATCGTTCGTCTCCTGGCACCAGGATTCGGCCTATTTCGGCTGCGACCCGCATGACATGGTGACCTGCTGGCTGGCGCTCACCCCGGCCAACAAGGAGAACGGCTGCCTGCGGGCGATGCCGCGTTCTCACGAGGTCGGCTACGACCACAAGGAGAGCCACGAGAACGCCCCCGGCGAGGCGCCGGGCGAGAAGAAGAACATGCTGGGCCGTGGCCAGACCATCCAGGGCCTCGACGAGTCGAAGGCGGTCTATATGGAGCTGGAGCAGGGCCAGTTCTCGATGCACAAGGAGCGCACCGCGCATGCCTCCTACCCCAACAACTCGACCGAGACCCGGGTGGGCTATTCGTTCTTCCTGATCCCGCCGCACGTCAAGTCGACGCTGGAGCGGCGGCCGGCGACGCTGGTGCGCGGGGTCGACGAGTACAACCATTGGGATACCGACCCGGTGCCGACCGAGGACCGCCTGCCCGACCTGATCAAGATGATGCTGGCGCACAACGCGCAATACACCGACCCGCAATTCAAGCAGCGGGCCTGACCGGAGCGGCCGGCGGAGGGGACTTGGGCAAGAGCGAATATCTGCTGATCGGCGGGCTGCTCTTTCTCGGCGCGGCGTCGCTGCCGCTGGTCAAGGACGTCTATCTCGTCCAGGACATCGTGCTCGCGATCTGCAGCGGGCTCGGGTTCCAGTAGGCCGGCCCGCCCCGCTCTTCAGCGTCCTTCCCGCCGCCAGGCGAGCATCAGCGCGCCGATGCCGAGCAACAGCAGCGCAAGCGGGGGCAGCAGCGGTATTTCCGCGATGCTCGTCACCCGGTAGTCGCGGTTCGCCACCAGCCCCATCCAGCCCGGCCCCGAGGCGACGCGGTCCGGCCGCACCCGCCTGAAGGAGGGCAGGCCGTCCGAAAGCCATTCGATCCCGCCCCCGGTCCGCGCGGCCACGCCCGAGAGCTTGTCGGCGGTGGTCCGCAGGTCGGCGAATTCCACCGGATTCAGGCTCCTGACCGCGGTCAGGGCCGTCCGCTCGCCGTCGCTCGCCCGATAGAGCCCCGCTTCCTCCGGAACCACGGTGGCCCGCGCCCGGCCGCCGCCTTCCTCCTTGAGGGAGACCGAGATCGTCTTGCCGGAGGGCGCGGTAAGCCGGACCTCGGGGTGGCGGCGTTCGAGGCTGCGCCGCACGATCGTGAGGCCGCGCCCGTCTGCGGCGATTCGCAGATCGTTTTCCTCCAGGTCCGGCTCTTTCATCAGCCAGTGCGAGAGCCTGCGCAGGATCTCGGAGTGGGGGCCTCCGGTCTCGAAGCCGCGCGCCCACAGCCAGATATGGTCACTCAGGAACTGTGCCACGCGCCCCTCGCCGATCCGGTCGACGATGAGCAGCGGCCTTTCCTCGGCGCCGTGCATCAGGACGGTCCCGCGCGGGGCGCCGACCTCGATCTGGCGGAACCAGCGGCCCCAGCGCGACCGTTCGCCCGCCTCGCCGAACAGATCGGCGGTCACCGGGTGGCGACCGCCGATGTCGGTGACAACGGGCTTGAACCCCCGCTTCATCACCCGTCCGGTCGGCGCGCCGGGAAGGATCTCCCCGAGCGGCGTCTGGTAGAGGCTCAGCGCGGACGCAAAGCCCGGACCCGCCACTTCCAGCACCGCGCCGCCCTTCTCCACGAAGCGCGCGATGTTGTCCAGGTAGATCGCCGGCAGCACGCCGCGGCGGCGATAGCGGTCGAAGATGATCAGGTCGAAATCCTCGAGCTTGACCTCGAACAGCTCGCGGATGGGGAAGGCGATCAGCGACAGCTCGCGGACTGGTGTCGCGTCCAGCTTCTCCGGCGGCCGCAGGATGGTGAAATGCACCAGATCGACCGAGGGGTCGGCCTTGAGGAAGTTGCGCCAGACCCGGCCTCCCGGATGCGGCTCGCCCGAGACCAGCAGGACGCGGAGCCGTTCGCGCACGCCCGAAATCTCGACCACGTTCCGGTTGTTGACGGTCGTCAGCTCGCCCGGCCTGCTCTCGACTTCGAGCTCGAAGATGTTGAACCCGGCGTGATCGATCTCGACCTCGATCTTCCGCGCGGCGCCGATCGTGACGTCGAGCCGGCGGACCGGCTTGCCGTCGCGGGCTATGGAAAGCCGTGCCCGGCTGCCGGCGGCGGCGGGGTCCTCGATCCGGACCTCGATCTGCGCCTTGGTGCCGACCAGCCCGAAGCTCGGCGCCTTCTCGACGAAGAGGATGCGATCGTGTTCGCCGCGCCTGCCGTTGAGGAGAACGTGCAGCGGCCCCGCGAACGGCAGGGCCGCGTCGGCCGGCGGTATGTCGTGAACCTGGCCGTCGGTGATCAGGACCGTGCCCGCGATCCGCCGGCGGGACGTGCCCGACAGGCTGCGGCCGAGCGTCTCGAACAATCGGGTCCCTTCGCGGCCCCCGGCGATTCCACTCTTTTCCGCACCCGAACGAACGATTCTGACATCCATATCATCGAATTTAGACAACTCCTTACGAACGTTTTCTAATGTATCTTCCAAACGTGCGCGGCGTTCGTCGATCCGCTGGCTTTCCGATTCGTCGACGACGACCGTGACCAGATCCGGGATGGGTTCCCGCTCTTCGTCGACCAGGGACGGATTCGCGAGGGCAAGCCAGAGCGCGGCGACGGCGAGGGTCCGCCAGCCGAGCCCGCGCGCGCGCACCGCCGCGCCCGCGGCCAGCACCGCGAGTCCCAGCGCGCCGACCGCGGCGAGCACGATCCAGTCGAACATCGGGGCGAACGCGACCGACGTCACTGGCCCAGCCGCTCGATGATGGCCGGCACGTGGACCTGGTCCGTCTTGTAATTGCCGGTGAGCGCGTACATCACCCAGTTGACCCCGAACCGATAGGCCATCTCCCGCTGGAGCTCGCCCTGCGGGACCGCCGGGAACATCGCGGCGCCGAACCGGTCGACCGCCCACGCGCCGGCCCAGTCATTGGATCCGATGATCACCGACGAGACCCCGTCATTGTGACGCCCGCCACGGCGTTCGACCCAGACCCGGCCGCCGGCCCAGCGGCCGGGGAAGTCGCTCATCAGGTAGAACGCCTTGGTCAGCACGTGGTCGCGCGGCACCGGGATCAGGGCGGAGATATCGAGTCCGCGCAGCAGACGGCGCAGGTGCCGGCCGGCGGCTCCCTCGCCGCCGAGCGTTCCGACGGCGAAATCGCCGTGCTCCCGGGTGTCGAACAGGATCGTTCCGCCGCTTCTCATGTATCGGTTGAGCTTTTCCTGCGCCCGGTCGGACGGCGGGACCTGCTGGATCGAGACCGGCCAGTAGAGCAGGGGGAAGAAGGCGAGCTCGTCGCGCTCGACGTCGACGCCGAGCGGCTCCGCCGGCTCCACCGACGTCCGCTGGCGGAGCACCCGGCTGAGACCGGCGAGTCCCGCGCGGGAGATCCGGTCGGCGGAGCTGTCTCCGGTAATCACGTAGGCGAGGCTGGTTTCCAGCGTGGCGCGCAATGCCCGTGCGTCCATCCCCGTCGGCTGCGCGGCGCCTGTCGACTGGGCATCCGCCGGGCCGCCTGCCACGAGGACGGCGAGTGCCAGGGCGGAAGCGATTCCCGCCGCCGCCTTGGCCGGGCGCAGCCGCAGCAGCCCGCGCAGGACGAAGCCGATCGTGGTGTCGGCGATCGCGAGGATGAGGGCCGCGAGCAGCAGCCACGGGACGAGGGACAGCGCAGAGTCGCTCTTCCCGAAACCGATCCGGCCGACGCCTTCCGGCAACGGGCCGAGCGCCTTCAGCGTCTTCACCCCGTCCGACAGGTTGAGCGCGCGGCGCGCGGTGTCGCTGCCGTAATAACCGGGCGGCGAGGCCGGAGCCGGCGCGGGCCCGACGGCCGCGCGCGGCGAGATGGCGGCGGCCGAAGGCGGCGGATCGCCCAGGACCCCGTACCCGTCCAGCGACTGGAGAGGCGGCAGGGCGGTCTTGGAATCCTCCTCTATGACGCCCTGTGACAGGTCGACGATGCGGCGCAGGAGATTCACGAACAGACCCGATATCGGCAGGTTCGACCACTCCGTGTTGGCGGTTACGTGGACCAGGACGAGCCAGCCCAGACCGTTCCGCTCCGCGGTGATCAGAGGCGTTCCGTCGCTGAGGCGCGCCCAGGTCTTCTCGTTCAGTTCGAGGGAAGGCTCGGCAAGCACCTGGCGCCGGACCCGGACGTCGTGCGGAACCGCGAGGCCGAAGAACGGACTCGCCTCCTCGAAGGGCGCGAGCCGTGCGGGCGCGGTCCACGACAGCGCGCCGCCCAGCACGCGCCCGCCGCTCCGCAACTCGACGGGCAGCAGCGTATCGGCGTTGCGCGCGAGCTTCGGGCCGGAGAAACGAACCACCACGCCGCCGCGCTCGATCCAGCGCGCGAGACCGTCGGTTTCCTCGCCGCTGAGCTTGCCGACATCGGCAAGCGCGATCACGGCGTGGGGTTTCGCGACGAGCTCGCCGACCGAGCCGCGCGTCACCTCGCTGAACGGCTGCAATGCGCGCTGAAGATAGTAGAGCGCGCTCAACAGCGGCTGGTCGGTGTCCACGGTGCCGCCGGATACCAGGCCGACCGGGCGCCGGCGCCAACGCTCGTCGAGCAGGAAGGCGCCCGCCGCCGTGTTCTCGTCCTCGATTTCCAGCCGGGCGATGGCGTTTCTGAGCCTCGCCGGCAGGGCGAACCGGACGGCGCTCTGCCTGTCACCCGGCTCGAACGATACCGGCTGACGCGCCAACACCCGATCGTCCTCGGCGACCGCGCGAACCCAGCGCGCGGCCCGGGCCCGGTCGTCGGCGCGCTCCACGACCGCCTCGATCCCGTCCGGATCGCTTCCCGACACGCGCAGCAGCAGCGCGGTCGAGGACGGGCTGGCGGCGATCACGTCGAGGCTCCCGAAACGCTGCATACGCCGCGCGAGCTCCCGCGTTTCCGGGGTCTCCATTCCGTTGCTGAGCCACACGGTGTGCGCCGAGCCGTCCGGGGATAGCGCTTCCGCCGCGGCGAGCGCCGCGCCGTGATCGGAGGACCATGGCACGGGGTCGACCGCCCGCAGGATCTCGCGCGCCTCATCCGCCCGCAGCGGATCGGAAAATGCGATCGGCCCGCCGGCCGCGCCGCGCGCCGTGGTCAGCAGACGCACGGGGCGGTTCTCGCTCTCCGCCCGGTCCAGCCACCCGTTCCACGCGGCGACGCGATCCTGCCAGTTGCGCGCCGATGCCCAGCCGTTGTCCACGATCAGGATCAGCGGGCCGGAGCCGCGCAACCCCTCGTTCGGGTTGATGACCGGACCGGAGACCGCGAGGATGATGAGCGCCGCGATGATGCTGCGCAGCACGATCAGCCAGAGCGGCGTGCGGGCCGGCGATTCTTCCGGCGAGCGAAGGCCGAGAACGAACCGGATCGGCGGGAACGACACCAGCCTCGGCGCTGGCGGGGTGACGCGGAGAAGCCACCAGATCAGCGGCAGGACAAGCCCGGCGAGCAGGAACCAGGGGGCGGCGAAGCCGAGCGCGCCGAGGCCGAACACCGGTCACGCCTCGGGCGGAGCGAGCGCTGCGTGGAGCGCCAGCAGCGCCGTCTGCGGCGGTTGATCCGTCACATGCGCGGCGTGCGTCCATCCGACCGAACGCGCGAGCGCGCCCAGACCGTCCCGGTGCCGCCGCATCGCGTCGGCGTAGTCTTCGCGGATGCCGCCGACGCGTCCGATCACGATGCCGCCCTCGTCCTCGAGCCCTTCGAAACGAACGCGGCCGTCGAAGGGCAGCGAAAGCTCGGCCGGATCGATCACCTGCAGGAGATGGCCTTCCACACCCATGGCGGCGAACTCGCGCACCCGTTCCTCGATTTCGGCGAGCGGGGACAGCATGTCGCCGAGGACCGCGAGCCGGGCGTGGCGGGGCAGGGGTTCGACGGGCGGCAGGCTGCGGTCTTCTTCCAACGCGCGCACCAAGTGTCCGGTAAAGCGCTCGAGGGCGCCTCGGCCATTGTCGGGTGCGAACCCCGATCCCAGCAAGGAAATTTGCTCTCCGCCGCGCACCAGCAGGATGACGAGCGCGAGGGCGAGGACGGCGGCGCGGTGCCGTTTGTCGGGACACCGGGGATCGGAACGGAAACGCATCGACGGCGAGCCGTCGCACCAGATCCAGACGCTCTGAGCCGCTTCCCACTCGGTCTCGCGGACATAGGCGAAACGCGACTTCGCCGTCTGGCGCCAGTCGATCGACTGCGCGCTGTCGCCGGGCTGGTACTGGCGGAACTGCCAGAACGTGTCTCCCCGGCCGACCCGCCGGCGCCCGTGGATACCGGCGATGACCGAAGACGCGATCCGGTCGGCCTCCACCATGAGGTCCGGAATCCGCTCGGCGGCTTCCTCGGCGCTGCGGCGGAGCGCCGGGCCGGCGCGGTTCGTTGAGGCGCCCGACCGGTCTAGCCGAGGGGTGCGCACAGTCTCTCGATGATGTCGTCCACCGCGATCCCGTCGGCGCGCGCGGCGAACGTGACCGCCATGCGGTGGCGCAGCACCGGGCCGGCCAGCGCCAGCACGTCGTCGAGGGACGGCGCGAGCCGGCCGTCCAGCAGGGCGCGGGCGCGGCTCGCAAGCATCAGCGCCTGGCTCGCGCGCGGTCCGGGCCCCCAGGCTACCCGGCCCGGCAGATCGGGCAGGTCCGAAGTGTCCGGCCGGCCGCGCCGCACGAGGTCGAGTATGCCCTGGACTACCGATTCGCCCACCGGGATCGCGCGGACCAGCTGCTGGGCGGCGCGGAGCTCCTCGCCGGTCATCACCTGCTCCGCCGGTGGCTGCGCGGCGCCGGTCGTGGCGACGAGCATCTGGCGTTCCGCGTCGAGGTCCGGATAGCCGATGTCGATCTGGAGCAGGAAACGGTCGAGCTGCGCTTCGGGCAGGGGATAGGTGCCCTCCTGCTCGAGCGGGTTCTGCGTCGCCAGAACGTGGAACGGCAGCGGCAGCGGGTGATAGCGCCCGGCGACTGAGACCCGCTGCTCCTGCATCGCCTGGAGCAGCGCCGACTGCGTCCTCGGGCTCGCGCGGTTTATTTCGTCGGCCATCAGGAGCTGCGCGAAGACGGGACCCTGGATGAAGCGGAACCCGCGCCGCCCCGATTCGCTTTCCTCCATCACTTCCGAGCCGAGAATGTCCGCCGGCATCAGGTCGGGCGTGAACTGGACCCGCTTGTCGTCCAGCCCGAGCACCGTGCCCAGCGTTTCGACGAGCCGGGTCTTGCCGAGCCCCGGAAATCCGATGAGCAGGGCGTGACCGCCCGCGAGAAGGGTGATAAGGGTTTGCTCGACGACCTGCTCCTGGCCGAAGATCACACGGCCGATCCGGTCGCGGACCATCGCCATGCGATGGCCCAGCGCCTCGATCTCGGTCGCCCGGGGCGGCGTGTCGATAGGGGTCGGTCGGTCGATTGGCATGTCCGGCACGGGCACCTCACGAAGGGCAGACGCAAACGATGTCCGAGTCCGATTTTCGCCGACTGTCGCAAGCGCTTCGACCGCGACCGACGGCAGGCGTCGGCACCGCCGCCGCCCAGCAATTCTGCGGCGATATAGACATGCGAATCGCGCGCGACGGGACGTGGTTCTATCACGGCTCCCCGATAGGCCGCAAACCTCTGGTCAAGCTCTTCGCCAGCGTTCTTCGCCGGGATCCGCTGGGGGACTACTGGCTCGAGACGCCGTTCGAGAAGTGCCGTATCTCGGTCGAGGACGCGCCCTTCACCGCGGTCGAGATGTTCGTCGACGGCGAGGGGGACGGCCGGACGATCCGCTTCCGCACCAATATCGACGACATGGTCAGCGTGGACGGGGACCATCCGATACGGGTCGACACCGACCGGGAGAGCGGCGAGCCCGCGCCCTATGTGCGCGTGCGGGACGGGCTCGACGCCCTGATCGTGCGCTCCGTGTTCTACGATCTCGTCGAGCTCGGCGAGGAGGCGGCCGGCCCCGACGGCGCGACGATCGTGGTCAGGAGCGGCGGTACGTGCTTCCCGCTCGGCCCGGCCGGGGAAGGGTGACGGGCGCGCCGTGACGGAGTCCCGCCTGAAACATATCCGGGCCGTGTTCGACGGTCCGGGCATCTCGGTCGACGCATCGGACGACGGGCCCGACTGGTTCGGCGCCGACGGCCCGTCCAACGGCGCGGAGGCGCTTACGCCCGCCGCGGTTCTGGTGCCGATCGTCGACCGGGGCGACAGGCCGACGGTGCTGTTCACCCGCCGGACCGACCACCTCAAGTCGCATTCGGGCCAGATCTCCTTTCCGGGCGGGCGCATGGAAGAGAGGGACGCGACGCCGGAAGCGACTGCGCTGCGCGAGACCTGCGAGGAAATCGGCCTGTCGGAGGGCGATGTCGAGCTGCTGGGGCGGCTCAACGTTCGCGAGACCGGCACCGGCTACCGCGTGGTTCCCGTCGTCGGCATGCTCGCCCCGCCGCTCTCCCTGGTACCGGACGAGAACGAGGTGGCCGAGATCTTCGAGGTGCCGCTCGACTTCCTGATCGACCCGGCGAACCGCCGCTTCGAGACCCGCGTGCGCGGCAACGTCGAACGCCAGTTCTACGCGATCCCCTACGAGGAGTACTTTATCTGGGGGCTGACCGCGCGCATTCTGGTCAATCTCGGGGACGTTCTGGCGAAGCGATGACGCGCATCCTTATCACATACGTGCTGCCCTTGGTGCTGCCGGCGCTGGTCTGGTACCTGTGGCACAGGTTCCGGCCGCAGCGCCCCGGCGAGACGGAGGCGAGGAAGGGCTGGGCGGCGGCGCCCTGGCCGCAGTTGAGCGTCGCCGGGGTGATCCTGCTTGCGCTGACGCTGGGCTCGATTGCGCTGCTGGTCGGCGGCCAGCCGGGCGAGGTCTACCAGCCCGCCCGGGTGATCGACGGCGAAGTCGTGCCCGGGCGCCACGCGGGGCCGTCAGACGGCAACTGATCGGCGGGTTCGTTGGAACCGGCGGGACGCATCGAACCGAAGCCGTGGATGACCGCGGACGCCGTGCGGATGTTGCTCTCGCGCCTCGGCGCGGATGGCGATACCGCGCGCTTCGTCGGCGGCTGCGTGCGGGACACGGTCGTCGGGCGGGAGGTCGGCGACATCGACCTGGCGACCGAGGCTCCGCCCGGCCGGGTCATGGCGCTGCTCGACGGCCGCGGCATCAGGACGATTCCGACCGGCCTCGCCCACGGCACCGTGACCGCGGTGGTCGACGGAACGGTGTACGAGATCACCACGCTACGCCGCGACGTCGAGACCGACGGGCGCCGCGCGACGGTCGCGTTCACCGACGACTGGCGGGGCGACGCCGCGCGGCGCGACTTCACCATCAACGCGCTCTACCTCGACGCGGACGGCACTCTCTACGATCCGACGGGCGGGCTCGACGATCTCCGGGCCGGCCGCGTGCGCTTCATCGGCGCGGCGCGCGAACGGCTGGAAGAGGATGTCCTGCGGCTGCTCCGCTTCTTCCGCTTCCACGCGCGGTACGGGAAGGGCGTGCCCGACGCGGCGGCCATGGCGGCCTGTCGCGATTTCGCGTCGCGCCTCCCGGGTCTCTCGGGCGAGCGGGTCTGGGCGGAGCTTCGCCGGATGCTGGCCGTTCCCGATCTGGGCAACGCGCTTCGCCTGATGGACGAGGCGGACGTTCTGCGCCGCATCGCCCCCGGGGCCGACGCGCTCGACCGGCTCGACCGGATCGCCGGGGTCGAGACCGAGCTCGGCCTCGAGCCCTCGGCGATCCGCCGTCTCGCCGCCGTACTGGCGCCGGAGGTAAGCGATATCGCCGGTCTCGTCCGAGGGTTCCGCCTGTCGCGCGCCGAATCGGTGCGACTGGAGAAGGCCGTCGAGACGTCTGCGGAGCTCATCGCTTCGCCCGATCCGTCCTCGATCGGCGAGAGGCTCTACCGCTGGAGCGAAACGGCGTTCGGCGACGCGCTCGCCGTCGCCTGGGCGGATTGCCGTTCGAAGGGCGGAGACGAGATTGTTTTCGAACGCCACGGGCGTGCCCTCGCCGCATGGTCCCGCCCCGTCTTTCCTGTCGGCGGCGAGGACGCCATCGCCCTCGGCGCGGAGCCGGGGCCGCCGATCGGCCGTGCGCTCGCCGAGACGGAAGCGTGGTGGATCGGCGAGGGGTTCGCGCCCGGCCGCGACGCCTGCCTTGCCCGTCTCGCCGCCGCACTGGAACGGGCGGAGACGTCCTGATGTCCCGGGGGGCCTGAACCATGCAGACCGCGTTCGATCTCGTCTGGCTGTCGGCGGAGCGGACCCCCGACCATCCGGCCCTCGTCGACGATTCGTCGGCGCGGTCGCTCACCTACCGGGCGCTGATCGACGAGATCGAGACGGTTGCCGCGGGGCTCGCCGAACGGGGGATCGGCCCCCTCGGCCGGGTCGCGACGGTGCTGCCCGGCAGCTTCGACCATTGCATCGTCCTGCTCGCCCTGCAGCGGCTCGCCGCCGTTCCCATGCTGCTCAACAACCGCCTCGGGCCGGACGACATCGCCGCCCTGCTCGCCGCCGGCGACGTCGAGGCGGCGGTCATCGGTCCCGACGACGCTCTCGCGCGGGCCGCGCGGGACAGCCTGCCGGCCGGGGCGCCGGTCCTCGCGGTCGGCGGCGGCGCGGGGGAAGCGGAAGAGTACGGCCTGTGCCGGGGCGACCTGTCGCGCCTCGACCCGCCGCCGCGCCCCGATCCCGAGGACCCCGCCTTCGTCTTCTACACCTCCGGCACGACGGGCCTCCCGAAAGGCGTGGTGCTGGCCCATAGGACGACCGAGCACCGGATTATCTGGCTCTCCACCCAGGGCGGGCTGCGGCACGGCAACCACAACCGGACGCTGGGTTTCATGCCGCTCAGCCACGCCATCGGCTTCTACGGCGTGTTCCTCGTGACGCTCGCCTTCGGCGGGACCTACTACGTCATGTCGCGCTTCGATCCGGCGGCGGCCGTGGAGATGACCGATCGGCACGCGATCACCTACATGTTCGCGGTGCCGACGCTCTATCACGCGATGACGCGGGCGCCCCAATACGATCCGGAGAAGATGCGCTCGCTGGAGCTGGTGCTCTATGGCGGCGGCGCGATCGACTCGGAGCTGATCCGCCACATGGACGAGACGTGGCCCGCTTCGATCCGCCACATCTACGGCACCACCGAGACGATGTGCTCGCTCTACAACCCCGACCCGGTCGATCGCCCGGCGTCGCTCCGCCCGGGCTTCTACTCGCGGACCCGGGCGATCGTCATCGGCGGCGGGCCCGGCGACGTGCTCGGACCCGGAGAGGAGGGCGAGCTGATCATCGACGCGAGCGCGGACACCACGTTCTCCGGCTATCTCAACCGGCCCGATGCCACCGCTGAGAAGGTGCGCGACGGCTGGTACTATTCCGGCGACGTGGTCGAGGTCGAGGCCGACGGCGATCTCACGCTGCGCGGGCGGGTCGACGACGTGATCCGCTCTGGCGGCGAGAACATCCACCCCGAGGAGGTCGAGGCCGTGGTGGCGGATCATCCCGGCGTCGCCGAATGTTGCGTGATCGCGTTGCCCGATTCCCATTGGGGCCAGGCCGCGGTCGCCTGCATCGTCGCCGCCGGGGCGGCGCCGGCCGCCGCGGAGCTGGACGCGCACTGCCGGGCGAGCGCTCTCGCGGGTTTCAAGCGGCCCAAGGGCTATCTCTTCGTCGACGATCTGCCGCGCAACGCGGCCAACAAGGTCCTGCGCCGCGAGCTCCGCCGGATCGCCGGGGAAGCCGCGTCCGGCGGCGCCATAGCGTTCTCCGGTTAACAATTTTCTCCGTTCCGCCTATCATTTCGACACTCTGGAGAAGGGGTGACGACGATGGCAGCGCCAAGGCGACCGAATCCGGACCGGGTGGTCGATGCCGCGCTGGGGCTGGCGGCGGACCGGCCGTGGCGTGAGATCTCGCTTGCCGACATCGCGGGCGCGGCGGGAATCCGGCTCGACCAGCTGCATGCCCTGTTTCGCAGCAAGGACGCCATTCTCGACGCGTTCACCGCCCGGATCGACGCCCAGGTCATCCGCGGAACCGACGAGGAAGCGGCGGCGGAACCGGTCCGCGACCGGCTGTTCGACGTTCTCGCCCGCCGGTTCGAGGCGCTGCGACCGCACCGCACGGCGCTCGCATCCATCCTTTGCGATGCGCTTGCCGTGCCGAGGTCGGGATTCGCGGGGGGGCGGCGCCTGCTGCGCTCGATGACCTGGTCGCTCGAGACCGCCGGCGTCAGCGGTGCCGGGCCGCTCGGCGCGATGCGGGTCCGGGGTCTCGCCGCGGTCTTCATGTCGAGTCTGTTCGTCTTCCTGCGCGACGATTCGGACGACCTCGCCAGGACCATGGCGCATCTCGACCGCAATCTCGGCCGCGCCGACCGCCTGATGGCCCGGCTCAACGCGAGAAGGGCCTGAGCCGGCAAGTACCTCACCCGGTCGTGGTCGGCCTTGGCCGAGCATGACGGTGGGGGCAAGACGAGAAACGGTTCCAACCGAAAAGGACGGGCCCTACACCGGCATCCGCAGCCGCGCGCGGACGCCTCCCGCCGGCGCGGTCTCTATGCGGATGTCGCCGCCGTGGCCGCGAATCACGTCGCGGGCGATGGTGAGTCCGAGCCCGGTTCCGCCGGTGGCCGGGTTGCGTGAGTCGTCGACCCGGTAGAACGGCTTGAACACGTCCTCGCGCGCGGTCTCGGGAATTCCCGGCCCGTCGTCGTCGACGATGATCTCGATCGTATCCCGCGTCCGGCGCGCGCGGACCGACACGTGCTCGGCGTGGCGGACGGCGTTGGAGACCACGTTGGTGAGGCAACGGCGGAAGGCGTTCGGGCGGATCGGGACGACCAGCCCGGCCTGCGCCCGGAAATCGACGTCGACGCCGTCCCGCCTCGCGCCCGAGATCACCTCGTCGAGAATCGGCGCCACGTCCGCGTCGACCACGGCCTCGGTCCCTTCTCCGGCGGCGAACGCCAGATATTCCTCGACCAGCGATTCCATCTCGCCGACATCGGATTTGAGGTCGGCGATCCGCCTGTCCTCGCCGAGAATGGCGAGGTGCAGCTTCAATCGGGTCAAGGGCGTCCGCAGGTCGTGCGAGACGCCGGCCAGCATCTCCGTCCGCTGCGCGATCATGCGCCGGATCCGCGCGCGCGTGATGTTGAACGCGGTCGTCAGCGTCCGGATCTCGGCCGCGCCCGAAGGGACGAGGTCCGGCACGTCGCGGCCCTTGCCGAATTCGTCGACCGCCACGGCGAGGCGCCTTATCGGCCTCACCTGGTTCCGCATGAAGATGACGGCGATACCGATCATCCCGAGCGACGTGCCGATCAGCCAGGCGAGGAACAGATAGGTCGTTTCGTTGAACAGCCGCCGCTTCTTGACGAACACGTCGAGGAGCCCGTCGGTGAGCTGCACCTTGATCCGGATCCAGTCGCCGTACCCTTCGGTCTCCATGTGGTAGGGCCTGCCAAGCTTTCTGGTGAGCGCCCGCGACAGCCGGCGGTCGAGAATGCCGCCGCCGATCACGGGAGCCTCGCCCGGCAACGACGCGCCGGCGGCGAAGCTCGACCGCAATCCCGCGGTTTCCGAGACGCGAAGCACGGCGACCCGGTTGTCCTCGCCCGGAAACGCCTCCATCCCCTCGATCACCATCGCGATGTCCCCGGCGACGGTGGAGACGAGGCGCTTGGTGACGATGTCCCAGTGCCGGTCGTAGAACGCCCAGGTGGCGACCACCTGCACCACGATCATCGGCGTCACCAGGATCGTCACCGACCGGCCGATGAGCGTTCTGGGCGCGAAGCGCTTGAGCAGGGCGAACATGGCGGTCAGTCGGGCCGCAGCACGTAGCCCTCGCCGCGGACCGTCTGCAGGTAGCGCGGGAATCGCGGGTCGGGCTCGATCTTGCGGCGCAGCCGCGTCACCTGGACGTCGACGGTGCGCGCGTTGCCTTCGATCCGGCTCTCGGCGACGAGGACGTCGCGCGAGAGCGTTACTCCCGGTCGCCGGGCCAGCGCCTGGAGCAGCCTGCCTTCGGCCGGGGTGAGGCGGACGGGGAGGTCGTTCCGGGTGAGTTCCGTGCGTTCGACGTCGAAGCGGCGTTCCCCCAATCGCAGCACCGCCGCCGGCATCGTCCGCTGCGCGCGCCGCAGCAGGTTGGAAATCCGCAGCACCAGCTCGCGCGGCTCGAACGGCTTGGCGAGGTAGTCGTCGGCGCCCCGCTCGAGCCCGTCGATTCGGTCCTCCGGTTCGCTGCGCGCGGTCAGAAGCAGGATCGGGGTGTCGGACTCCTCCTTGAGCGAGGCGGTGAGCGACAACCCGTCCTCGCCCGGCATCATCACGTCGAGCACGATGAGATCGAACGCCATACCGTGGAGCCTCGCCCTGGCCTGGGCGGCGTCGCCCGCCGCGGTCACGCGGTAGCCGTTGCCGGCCAGATATTGCTTGAGGAGGTCGCGCAGCCTGTCGTCGTCGTCGACGACCAGGATATGCGGGGCGTCGTCGTTCATTCCGTTCCCCGGCCCGGCCCCGCGCCGCACCCGCTCAGGGGCCGAGCGCCGGGGTCTCCGCCGCCATTCCGTCGAACAGCGCGAGCATGCGCTCCCGCCATTCGTGGACGGGATCGTCGGGCTCGATGATCCGGTAGGGGCTGACGATGCGGATCCACTGGCAGGTCCCCATCAGAATGTAGTCGGCGTAGCCCGGCTCGTCGCCCGCGATAAACGGCTGGTCGGCGAGGACCGCGCGCACCGGGGCGAGGGCGGCGCGCGCCGCCGGCAGGCGCTTGTCGCGCGCCTCGTGCAGCGCGTCCAGCGTCGTCCCGAACCGCTTCTCGCGGGTTTCCAGGAAATACTCCCGGTCGCGCTCGTCGATATTGTCGTAGACATCCCGCACCACCAGCAGGATGAAGGCGGGGTTCACCTGAAGGTCGAACCAGGAATTGACGAACCGGGCCATCGCGCGCTCCCGGGCATTGGCGAAGAGCTGCGGGAGGTCGGGATAGGCGTCGTCGAGATAGCAGGCGATCGCCCACGAATCGTTGACGGTCCGGTCCCCGTCGCGGATCACCGGAACGCGCTCCTGGCCGCTGAAGGCGATCGCTTGTTTGTCGGCGAAACGGACCGGCACGGTGTCGAAGTCGAGCCCCTTGTGGGCGAGCGCGAACCGCGTACGCCAGCAATATGGGCTGAACCGCAGATCGTCCCGGCCGACGAGTTCGTAAAGCGTGATCGCCATGAATCCTCCCGATTGTGCGGCGTGGGGCGGCTACCATGCCATAACCGGGTGCCATGGCAAGTCCGGGATGGGACGACCGGTACGGTGGGCCGCCCCGCGGGCAACCGGTGTCGTTACGGCCGAACGGGCTCGGGCAACACGTGATCGGCTGGGCGGGTCAAAGAAGCTTGACCAGGGCGACGATCAGCCCGCCCTGGGCGATCAACGCCCCAAGCAGCCATTTCAACATCTCGACCTTGAGCGCTTCGACGTCGACCTTGAGCGCCTGGATATCGACCTTGAGCGCTTGGATGTCAGCCTTGGTCGCCAGATTGGCGTTGAGCAGGGCAACATGCTCGTCGGCTAGGGTCTCGGCCTGCCTTTCGGTGAAGCCGCTCTCCGTCAGGCGCTTGACGAACCTGTGAGTGTCGAAAGCGATGGCCTCGCTCATGCATGGATGATAGGAACCACGCCGTCGGGAAACAAGAACTTCGACGGCTCGACTTCGACGGCTCGCGTTGTACCGTCTCTCTCGGCAGGGCCTCCACGCGATTAGATTGACGATCCGCCGCGCCCTTTCTAATTTCCCGTGCCGTTTCGCGCCCCGCCCGGCCCGGTCGACCGAAACGGACCGGTGCGGCCCGGCGCACAAGAGGATCGAGACAGACCATGACACCGCCGGCCATGCCGCGCGTCCGACCTGCCCGCCCGTTCTTTTCCTCCGGCCCCTGCGCCAAGCGGCCGGGCTGGACCGTCGAGACCCTGTCCGGAGCCCTGGTCGGCCGCTCGCACCGCTCGGACGCGGGGAAGTCGCGGCTCGCCGAGGTCATCGACCGGTCGCGGCGCATTCTCGGCCTGCCGGACGACTATCGGCTCGGCATCGTGCCGGCGTCCGACACCGGCGCGGTGGAGATGGCGCTCTGGTCCCTGCTCGGGCCGCGCGGGGTCGATCTGCTGGAGTGGGAGAATTTCGGCGCGGGCTGGGTGACCGACGTGGTGGATCACCTCAAGATCGCCGATACGCGGGTCCTCTCCGCGGATTACGGGGAGTTGCCCGACCTGTCGGCGGTCGATTTCTCCCGCGACGTGGTCTTCACCTGGAACGGCACGACCTCCGGTGTGTGCGTCCCGGGCGGCGACTGGATCGACTCGGCGCGCGGCGCGCTCACGATCTGCGACGCCACCTCGGCGGTCTTCGCGATGGACATCCCCTGGGATCGGCTCGACGTCGTGACCTGGTCCTGGCAGAAGGTGATGGGCGGCGAGGCGGCGCACGGCATGATCGCGCTGGGCCCGCGCGCCGTGGAGCGGCTGGAGACCTGGACCCCGCCCTGGCCGGTGCCCAAGATCTTCAGGATGACGGCGCGCGGCGCGCTCATCGAAGGCATCTTCCGCGGCGAAACCGTCAATACGCCCTCCATGCTGTGCGTCGAAGACGCGCTGGACGGGCTCGAATGGGCCGAGGAGATCGGCGGCCTCGAGACGCTGAAGGCGAGGACGGCGGCCAACATGGCGGCCATCGAGGCCTGGGTGGCGGCGACCCCCTGGGTCGACTTCCTCGCCGCGTCGCCCGAGATCCGCTCGCCCACGTCGGTCTGCCTCGGCATCGTAGACCCGTGGTTCCAGCGCCTCTCCGACGCGGAAAAGGCCGCGGTTCCCAAACGGATCGAGGCCATGCTGGAAGCCGAGGGCGTCGCCTACGACATCAACGGCTACCGCTCGGCGCCTCCGGGCCTCCGCGTATGGGCCGGGGCGACGGTGGACCGGGCCGATCTGGAAGCGCTCTGCCAGTGGCTCGACTGGGCCTATGCCCGGGTGCGGCTGGGCGAGCCGGTCGCGGCCTGAAGAGAACCGCCGATGAACCGCGTGCTCATCTCGGACCGACTCAGCGAACTGGCGGTCGGCATCTTCGGCAACCGGGGGATCGAGGTCGATTTCGATCCCGGTATCGAACCCGCAGCGCTGATGGAGCGGATCGGCGACTATGACGGGCTCGCGGTCCGCTCGGCGACCAAGGTCACCTCCTCCGTGATCGAGGCGGGGGACCGGCTGAAGGTGATCGGCCGCGCCGGAATCGGCGTCGACAATATCGATGTCGACGCCGCCAGCGCGCGCGGCGTCGTGGTGATGAACACGCCCTTCGGCAACGCGGTGACCACCGCCGAGCATGCCATCGCCCTGATGTTCGCGCTCGCCCGCAAGATCCCCGCGGCCGACCGGGAAACCCAGAGCGGCGCCTGGAACCGCGCCGGTTTCGTGGGCACCGAGCTCACCGGCAAGACGCTCGGCTTAATCGGCTGCGGCAACGTCGGCTCCGCGGTCGCCGAACGGGCGCTCGGCCTGAAGATGAAGGTGCTGGTCTACGATCCCTATCTGCCGGCCGAGCGCGCGGAGCGGCTGCGCATCGCCAAGGTGGAGCTCGACGAGCTGCTCGCCAACGCCGACGTGATCAGCCTGCACGCGCCGCTGACCGACCGGACCCGGCGCATTGTCGACGCGGCGGCGATCGCCAAGACCAGGCCGGGCGTGCGCATCGTCAACTGCGCCCGCGGCGAGCTGGTGGATGCGGACGCGCTGGCCGAGGGGTTGTCCGCCGGCCATGTCGGGGGCGTGGCGGTCGATGTCTATCCCGACGAACCGCCGGGCGAGTATCCGCTGTTCGGGCTGGACGGGGTGATCGCGACGCCCCATCTCGGCGCCTCGACCGCGGAAGCACAGGAAAACGTGGCTCTCCAGATCGCCGAGCAGATGTCGGACTACCTGCTCGACGGGGCGGTGCTGCACGCGGTCAACATGCCTTCGCTCTCGAGCGAGGAATCCGCCCGCCTCGCGCCCTTCATGGACCTTGCCCGGCAGATCGGCAGTCTCGCGGGCCAGGTGGCGGAGACCGGATTTCGCGCCGTGGTGGTGGAATACGAAGGCGAGGCGGCGGAGCTCAACCACCGTCCGATGACGGCGGCGCTGCTCGAAGGGCTGCTCGCTCCGATCGTCGATTCGATCAACATCGTCAATGCCCCCATCGTGGCGCGCGATCGCGGGATCCAGGTGACCGAGACCAAGCACGCGCGGAGGTCCGACTACCCGTCGCTGATCCGCCTGACGGTGACCACCGAGCGGGCGACCCGGACCACGGCGGGCACGCTGTTCTCCAACCGGATGCCGCGCATCGTCGAGCTCGACGGCATCCCGCTCGAAGCCTCGCTCGGCGAGAACATGCTCTACATGGTGAACCGGGACGAGCCCGGCTTCATCGGCCGCCTCGGCTCCTGCCTCGGCGACGCCGGGGTGAACGTCGCCACCTTCCATCTCGGCCGGTCGGGACCGCGCGAGAACGCGGTCAGCCTGATCTCGGTCGACGGGGCGATACCGCCCGGGGTTCTCGACTGCGTCCGGGCGCTCCCCGGCGTAGTGCGGGCGCGGGCGCTCACCTTCTAGAAGGCGCGGGGGAATGAACGACCAGGATCGCCCGGCGCTGCTGCCGTCCGGGCTGCGCGACGTGCTGCCGCCGGTGGCCGCGCAGGAGGCGGAGGCGGTGGAACGGCTGATCGGCCTGTTCGAGCTCAACGGCTACGAGCGCGTCAAGGCGCCCCTCGTCGAGTTCGAGGAGGGGCTGCTGAGCGGCGCGGGCGCGGCGACCGCGTCGGAGACCTTCCGGCTGATGGACCCGGCCTCCCAGCGCATGATGGGGGTGCGCGCCGACATTACGCCGCAGATCGCGCGCATCGCGGCGAGCCGGCTGCGGAATGCGCCGAGGCCGCTCCGCCTCTGCTATTCGGGGGACGTGCTCCGCATCAACGGCACCCATCTCCGCCCCGAACGGCAGTTCACCCAGGTCGGCATGGAATTGATCGGCTCCGATTCCCCGAGCGCGGACGCCGAGATCGTCGTGCTCGCCGCCGAGGCGCTGACCGGCGCCGGCGTCGCCGACATCACCGTCGACCTCACCATGCCGCCGCTCGCGCCATCGCTTTGCGCCGCCCACGGCCGCCCGCTGGAGAACGATCCGGGCCTGCGCGAGGCGATCGACCACAAGGATGCCGCGTCGCTCGCGGCGATCGGCGGCGGCCTCGCCGACGCGCTGAACGCGCTGCTCGCCGCGGCCGGGCCGGCGGAGAGCTGCCTCGCCGCGCTCGCCGCGCTCGACCTGCCGCCCGAGCCGGCCCAGGCGCGCCGGCAGCTCGGCGAGGCGATCGCCGAAATCCGCGCCCGGGCGCCGGGTCTCGGGCTCACCGCCGATCCGCTGGAGAACCGGGGCTTCGAGTACCATACCGGGACCTGCTTCACGATCTTTCCGGCGGGCGTCCGTGGTGAGCTCGCGAGCGGGGGCCGCTACGTCACCGGAGCGAACGGCAACGGCGCGGGCGGCGAGCTGGCGACCGGCATCACGCTCTATGTCGACACCATCCTGCGGTCGCTGCCGGCGCCCGGCGCGCCGCGCCGCGTGTTCCTGCCGGCCGGCACCGCGCCCGAGACCGGGCGCGCGCTGCGCGCCGAAGGCTGGATCACGGTGGCCGGGCTGGGGCCGGCCGACCCGGCGGAGGACGAGGCGCGGCGGCTCGGCTGCACCCATCGCTGCGACGCCGGCAGGGTCGTGAAGGTCGACCGGGCGGGCTAGGCGGATGGCGAACGTCGCGGTGGTCGGCTCCCAGTGGGGCGACGAGGGAAAGGGCAAGATCGTCGACTGGCTGTCCGAGCGCGCCGACGTGGTGGTGCGTTTCCAGGGCGGGCACAACGCCGGCCACACGCTGGTCATCGACGGCAGGACCTACAAGCTCAGCCTGCTCCCCTCCGGGGTGGTGCGGCCCGGCAAGCTGTCGGTGATCGGGAGCGGCGTGGTCGTCGACCCCTGGGCGCTGCTGGACGAGATCGACGAGGTCCGCCGTGCCGGCGTCGAGGTGAGCCCGGAGACCTTCCGCGTCGCCGAGAACGCGTGCCTGATCCTGCCGCTCCATCCGCTGCTCGACCATGCCCGCGAGGCGGCGCGGGGGAGCGCGCGCATCGGCACCACCGGCCGCGGCATCGGCCCGGCCTACGAGGACAAGGCGGGTCGGCGGGCGATCAGGCTCTGCGACCTCGCCGATCCCGACGGGCTCGCGCCCCGCGTCGACCACCTGCTCGACCACCACAACGCGCTCTTGCGCGGGCTCGGCGCCGAGCCCTTCGGTCGCGACGAGCTGATCGGGAAGCTGCGCGAGGTCGCGCCGCGGATCCTGCCCTTCGCGGCGCCGGTCTGGGATGTGCTCGACCGCGCGCGGCGCGACGGCAGGCGGATCCTGTTCGAGGGCGCGCAGGGCGCGATGCTCGACGTCGACCACGGCACCTACCCCTATGTCACCTCGTCCAACACCCTCGCCGGTCAGGCGGCGGCCGGCAGCGGGCTCGGTCCGCGCTCGATCGACTATGTGCTCGGCATCACCAAGGCCTACACCACCCGCGTCGGCAGCGGCCCGTTCCCGACCGAGCAGGACAACGAGGTCGGCCAGGCCCTCGGCGAGCGCGGCCACGAGTTCGGCACCGTCACCGGGCGCAAGCGCCGCTGCGGCTGGTTCGACGCGGTGATGGTGCGCCAGGCGATCCGGATCGGCGGCATCGACGGAATCGCGCTCACCAAGCTCGACGTGCTCGACGGGATGGCGGAGCTCCGCGTCTGCACCGGCTACGAGATCGGCGGGGGGCGGGTCGACCGCTTCCCGGCGTCGGCGCGCGAGCAGGCGGCGGTCCGCCCGGTCTACGAGACGGTCCCCGGCTGGTCCGAAAGCACGCGCGGCGCGCGCAGCTGGGGCGGGCTGCCAGCCGAGGCGGTCAAATACATCCGCCGCATCGAGGAGCTGATCGAGGCCCCGGTGGCGCTACTCTCCACCAGCCCCGAGCGCGAGGACACCGTGATGGTCCGCGACCCGTTCGCGGTGTAGGGAGGCGGCGCTATCCCGCCATCGCGCGCTCTTCCTCGGCGACCGCCATGCGCATCGCCTTCTGGATCTTCTCGAAGGCGCGGACCTCGATCTGGCGCACCCGTTCGCGGGAGACGCCGAACTCCCGGCTCAGCTCCTCCAGCGTCAGCGGGGTCTCGGCGAGGCGCCGCATGGTGAGGATGCGCTTCTCGCGCGGGTTCAGATGCTCCATCGCGTTCCGCAAGAGCGCCCGGCGCTTCTCCAGCTCCTCGGCCTCGGCGAGCAGGGTCTCCTGCGAGTCCGCCTCGTCGACCAGCCAGTCCATCCACTCGCCCTCGCCGTCGGCGCGGACCGGCGCGTTGAGCGAGTTGTCGGGCGCCGCCATGCGGCGGTTCATCTGCACCACCTCGTCCTCGGAGACGCCGAGCCGGGTGGCGATCTCGGCGACGTTCTCGGGGTGCAGGTCGCCCTCCTCGATCGCCTTGATCTCGCCCTTGATGCGGCGCAGGTTGAAGAACAGCTTCTTCTGGGCGGCGGTGGTGCCGATCTTCACCAGCGACCAGGAGTGCAGGATGTATTCCTGGATCGAGGCGCGGATCCACCACATCGCGTAGGTCGCGAGGCGGAAGCCGCGGTCCGGGTCGAACCGCTTGACCGCCTGCATCATGCCGACATTGCCTTCCGAGATCAGCTCGCCCATCGGCAGCCCGTAGCCGCGATAGCCGGACGCGATCTTGGCCACCAGCCGCAGGTGGCTGGTCACCAGCCGGTGCGCCGCCTCGGCGTCCTCGTGCTCGCGCCAGCGCTTGGCCAGCATGAACTCCTCGTCGGGCTCCAGGAGCGGGAATTTCCGGATCTCCTGGAGGTAGCGCGACAGGTTGCTCTCGGGGTCGAGCTGGGGGACTGCCGGAACCGTCGCTGCCCTTGCCGCCATCGGCTTCTCCTTGCCCTCGGCGCGGCCGGTCATGCCGGACCGGCCGTCGGATCGATAGATAGGACCCCGCCCGGCAATTTACCAGACCTCCTTCAGAGCGTTTTCCAATAGCTTGAGTTCGCTCGGCAAATGCGATTCGAAGACGAGCACCTCGCCGCTCGCCGGGTGGCGGAAGCCGAGACGGTGCGCGTGCAGCGCGTGACGCCCGAGCCCCTCCGCGCGCGCCGTCGCGCCGGGGCCGAGCGCGCGCCGCCTGGCCGGGGTCAGCCCGCCCCCGTAGGCCGAATCGCCGATCACCGGCAGGCCGAGCGAGGCGAGGTGGACCCGGATCTGGTGGGTCCGCCCGGTCGCCAGCCGGCATTCGAGCCGGCTGGCAGCGTCGCCGAAGCGGCGCACCGTGCGGTAGCGGGTGAGCGCCGCCCGCCCGCCCGAGGCGAGGACGGCCATCTTCTTCCGGTTGCGCGGGCTGCGCCCGATATTGCCCGCGATCTCGCCCGCCGGCCGGGCCGGCGCGCCCCAGGCGAAGGCGGTATAGGCGCGGTCGATCGAGCGCGCCTTGAACTGGGCGGCCAGCGCGGCGTGGCTGCGGTCGGTCTTGGCCGCGACCATCAGCCCGCTGGTCGGCTTGTCGAGCCGGTGGACGATGCCCGGCCGGCGCACCCCGCCGATGCCCGACAGGCTCGCGCCGCAATGGGCGATCAGCGCGTTGACCAGCGTTCCGTCCGGGTTGCCCGGGGCCGGGTGGACCACCAGCCCCGCGTTCTTGTCCACCACGATCAGCTCGTCGTCCTCGTAGACGATGTCGAGCGGGATGCGCTGCCCCGCCGGCGAAGGATCGGCACTCTCGGGCACGATTACGGCGAAACTTTGGCCCGGTTTGACCCTGTAGGAGGGCTCTTCTATCGTCCCGCCGCGCCCGAGCGAGACCGACCCGGCCTCGATCAGCCGCCTGATCCTGGTCCGCGAGAGATCCGGCAGGGCGTCGGCGAGGACGCGGTCCAGCCTGCCCCCGGCGGCGCCGGCCGGCGGGGCGACGATGCGGCGGTCTTCCGGGCGCGTCATGGCGGGAGAGTGAGCACAATCGATGCGGGCGCTCAAGGCTCTCGTGATCGGGATGGGGGTGCTGATCGCGGCCGGGCTGATCACGGTCGTCGTCACCATCGCCGACCGGACGCTCGACGGCGGCGGGCCGCCGACCGAAGCCGCCCTCGCGATCCCCCCGGGCGCGGAGGTGCTGGAGACCGCGCTCGACGGCGGCCGCATCGCCCTTCGCCTCCGCCTCCCCGGCGGCGCGCAGGCGATCCACGTCTTCGACCTCGCGACGGGCGAGCGCGTGGCGACCGCGCGGGTCGACGGGGGCGGGTAGGGGGCGTCCCTCGATACGGCGCCCGCGGCGCCTACTCGGGATTAGGGTAGAGGGAGAAGCTATGAGTCCTCACCCTGAGTAGCGGCGCAGCCGCGTATCGAAGGGCGGCGCCGCGTTGGCGAGCACGGTTCAGACGCCGTCCGACGCCAGCCGCGCGCTCACCAGCCGGTTGAGGCTCACGCCTTCCTCGGCGGCCCTGAGCGCGAGGGCGCGGTGCGTCTCCGGCGGCACCCGCACCAGGAATTTCCCGCTATAGGCGCGGTCCGCGATCGGCTCGGGAGGACTCTCCCCGTTTTGCTTCATGTCTTCGACGCAGCCGCGCACGAGACGCCGGATCCCGGCCAGCGCCCTGGCCGGAGTCGGCGCCAGCCAGCTCAGCAGGGGAAATTCGGCGCAAAGACCCACATGTTCGCCGTCTTCCGCCGACCATGTGATGCGGTAGGTGTAGCGGTCGCTCATTTCACACGCTCCAGCTTCTCGATTGCCTTGATGATTGTCGCCGTGTCCGTCAGCCGGATGAGGTATCAATACTGATATCGTTCATCAAGAACCGAGCGTAGCCGCGTATCGAAAGGCGGCGGCTTGATCCCCGCCCGGGAACGCCGTATCTATACGCCCCACGGCGTCCCCTTCGTCTAGTGGCCTAGGACATCGGCCTCTCACGCCGAAAACAGGGGTTCGAGTCCCCTAGGGGACGCCATTCCTTCTTTTTTATCATGATGTTTCAATGGACTAGGCACCCGATTTGTCCAACCGGGTCGAAAGGTTGGACAAGTTTCGTTCGAGATTCGTGCTCAGTTTCGCAAGCCCGGAGGTGGTCAGGGTCGATCGGTTGGCCTTCGCGACATAGCGGCTGGCCTCTTGCGCGGTGCGGTGCGCGAGGAACGCCATCACCTCGAATTCGGACGCTCCGGCTTCGGCCAGCCGGCGCGCGCCGGCCTTGCGCAGCCCGTGCGCCGAGCAATGCGGCAAGCCCGCCTCGGTGCATCGATTTCGGAACCAGTTGCCGAACGATTCCGGGGTGTAGGCTTTCGCCCGTTCCCCATGTGCGAGGATCATCATCTGATCCGGCGGCAGGTGCGCGAGTTCCGTTGCCAGCTCCGGCAGGATGGGCAGGTCGACCTCTTGGCCCGTCTTCCCGCGGCGATAGAACAGGCAGGCGCCCCGGATGTTGCCGCGGGTGAGAGCGGCGGCATCCTGGCGAGCGGCGCCGGTGCCGAGCAGGATCTCGAACGCGAGGCGTGCTTTGGTGCCGGTCGCGTGCGTCGTCCGGTAAGTCTGGATCTCGTCGTCCGTCCAGGTGTGGAAGCCCGCTGCTTCGGTCTTGTGCGCATCGGCGAGCGAGGCCGGGTTCGTGCCGATATGGCCTAGGCGTTTGGCGGCGAACCGGAATAGCTGCGACAGGTCCTTGCGGAGCCGGTTCGCGGCCACCGGGCCGCCCTTCTTGGCCATCAGTGCCTCGATGTGACGCGACTCCAATTTCGCGTATCGAGCCGGCCCGATGATCTCTTTGATCCAGTCGAGCCGGCCGCGCTTGTTCGCGCGCGTGATCGGCGCGAGGTTCCGGTAGGCAACGGAGTCGAGATTAGGTCTCGATCAGATACGCGACGGTGCCAGCTTGCGCTCGACGGCTGGCGATCCGCGCGCCCTCGATCGCCTCCTCGTAGGCCTGCCGGAACTCCGGCGAGCCGTAGGGTCCCGGCAGGTAGACGTCGACCTTGCGGCCCTTCACGGAGCGCCTGAGCCGGTGCCTGAGCTTGCCGTGGCGGTCTTCCACGGTGGCCACGCCAGGGAAGGGATTACGCCTTCTCAGCATCCGGAGCCCTTTCGATCATGGCGTCGATGTCGTCGGCATCCTCGGCCGCAGCCTCGGCACCCATGCCGACGATGACAGAATGCCTAATCAACCCGTCCGGAGTCACCACGAAGTCCAGGCGAAAATCGCTGAAACCGGCCGCGCACAGGCCCTTCGTGTATCGCGTGATCTCGGCTTGCGTGACGATGGCCTTCCGACTTGGCATCATCCGGTCTCGATCTGCGAATCGAGCACAGCCAATTCGGCTTGCGTCAGGCGGCGGTGGCGGGGTATTTCTCGGTCCTCTCGATGTGTCGCCGGCGGAGGGGCTGCTACCCCGTTGATGCCGGCGATTTCTTGTTCCATCGGCCGTCGATTCTTTGTCAAGCCGGATTCAGGGGACCCTGATTCGTTTCGGGTGGTCCGGCACTCAGGCGCACACCACGAAAGCATTTCCCCGGCGGCCTCGTACGTGTCGGCGATCACGGAAATTCGGCAATCGTTGCCGAATTCTTCGCCTCCGCAGCGATCGCGCGGGCAAATCGCGTTACGGCACTTCCTTGATCGACAGCACCTCCGGGCCCTCTCCGAACGATATCGAAGCCCACGGCTGTATACTCATACAGATCTTCATCATGAAGATGTCCCGATACGCGAACACCCCGCCGCGCACCTGACGGTGCTAACTGTTTGATATAAGGCCGTTATTTCTCCCTCATCTTGTTGCATTCGGGCGGATTCCGGTTCCCTGGGTGCAACTGCAACCGGGAGGAAGACATGCCGAGAACCGGCCTCACCGACGCCCGAACCCGGGCGCTCCGACCCCGCAAGTCCGCCTACGACGTCCGCGACGGCAAGCTCCGGGGCTTCGGTCTCCGGGTGCTGCCCTCGAGCGACAGCCGCTTCTTCGTCCATTGCCAGCACCGCGGCGAGCGCGTCTGGAAGATCGTGGGAGGAGCCGCGGCCATGGATGTCCGCGAAGCGTGGTCCCGCGCGCGCCGGACGCTTGCCGCCATCAGGCGCGGAGAGGATGTGCCGCGCGATCCTGGAGAGACCCTGTTCGAGGTCGTCGTCGAGGCGGCGTTCGAGCACCGCCGCCGGGTCTGGAAGGCCAGGACGCTGGTGGTGAACCGGAGCTATCTGCGCAGGCAGATCCTGCCGCATTTCGCGGGGCGGCAGGTCGCGGAGATCGACCGCAAGGACGTCGCCAACTGGTTCGCCTCGCTCCGCGCCACCCCGGTGTCGGCCGACCGCTCGATACCGGTGCTCTCCGTCATCATGAAGGAGGCCGAGGCGATGGGGCTCAGGCCCGAGGGCTCCAACCCGTGCCGGGGCTTCCGGCGCTACCGCCGCAAGGGACGCCAGCGCTTCCTGTCGCACGACGAGATCCGCTGCCTCTCGGCGGTGCTGTCGGTCCATGAGGGGCGGTATCCGGAACAGGTCGCGATCATGCGCCTTCTCCTCCTGACCGGATGCCGGAAGGGGGAGATCCTGAAGCTGCGCTGGTCCGACTACCGCGAGGGTCACCTGTTCCTGCGCGATTCGAAGACGGGTCCTAGAACCGTCTGGCTGTCGGAGCCCGCCAGGACCGTTCTCGGTGGGCTGGAGCGCAAGAGCCGCTGAGTGTTTCCCGGGCGCCGGGCGGCAAGCCCGCAGAGCAGGGGCTGGTTGGACAAGTGCTGGTGGACGCTCCGCGCCGAGGCCGGGCTGGAGGATGTTCGTCTTCACGACCTTCGCCATACCCATGCCAGCATCGCGCTGCGCGAGGGCGTGACCGTGTTCGCCATCGGCCGGCTGCTCGATCATGCCGATCCCGAGACCACCCTCAAATACACCCATCTCAGCGACGCCATGGCGATGCAGGCCGCCGAGACCGTCGGCGCCACGCTCGGTCCGGTGTCGCTCGCTCCAACGGCGACGACGGGAAACCGGGCGCGCATGCCCGACCCCAAACTCCTCATCCGAATCCGACATCTGCGATCGTGTCCACTTAAACCCAGGTGGACACCTCACAGGTGTCCACCCCCGATCGCACAGCCTCGTCACATCACGCTAATCCGGGAAGGCGGTCCACAGCGAAGGCTTACGATCAAGGTGAACCGCTCATTCAGCCGGGGTGAATAGTCGATTCCTTGACCTCGTCGCAGGAGTAAGCGATCCGTCGGTAATCGTAGCCGCCGTACTTGCGGGCCAGCGCGATCATGTCCGCGACCAGGCGGTCCTCGTCGTCAGGGCCGCGCGGGATGCGGCGTTGGGTCAAGCGGTGCTGCCTCGGCACCCGGCAAGCCCGGCGCTCCAAGCCGGCCGCAGACATGATTGATGCACTGGCGGCGGCGCGAGGGACTCAGAAGTTTCCTGGCGCGTTCGCGCATGCACTACGATCTGGTGGAGAAGGAAAGGGAGCTGTTCGAAGCGTGGATCACCGGCGCCGACCGCCTGACGCGGCTGCACATGGCGGTGAAGTTCAGGTGGTTCACGCGGGGAGCGTATGACATGCAGGTGTTCCTCGACGCGGAGTGGCTGAGGAAGCTGACCCTGACTCTCCACAAGTAGAGTATGAGCGCGATCATGGCTTTGGCGTGGCAGCACTGGTCGGCGCGGTCCCGCTGTACCTCGACTACTACGAGAGCTCCTGTCCCCTGCGGCCCGTCTCTGTTCTCTGCGGCTAGCCCGGCTCCGAAGCGGGCAGACGGCATGCGTTCCAGCATCACTAACATCAGTACTGACATGTCCGGCAGTGTTCGTCCTTACCCGGAAAGAGTGTCATCTCGGGGTTCTTGGTCGTGCTATTGACCGAGATGTGACATTATATCATCCAATAAATGGAAATGTTATACTATTTAATTGGTAGAAATATTGTGATTGCAAGATGTGCAAGTAGATTATGTCCGTGTAAAATAGTCCAATAAACGCGACGCCTCGCGAATTGAGTCGGGCAGGAGTCGGCAAGCTGGCGATATTCTTCGGCTTGCAACAGGCGACGGAGAAAGCGCCATGGATCAGCTGATTGTTTTCTTGGATTTCTTGTGGAATTCGTTTCTCCTGCTGGGGCCGATGCTGCTCCTCGGCCTTTTCCTGGCGGGATTGATCCATGTGTTCATCTCGCGGGACGCCGTCTTGCGGTGGCTGCACCGGGACAGCCTGAAATCGGTCGCCTCAAGCGCGGCCATCGGCGTGCCGATGCCGCTTTGCAGCTGTTCGGTGGTTCCGGTGGTGGCCGAAATGCGGCGCAAGGGCGCGTCCCGTTCGGCATGCATGTCGTTCCTGATCACGGCACCTGAGACCGGTGCCGATTCGATCCTGGTCACCAACGCCTTTTTCGGGCCAGTGGCTGCCGTGGTCCGACCGGTCATCAGTTTCATCACCGGTGTGATGGCCGGCATTTTCTGCATCGGGATGGTCCGCGACGGCGATGCGCCCGAACCGGCGCTCGCCGACGGCGGCCATGATCACGACCACGACCACCATGATCACGACCACGGCCACGACCACGACCACAGCCACAAGACCCTCATACCGGGCGACGACGACTGCTACATAAGCCCGGCGACCCTCAGGGCGTTCTTCGTCACATGGCTTGGCCGCCTCAACCAGGGCAT
>JAJDVM010000234.1 GCA_022826125.1 Defluviicoccus sp.
CGCAAATTCGGCTCGCAATGCATCGTCGTCGCGATCGACGCCAAGGCGGCCGGTCCCGGCAGGTTCGAGATCTTCACCCATGGCGGCCGGCGCGGGACCGGGATCGACGCCGTGGAATGGGCCCGCCGCATGACCGGATACGGCGCGGGGGAGATCCTGCTGACCTCGATGGACCGGGATGGCACGGGCGAGGGGTTCGACATCGATCTCTCGCGCCGGATCGCCGACGCGGTGCCGGTGCCGGTGATCGCATCGGGCGGCGTCGGCACGCTCGACCATCTGGTGGCCGGCGTGCGCGAGGGCGGCGCGACCGGGGTGCTCGCCGCCTCGATCTTCCACTTCGGCACCCACACCATCGCCGAGGCCAAGGCGCATATGGCGGAGGCCGGAGTGCCGGTGCGTCCGTGACCTCCCGCGGCCGATCTGCTATTGCAACGCCCATGGCGAAAACCGACGACAGCACGGTCATCGAGCGGCTCTACGCGGCGATCGAGGCGCGCAGGGACGCCGATCCGGATGAGTCTTACACCGCGCGCCTGTTCGCGTGCGGACCGGATAAGATCGCCCAGAAACTGGGCGAGGAGGCGATCGAGACCGTGATCGCTGCGGCTGCTGGAAAGCGCGCGGACGTCGTCGCCGAGAGCGCCGACCTCCTCTACCACCTTCTCGTCGCATGGGCCCAGGCCCGCGTCGCGCCGGAGGATGTCTGGGCCGAGCTCGCCCGGCGCGAGGGCGTATCGGGCATCGCGGAGAAGCGCGCGCGCGGCAAGGGAAGCGCCGATGGCGTATGACGACCAGAACGTGTTCGCCAGGATCGTCCGCGGCGAGCTGCCCTGCAACAAGATCTACGAGAACGACCACGCGCTGTCGTTCCACGACATCGCGCCGCAGGCGCCGGTGCACGCGCTGGTGATCCCCAAGGGACGCTACGTCTCGATGGCGGATTTCGCGGCCGGCGCGAGCGCCGACGAGCAGGCCGGCCTGTTCCGCGCGATCGGCGGCACCGCCGAGGCGCTCGGCGTGGTGGAGCCCGGCTACCGCCTGCTTACCAATACCGGGCCGGACGCGCACCAGGAGGTGATGCACCTCCATTTCCACATACTCGCCGGCAAGCGCCTCGGGCCGATGATCGCGGGCGGACCGATGCCGCCCTCGCACCGCGGCTGATCCGCGCGAGACCATCGACTCCCCGCGCGTTTGGGCGCAAGCTTGAGGCGGAAACGATCTCAAGCGGGAGGAAACGGATAATGCGCAAATCGCTGGCCGCCTTGGCCGTTGTCGCCACCATCGGACTCGCCGGGGCCGCCCATGCCAAGACCATCGGCGTGGCGCTCGCCTCGGACACCAACCCGTTCTACATCGCGATGCTGAAGGGGATCGAGATGCGCGCCGAGCAGCTCGGCTACAAGCTGAGCGTGGTCACCGCCGAGGAGGATGTCGCGCGGCAGCTCAACGGCATCAACGACCTGATCGCCAAGGGCGTCGACGGGATACTGGCATCGCCGATCGACGCCAAGGCGCTGTGCAGCGCTTTCGACAAGGCCAAGGCAGCGGGCATTCCGATGATGGCGATCGCCCGGGGCTCCGCCTGCAAGGCGCAACTCTTGCATATCGCCGTGGACGAGATCCGCGTAGGCCGCGAAATCGCCGAGTGGACAGCCAAACAGGTCGGCGGAAGGGGCAAGGTCGCGATGCTCGCGGGTCCCGCCGGGGCGCAGGCCTTCATGAACTTCGCCCGCGGTTACGAGGAGGGTCTCAAGGGCCATCCTGGGATCCAGGTCGTGTACCGGCAGGAACTCGCGCTGACCCGGGAGATGGGTCTCAAGCACGGCGAGGACGCGCTGGTCGCCCACCCGGACGTCAAGGCGATCTACGGTGCCAACGACGAGCTCGGCATGGGCGCCGCCCAGGCGGTCGCCGCAGCGGGCAAGAAGAAGGACGTGATCGTCACCGGGATGAACGGCATCCCGCCGGCGGTCCGTGCGGTCAAGCGCGGCGCGATGGACCTGACCGTGGTGCTCAACCCGGTCAAGTGGGGCATCCTCGGGGTCGACACGATGGACGGCCATTTCAAGGGCAGCAAGCACGACCCGCGCGTCTATGTCGGTCACGTCCTCGTCGACAAGTCGAATGTCGACAAGTTCATCAGGCCGAAGAAGAAGTAAGCAGGGCGGACCCATGGCCAGGCGGGCGGATGCCGACCTGATCGAGGCGCTCGAAACGGCGCGCATCCACCCGCTCTGGGACCGCTACAGGAGGATCACCCCGATCCGGCCCGATGCGCCCGACGACGCGGGGGTCTGGCGCTGGAGGGACATCGAGCCCTTCGCGACGCGCGCCGCCCGGGAAGTCGCGGTCGAGGACATCGAGCGCCGCGCGCTGATCCTCGCCCACCCGGCCTTCGGTGGCGAGACGGTCACGACCGGCAACCTGATCGCCGCCTTCACCGTGCTGGAGCCCGGCGACCGCGCGGTGCCGCACCGCCATACCGCGTCCGCGATCCGCTTCGCCACCCGCGCCGAAGGCGCGGTGACGATCGTCAACGGCCGGCGCTGCGCGATGCTGGAAGGGGATTTGGTCCTCACCCCGCCGATGTGCTGGCACGGCCATATCAACGAGGGCGACGACCGGACGGTGTGGTTCGACGCCGCCAACATCCCGCTGGTCAACGCGCTCCACGCCAACTTCTTCGAGCCCGGCTCGCGTGCTGACAACGCGTTCTGGGAGGTCGACGAGGGCGACGAGCGGCTGTGGCAGGAGGCGGGGCTGGAAGCGGAGGGGCATGCGCACGAGGCGGCCCACTCGCCGAAATTCCGCTATCCCGGCACGGCGACGCGCCGGCTGCTGGACGCGGCGTCCCCCGGCGCGGACGGGGCGAAGACCGTGCGCTACGTGAACCCTCTCACCGGCGGGCCGGTAATGCCGAGCCTCGACTGCTACGCGCGGCGGCTGGTCGCGGGCAAACCGACGCGGCCGCGGCGGATGCTGTGCAGCCAGGTCTGCCTCGCGGTGTCGGGCGCGGGCCGGTCGACCGTCGGGGAGGAGACCTTCGAATGGTCCCGCCACGACGTGTTCACCGTCCCGCAATGGAGCTGGGCGCGGCACGAGGCGCTGGGCGGCGATGCGGACCTCTTCGTGGTCACCGACCGCCCGGCGCGCGAAAGCCTCGACCTGATGCGCGACGAGTTGGGCTGAACGGGGGGATAGGACGATGGCACCCGATTCGGGCATCGGCGCGTCGGTTCTGCGCCTGGAGGACAGGCGGTTCCTGACCGGCAGGGGGCAGTACGTGTCGGACCGCGTCGTCCCCGGCGCGCTCCATTGCCGTTTCGTGCGGTCCGACCATGCGCATGCGGAGATATCCGGGATCGATACGAGCGCGGCATCTGCTATTCCGGGCGTCGCGGCGGTGCTCACCGGCCCCGATATGGCGGCCGACGGCATCGGGTCGATGCCGTGCCTCTGGAAGATCCCGACCAAAGACGGGACGCCGATGGCGGAGCCGCCGCGCTGGGCGCTCGCGCGCGACCGTGTCCGGCATGTCGGCGAACCGGTCGCTGCGGTGCTGGCGGAAACGCAGGCCGCGGCCGACGACGCGGCCGAACTGGTCGAAGTCCGCTACCGGGAGTTGCCGGCGGCGATAGGGTCGCGCGACGCGATCGTGGCCGGCGCCGTTACGCTGCACGACGAAGCGCCCGGTAATGTCTGCTACGTCTGGGGCCGCGGCGACGAGGCGGCGGTCGACCGCGCGATGGCAGCGGCCGCGCGCACCGTCGAGATCGACATCTACAACAACCGCATCGCCGGCGCCGCGCTCGAGCCGCGCGCCGCGGTGGCGACCTACGACCCGATCGCCGAGGCGATCACGCTCTACGACACCACCCAGGCAGTGCATCTGGTGCGGCGGTCGGTGGCGACCCAGCTCGGCATGGCGGATCGCCAGGTCCGGGTGGTCTCCCCCGATGTCGGCGGCGGGTTCGGCTACAAGGGCAAGCATTATCCGGAAGAGATCGCGGTCTGCTGGGCGGCGCGGCGCCTCGGCCGGCCCGTCAGGTGGGTCGGCTCGCGCAGCGAAGCCTTCGTCACCGACACCCAGGCGCGCGACCATCGCACCCGGGCCAGACTGGCCCTCGACGGGGACGGCCGCTTCCTCGGGCTCAGGGTCGAGACGGTCGCCGATCTGGGGGCCTATCTCTCGACCTTCGGCGCGGCGATCCCGAGCGCGATCTATTCGGCGCTGCTCGCCGGCGTTTACGGCACGGCCGCAGTCTATGTCGAGGTGACCGGCGTCTTCACCAACACGGTGCCGACGGATGCATATCGCGGCGCGGGGCGGCCCGAGGCGTGTTTCATCCTCGAGCGGCTGGCCGACCGCGCAGCCGCCGCCACCGGCATCGATCCGGTCGAGATCCGCCGCCGCAACCTGATCCCCGGCGATGCGATGCCCTATACGACGCCGATCGGTCCGACCTACGATTGCGGCGACTTCCCGGGAATCCTGGAACGCGCGCTCACAAGCGCGGGGCATGACGGTTTCGCGGGACGCCGGGCGGCGTCGGAAGCGACCGGGCGATTGCGCGGCATCGGCATCGCGAGCTTCGTCGAATCCTCCGGCGTCGCGCCGTCCCGGCTGGCCGGCGCGATGGGCGCCCGCGTGGGGTTCTTCGAGTCGGCCGAGATTCGCGTCGACCGCGAGGGCTGTGTGCAGGCGCTGCTCGGCACGCACAATCACGGCCAGGGCCACGCCACCTCCTTCGCCCAGATTTTGAGCACGCATTTCGGGGTGCCGCTGGAGAAGGTCGAAATCGTCGAGGGCGACACCGGCGCGGTCCCGTTCGGCACCGGCACGTTCGGCTCGCGGTCGATCGCGGTCGGCGGCTCGGCGCTTCATCGCGCCGCCGACAGGGTGCTGGAGAAGGCGTCCGCCATCGCCGCCCACATGCTGGAGGCCGCGCCCGACGACATCGCCTTCGAGAACGGCGCCTTCTCGGTCGCAGGGACGGACCGGCGCGTGACATTCGAGTCCGTCGCCGAGCGCGCCCATGTGCCCCACGATTTTCCGCACGAGACGCTTGAGCCCGGCCTCGTCGCGTCGGCGTTCTACGACCCGCCCAACTTTGCCTTCTCCAACGGCGCGCACGTGGTCGAGGTCGAGATCGATCCCGAGACCGGGACCGTGACCATCGCCGATTACCGGGTGGTCGATGACGTGGGCACGGTCATCAACCCCATGATCGTCGAGGGGCAGATCCATGGCGGGCTCGCCCAGGGGATCGGTCAGGCGATGATGGAGGACGTGGTGTATGACGGCGAAAGCGGCCAGCCGCTCGCCGGCTCGTTCATGGACTACGCCATGCCGCGCGCCGACGACCTGCCGGACTTCGTCTCCGAGCTCGACGAAAGCCAGCCCTGCACCCACAACCCGCTCGGCGCCAAGGGGTGCGGCGAGTCGGGCTCGATCGGGGCGCCGGCGGCGCTGGTCGCCGCCGTGCTCGACGCGCTCGCGCCCTACGGGGTGACGGATATCGGCATGCCGCTGACGCCCGAGCGCGTCTGGCGGGCGATGGCCAGGGCCGGTTGACGCGACCGCCCGGGCGTTCGACCATCGCCCGGCCCACGAGGGAGGTTCGGATGTTCCTTCGAAACTGCTGGTACGTCGCGGCCTGGGATCACGAGCTCGACGACAGGTTCCTCGCGCGCACCATCCTGGACGAGCCGGTCGTGCTGTTCCGCGCGGCCGACGGGAAGCCCCGTGCGCTGGAGGACCGGTGCTGCCACCGCTCGATGCCGCTGTCCCGGGGCCGGCTGCTCGCGGACACGGTGCAGTGCGGCTATCACGGGCTCGAATTCGCCTTCGACGGGCGCTGCGTGAAGGTGCCCGGGCAGTCGACGGTCCCGCCTGGCGCGCAGGTCCGCGCCTGGCCCGTGGTCGAGCGCTGGCGCTGGGTGTGGATATGGATGGGCGATCCGGACGCCGCCGATCCCGACCTGATCCCTGACTACCACTGGAACGACGACCCGGAATGGACCTCCTACGGCGACGTCTACCGTGTCGCCGGCGATTACCGGCTGATGAACGACAACCTGCTGGATCTCTCGCACATCCAGTTCCTGCACGTGAACACTCTCGGCGCGCCGGGCGACCAGGACGCCGAGATCGAGGTCAATCGGAGCCCGGACGTGGTCCATGTCAGCCGCTGGACCTTCGACACCCCGCCGTCGCCGTTCTACGCCCATGCGCTCGGCACCAACGCCAATGTCGACCGCTGGCAGAACGTCTATTTCCGCCCGCCGTCCTACATCGTGATCGATGCCGGCAGCGCCATCGCCGGCTCGGGCGCGCGCGAGGGCAACCGCAGCCGTGCGGCCGAGGTCTACTCGAACCACACGATGACGCCCGAGACCGAGGTCTCGACCCATTACTTCTGGCACCACGCGCGCAATTTCCGGCTGGACGACGAAGCGTTCACCGAGGAGCTGCGCGGCATGTTCTCCTCCGCCCTCAAGGAGGACACGGTCGCCATCGAAGCCCAGCAGAAGAGCCTCGCGCGGACCGAGGGCCGGCCGCTGATCGACATCAACGTCGACAACGCCGCCTTCCAGGGCCGGCGGATTCTTGAGGAGCGGCTGGCGGCCGAGGGCGCGGCCTAGAGCGCGCGCGCCCTGACGCGCATCGCCGCGCTCCGCCGCGCGAGGAACGCGATGACGGCGCCCACCGCTCCGGCCAGCAGGGTCAGCGGCGATTCCGCGCCGAGCCAGATGGTCGATCCGCCGACCGCGATCGCCGCCGCGAAGTAGAACAGGGCGAGGCCCATCCTGGCGAGCCCGCCATCGCCCCAGGTGATCACCGATTCCGCGATCAGGAATCCCGCGACCAGCGCGGTGAGGCTGACATAGACCACCGCGACCCAGGACCCCTGCATCACCAGCGCCGGGTTGAACGCCCACAGGAAGGGCAGCAGGTAGGCGGCGGCGGCGAGCTGCATGCCGACGACGCCGGTCCGCCACATGTCCGAGCCCGCGATCCCCGCCGCCACCATGCTGGCCACCGCGACCGGCGGGGTCAGCATGCTCAGGAGGCCGAAATAGAACAGGAACAGATGCGCCGCCATCGGCTTCAGCCCGATCTCGATCAGGGCGGGCGCGATCACCGTGGCGAGGACGATGTACACCGCCGCGGTCGGCATCCCCATCCCGAGGATGATCGAGACCAGGGCGGTCACCACCAGCATCCAGAAGATGCCGGCGCTCTGGCCGAGCTCGGCGAGGATGATCGAGAGCTGGAAGGCGAGTCCGCTGGCGTTGAGGACGCCCATCACGACGCCCGCCCCGCCCGCGATCAGCATCAGCGGCAGCAGATTCTCGCCCGAGCCGAAAATGAAGTTGGCCCACTCCGCGCGACTCGGCAGGCGCCGGATCTTCAGGAGATAGAGCACGAACAGTGAGGTGGCGGCGTACATCGCCGACAGGCCCGGGTTGTAGCCCAGCCCGAACAGGAAATAGAGAAGCACCCCGAGCGGGATCAGGAACACCCAGCCCGAAATCAGTACCGAGAAGACCCGGGGCAGCTCCGATTTCGGCAGGCCCAGCAGGCCGAACCGCGCGGCGATCGCGTCGACCTGGAGGAACAACACCAGGTAGTAGAGCGCTGCCGGGATCGCAGCGGCGATGACCACGTCGATATAGGGGACTTCGAGGAACTCGGCGATGATGAACGCCGTCGCGCCCATCACCGGCGGGGCGATCTGGCCGCCGTTGGAGGCGACCGCCTCGATGCCGGCGGCATAGCGCGGCTCGAACCCGGTGCGCTTCATCATCGGGATGGTGACGATCCCGGTCGACATGATGTTGCCGACGGACGAGCCGGAGATGGTGCCGAAAGCGCTCGACGCGACGACGGCAACCTTGGCGGGACCGCCCCGGCGGTGGCCCATCATCCCCATGGCGAGGTCGGTGAAGAACCGGGTCGCGCCGGAGACTTCCAGCAACTTCCCGAGGATGATGAAGGCGAGCACGAGCTCGGTGACCACGCGCAGCACCAGGCCGGGAATGCCGTTATTGTCGGCATAGAGGTAGAGGACCGTCTTGGTCGGTGGGAAGACCTCCGCTTCCAGCGCGCCCGGCAATATGTCGCCGAAGAAGGCGTAGACGATCATCACCCAGACGAGGGTGGTGATCACCTTCCCGCACGCCTTTCTGAGCGCCTCCAGCATGGCGAGGATGGCGACGACGCCCGGCACCCATTTGTCGGGCGTCCGGTCCGCCATGCCGACGATCCAGTCCTCGAAGTTCCACGACATCCAGAACCAGGTCGCGAACGAGACAGCGACGAGCGCGATCTCGAGCAGCCCGGCCTGCGAACCGTAAGGATATTTGAGAAAGGCCGCGGCGATCGACAGCCCGAGGACGACGCCGATCGCCTGTTGGAACGTGAAGGCGAAGCCGAACCGGTCGGCGACCGAGAAGATCCAGAGGATCCCGATGATCGGCACCGCGCCGAGGCAGGCGCGCAGCAACAGCGTCGTCAGCTGCTGCATCGGGCTGCCGAGGCCGCGCAACGGGCCTCCGAAGCCGCGCAGCCGGCCGCCGAAGCCGCGCATTGCCTGCCTCGACTGCGGTGTCGGTTACTTCACCGCGTTCATGGCCCTGGCCTGGCCCGGATCGTGTCCGGCCGTCCAGAGGCCCGCTTCCTTGTAATATTTGATCGCGCCCGGATGGTAGGGCATCGACGTGTTGGCCGGCGCCAGCCCGTCAATGGGCGTTCCGCGAAGCGGCGCGTAGTCCTTCTGCAGCTTCTTCCAGTTGGTGTGCAGCGACTTGACCAGCATGTACGCGTCCTCGTCGCCCACCTGGCTTCCGGCATTGAGATAGGTGTCGAACGCGCCGATGGTGAGCGGCTCGCGAACGAAGGGGAAGCGCTTGGTCGGCTTGACCTTCATCGAATAGAGCCCGGCGATCCCCTTGGCGAGCATCTCGTCGTTCGCCAGCTTGCCGAGCCCGAGGATGCGGAGACCGCCCGGCACCGTGGCGTGCGTCTTGCGCATCGCGGGCATGGCGAGCGCGACGGTCGTCGCGTCGGCACGGCCTTCGACCACCATGTTGATCCCGGCGACCACGCCGCCGGAATCGACCGCGACAACGTCCTTTTCCGTCATCCCCGCGGTCGACAGAACCGTACGGTTGGTCAAAGCGAGCGAGACGTTGGTCTTGACGTTGACGACGACCTTCTTGCCGCGCAGATCGTCGAGCGTCTTGATGCCGGAACTTTCCTTGACCATGTAGGCGTAGGGCAGGATCCAGACCCGGGCCAGCAGGCGAACGTTCTTGATCGGGTCCTTGAAACGTTCCTTCCCGGCGACCGCGAGGCCGGAGTCCAGGCTCGAATTGAGCCCCATCACCATCTCGCCCTTGTTCATCAGCGGCAGATAGACCGACGAGCCGGCGTGCGGCTGGGCGGTCGAGCGGATCTTGAGGTCCTGCTGGAAGTGCTTGGCGAAACCGCCCGCCAGCAGGAAGTAGACCGAGCCCGCCGGGTTGCTGCCGATCGTGATCCGCTTGAGCTTGGCCTCCGCGGTCGCCGCCGCGCCGGTGAGCAGGCCCGCCGCGAGCGTGGCGACGAGAAGTTTGTGTGCTGTCATCCCGTGTCTCCCTCTCTCCGGCCCTGCCGGGCCGGTCTTCGTTTATCGACCGGAAAAGCGTAGCAGAGTAAGCCGCGCGCTCAAATCGGCTTGCCCTCGCTTTCCGCCCAGGCGTCCTGCATGAAGATGTTGGACGGAAGGGTCTCGTCGAGCACCTTGGCGGCCGCCTCCGCGCCGGCGACGGGAAGCCCGTCCGCGTCGAGCGCGCCGATCTGTTTGAGGGCCGATGCCTGGTCCCAGTAGATGTGCTCGTGGCACACGCGGTCGCCGCGGAACTTCACCAGCAGCAGCGTTGGGATCTCCACGATCTTCCCGGTCGGCGCGATGCCCGGGAAATAGCGGTCCAGCACCCGGTCGTGTCGAAACCTGACAACCGTCTCCAGCACGATACGGTCGGGCCCGATGGTCTCCGAGACCGGCGTGCTCGACCGTTCCCGCGAGTTCTGGTGAACGAAATGGTACTTGTAGAACCGCTTCAGCATGTCGTGACCCACGCCGCCGGCCAGCGTGGGAACGTGGTTGACGTAGGGCTCGTCGATCATCGTCGCCATGGTGGCGTCGACGTCGCGGGTCTCGAACTCGTGGCGGACATGCTCCTCGAACAGCGCGACGAGGTCGTAATGCGGGCCCAGCACGCGGCGCAGCAGCCCGAGCGTCCGGCTGTGGGCGAGGCTGTCGGTCCGCCTGTCGAAGGACTCGCGGTGCGGGACGGCGAAGCCGGGCGGCGCCTCGGGGTAAACGACGACACCGCTGCCGTCGGCGCGGTCGAGGCCGCTTTCGATCCGTCCCGCCCTGGCCTCCGCTTCGCCGCTGCCCCGGGTCCCGAACAGGAGCAGCACGGGGCAGCCGCTCGCGATTTCCGACGCGTCCTCCGGTCCGGAGGGGTCGAACGCGACGGCGGCGTCGAAGGCGGCGGCCGCCCGGCACGCGAGGTCCCCGCCCGGACCGTAGCCGAGCACCGCGATGCCGCCCGTGCGTTCCCGCATCGCGCGGAGGGTTTCCGCCGCCGCGCGGACCTCGTCCGGCCCGGACAATCCAGCGACCGCGAGCACCGCGTAACCCTCCTCGCCGAAGAGATCGGCGCGCGCCCGCATGCCCGCATCGAGCCCCGCCTCGTCGGCGAGCAGGAGCAGGCCGGGGCCGGTCCCGCTGCGGTGGACCGTCGCGTAGGCGTCGAGCGACCTGTTTCCGACCGCGATGGTGCGCGTTTCGCCTTCCATTGTCCGATCTCCGATGTTGGCGGGCTTCAGTATGACATGCCGACCGCGATGACCTATCCTCGGAGCGGAACAGGCGCCGATGAGCACAGCCCCACTCTGGCCCGACGACGACGTTTCGCGGGTGCCTTACCGGGTCTATACGGACCCCGACATCCATGCCCGCGAGCAGGAGCGGATCTTCCGCGGCCCCACCTGGAACTTTCTCTGCCTGGAAGCCGAGATTCCCAACCCCGGCGACTACAGGACGAGCGTTATCGGCGACGCCTCGATCATCGTCGTTCGCGGCCGCGATGGCGGGATCGCCGCGCTGGTCAACCGCTGCGCCCACAAGGGCGCGCTGGTCTGCTACAAGCCGCGCGGCACGGTGAGCGAATTCACCTGCGTCTACCACAACTGGACCTACGACCTCGACGGCAGCCTGACCGGCGTCGCGTTCCGGCGCGGGGTGCGTGGCGAGGGCGGCATGGAAGAGGGGTTCGAGCCCGGCGCGCACGGGCTCCAGCGACTCCGTACCGCATCGCGGAACGGGCTGGTCTTCGCGACCTTCTCGGACGAGGCGCCCGATCTCGAAACCTATATCGGCCCCGCCATGCTGGCCGCCATGGACCGCGTGTTCGTCAAGCCGGTCCGGGTGCTCGGCTATCACAGCCAGCTGCTTCCCAGCAACTGGAAGCTCTACGCGGAGAACACCAAGGACAGCTATCACGCGACGCTGCTCCATGTCTTCCACAACACCTTCGGAATCGTGCGCTTCACCATGGGCGGCGGCATTTCTCTCAGCGAGAACGGCTGGCACCATCTGAGCTTCACCGAGCGCGCGGCGGACGGCAGCGAACGGGAAGGCGCCGAGGCGGTGCGCTCGCTGAAGGAGCAGTATGCGCTCGAGGATCCGTCGCTGATGGAGCACCGGCTCGAGCTCGGCGACCGGATCACCAACTCGATCCAGACGATTTTCCCGACGCTGGTGGTGCAGCAGATCCTGAACGCGCTCGCCGTCCGCCAGCTCGTCCCCACGGGGCCGGAGGAATGCGAGCTCAGATGGACCGTGCTGGGCTTCGAGGACGACGACGAGGCGTTGGAGGCGCTCAGGCTCAAGGTGAACAACCTGGTCGGCCCCGCGGGCTATGTCTCGATGGAGGACGGCTGCATCGGCGGCTTCATCGAGACCGCGACACGGAGCGCGCCCGAGGGGCGGAGCTTCATGCGGATGGGCGGCACCGCGATCGAGCCGGCTGGCGCATCGCGCGTCACCGAGGCGGCGGTGCGCGGCTTCTGGCGCGCCTGGCGGGACTGCATGGCGCTGTGACCGGGGCCGGGCAGGTGCTGGCGGCGGGCATCGCGCGGCTCAACACGGCCTACGCGCACGCCATCGACGACGACCGGCTGGAGGACTGGCCCGGCTTTTTCGCCGAGGACGGGATCTACCGCATCGTCACGCGGGAGAACCGCGAGGCCGGGCTCCCGCTCGCCATCGTCCATTGCGACGGCGCGGCGATGATGCGCGACCGGGTGCGCGCGATGCGTTCGGCCAACATCTTCGAGCCGCACACCTATTGCCACACGATCGGCCCGAGCGAGATCGCCGGGACCGGAGACGGCGTCCACACCGCCCGGACCAACTTCGTCGTCGTCCGCACCATGCAATCGGGCGCGATGTCGGTGTTCGCCTGCGGCCGCTACCTCGACCGCATCGTGGAGGCGGACGGCGCGCTCAAATTCGCCGAGCGCGTCGTCGTCTGCGACTCGCGCACCGTCGACACGCTGCTCGTGGTGCCGCTTTAGGGCACATCCCCTTCGGATGGAGGCATGGCGCCGTATCGAAGGGCGGGCCTCAACTGTTTTCAAACCGCCGCGATGGTCTGGACCTCGATCAGGAACGGCTCCTGTACCAGACGGTCGACGAGGAGCAGCGTGTTCGGCGGGTACTTGCCGTCCGGGAACATCCCGGGGAATTCGCGCAGCCGGAACTTCATGAACTCCGGGATCCACTGGGAATGGACCATGTAGGTAGTGAACTGGACGACATTGCCCCACTCCGCGCCCGCCGATTCCAGCGCCGCCTGGATGTTGGCGAACACCTGGGTGCATTGCGCGTCGAAATCCCGCTCGCCCACGATGTTGCCGTCGGGATCGGCGGACAGCATGCCGGCGATGAACAGGAATTCGGATGCCTTCACCCGCGTGACATGGGTGTACTGCCCCAGCGGCGCGCCGAGCGCGTCGGGGTTGTAGATGTCGATATCGGCCGTCATGGGTCCGCGCCTCCCTCGAATGGAGGCGCGATCAAGCCCGTTCGCGGCCGCCGGATCAAGCGGCGCGTTACGGCACGACCGTCTTGACCCTCGATCTGAGTGCGCGGTGGTCGACGACCTCGCTGACGCCGGCGATCTCCTCGGCCAGCACCCGGGTGGCGGCGCGCTCGGAGTCCGAGCCGACAACCCCCCAGAACTCCACCCGCCCCTCCTTCACCGTCACGCTG
>JAJDVM010000188.1 GCA_022826125.1 Defluviicoccus sp.
AGTCGGTCAAGTGGCTTGAGGAGCGGCGTGCGAAGGAAGAGAAGGAAATGCTGGCCGCAGGGGTCAAGGACATCGCGCTCCAGGGTGACGCGGCGGCGAGGTATCTCGACATCGCCCACCAGGAGATCTGGAAGCAGCTCAAGGAGCGGTCGGAGTACCACGACAAGCTCAAGCCGCTGATGTACATACCCGGCAAGCCCAACCGGCAGGTCGATATCGGGCGCGCTCTCCGGAAATAGAAGATTGCCCGCAGGCTGCGTCGCCGGGATTCGGAGACCGCGAGGAAGGGACGCCGATCGTAGCCGGTCGACGGCCCGGCATTGCGCCGGTCGGTCATTGTCGGTATCGACTGCGCAGGGCGTTGGCGCGGACCGTCGCGCTTGCCTGTGTTGGATAAACCAAGACTGGGAATGAGGAACATGAAGACAGGATTCGCACTCACCGCTCTCGCCGCGGTCACCGCCGTGGCGGCGGGCGCCGGCACGGCGGCAGCCATGACCGACAAGCTCAACGCGGTCACCTCGCTTGACCAGAACAACGTTCTGGTGGTGAGCTTCAAGACCAACTATCTCAAGCCGGCAAACGAGCGGTTCAAGGGCAAGGTCGAGATCAAGTATCTCGGCGGCCAGGAGATCGTTCCGCCGCGCAAGGCCGTGACCGCGCTGAGGCGGGGTCAGTTCAACGTCTTGCACAGCCCGACCGCCTACTATATCGGGACGGTGCCCGAGGGCTACGCCATCCTCGCCGCCAACCAGGGCCCCAAGGCGCTCCGCGCCAACGGCGCCTGGGAAATCCTCCAGGAGGTCTATCTCAAGAAGGCCGGCGCCCATCTGCTGGCGTGGGGCGAGAACATGACGTCCTACAACACCTATCTCCTGAAGGAGCCGAAGTTCGACAAGGACGGCGTGCCCGACCTGACCGGGTTGAAGATGCGCGCGACCGGCACCTACCGCCCGCTGTTCCGGGCGCTCGGCGCGACCACCATCAACATCAAGTCGTCCGAGGTGTTCACCGCGCTGCAACGCGGGACGGTCGACGGCTTCGGCTTCACCGACATCTCGATCGTGCCGCTCGGCGTGCACAAGATCATCAAGTACCGGATCCAGCCCAACTATTACCAGACCAACACCGTGGTGACGGTCCACGCCGACACTTGGAACAAGCTGGCGAAGGAAAAGAGGGCGGCGATGACCGAGCTCGCCAAGGAGTACGAGACCACGTCGGTGCACTGGATCGAGAAACAGCGCAAGGCGGAGGACAAGATGGTCATGGCCGCGGGGGTGAAGGACATCGTCCTCAAGGGCAAGGCGGCCGCGCGCTATCTCGACATCGCGCACCAGGAGGTCTGGAAGCAGCTCAAGGAGCGGTCCGAGTACCACGACAAGCTGAAGCCGCTGATGTACATCCCGGGCAAGCCGAACCGTCAGGCCGATCTCGGCCGCGCGCTCCGGCAATAGGTCCGGCCCGGGCTATTTCGGCGCCCGGCAGGAGGGGCGGGAGCGGCTGTGTCGCTTGAGGCGTTCGACAGGGGTCTCGAACGGTTCGTCGGCGCGCTGGTATGGATCGCCTGCGCGCTGATCCCATGCATCTTCACGATGATCGTGATCGACGTGTCGATCCGGACCATCGGCCTCACCCCGCCGCTCTTCACCTCCTCGGTGGTCGAGTATGCGCTGCTCTACGTGGCGATGTGCTCGGCCCCGTGGCTGGTGCGCCAGAAGGGCCATGTCGCGATCGAGGCGGTGGTCTCGCTGCTGCCGCCTGCGATTCGCGAGCCTTTGGCCAAGGCGGTGTATCTGGTCTGCGCCGTTCTCTCGGCCTATTTCGCCTATCTCTCGGTCGAGTTGTTCGTCGAGGCGATCGAGACCGGCAATCTCGACGTGCGCGGGATCGACATGCCGTACTGGCTTCAGTTCCTGCCGATGCCCTTCGGCTACGGGTTGGTGTCGCTCGAATTTCTGATGCTTCTGGCAGGGCTCCGGCACTATTACACCTATGACCTCAGCGAAGTGAAGGACAGCGTCTGAGTCATGGAATGGTATGAGGCAGGAGCGGTTCTTCTCGGCTGCGTCGTCGCGGGGATGGCGCTCGGCTTTCCCGTCGCGTTCACCTTCCTGATCGCCAACGTGATCGGCATGTTCGTGTTCGCGAACGGCTGGTCGAACCTGATCCAGATCGCCGACAACGCGCCGCAGCTCATCACCACCTTCACGCTTTCGCCCATCCCGATGTTCATCCTGATGGGCGCGCTGTTCTTCCATACCGGGCTGGCGATCCGGGTGTTCGACGCGCTCGACAAGCTGCTCGGCAAGATTCCGGGCCGGTTGTGCTTCCTGACGGTGATCGGCGGGTCGCTGTTCTCGACGCTGACCGGCTCGACGATGGCCAACACCGCCATGCTGGGCTCGCTGCTGGTGCCCGAGATGACGCGGCGCGGCTACAACAAGCGCATGTCGATGGGGCCGATCCTGGGCACCGGCGGGCTCGCGATGATCATCCCGCCGTCCTCGCTCGGCGTGCTGCTCGCATCGATCGCGGGCGTCGACGTAGGCGCGCTGCTGATCGCCGGCCTGCTGCCCGGCTTCCTGCTCGCCGCGCTCTACGCGGCGATGATCCTGCTGCAGCTCAAGATCAATCCCAACGCCGCGCCGAGCTACGACGTCGAGCCCACCACCTGGAAGGAAAAGCTCTACCAGGTGGTCGTCAACATCCTGCCGATGGGCCTCGTCGTCTTCATGGTGATCGGCTTCATCGTGCTCGGCTGGGCGACCCCGTCGGAGTCCGCGTCGTTCGGCGTGGTGGGCGTGTGCATCCTCGCCATCGCGTTCCGCGCCTTCACCTGGGAGGCGTTCAAGACCTCGCTGGTCGGCGCCATCCGGGTGGTCGGGATGGTGTTCTTCATCCTGATGAACTCGACAGTGTTCAGCCAACTGCTCTCGATGTCCGGCGCCGGGCGCGGGCTCACCGAGTGGGCCACCGGGTTCGAGGTCGCGCCTCTGGTGATTCTGTCCGCGATGTTCCTGGTCCTGATCCTGCTCGGCATGTTCATGGACCAGGTCTCGATGATGCTGATCACGGTGCCGATCTTCTACCCGATCGCGCAGACGCTGGGCTACGACCTGATCTGGTTCTCGCTGATCGTGCTGATGTCGCTGGAGATGAGCGCGACTACGCCGCCCTTCGGCCTGCTTCTCTACATAATGATGGGGATGGTGCGGGGGACGACTCTGTTCGAGGTGGCGTCCTATGCGATTCCGTTCCTGTTCTGCGACCTCATCCTGATCATCATCCTTGTCATGGCGCCGGGGATCGCTCTCTACTTGCCCAGCCTGATGTGAGACGGACGACCGCGGGCGAAGTGCGCCCGAAATCGGGGGAGGAGGGATCGTGGACCCACGCGAGCGCATCGAATACAGCGCCATCGTCGACCGGCCGCCGCTGAAACTGCCCGACGGGGCGAGGATCGTCGTCTGGCCGGTCTACAACATCGAAAACTGGGACACCGACAAGCCGATGCCGCGGACGGTGCTGACCCCGCCCCGCGAGACCCTGTTCATCCCCGACGTGCCCAACTGGAGCTGGCAGGAATACGGCATGCGCGTCGGGTTCTGGCGGATCAAGGACGCCTTCGACCGGCTCGGCATCAAGCCCACCTTCTCGCTCAACGCGTCGGTCTGCGACGTCTATCCCAGGGTCGCCCAGGCCGCGCTCGACGCCGGCTGGGAGTTCCTGCCGCACACCTACCACCAGGGGCCGATGCACCTGCTGGAAGACGAGCGCGCGACGATCGAGGAGACGGTCGCGCGGATCGAGGCGTTCACCGGCACGAAGCCGCGCGGCTGGATCGGCCCCGGCCTCACCCAGACCTACGAGACCTCCGACCTGCTCAAGGAAGCGGGACTCGACTACGTGGCCGATTTCGTCTGGGACGACGAGCCGACCCTGGTGAAGACCCGTGCGGGCGATCTGGTCAACGTGCCCTATTCGGTCGAGCTCAACGACATCGCGATGATGATCCTGCAGCATCACGAGAGCGCCGAACTCTACCGGCGCACCATGGACCAGTTCGACCGGCTCTACGAGGAAAGCGCCGACCGCGCCAAGTTCATGGGCTTCGGCATCCACCCCTATATCAGCGGCGTGCCGCACCGGATCGGGCATCTCGAGGCGATGCTGGCGCAGATGGCGTCGCGGCCCGGCGTCGTCTTCTGGTCGGGCGCCGAAATTACCGACTGGTACAAGTCGACCTTAGGCTAGGCCCAGCAGCCGCTTGGCGTTGCCCGACAGGATTTTCTCGCGGGCCGATTCGTTGATGCCGCCGTGTCCGGTCACGACCTCGACCGGGCGTTCGTACCCCATGTCGAAGCAGTAGTCGCTGCCGAGCATCACGCGGTCGGCGCCGACCAAGTCGATGAGATAGGCGAGCGCCTTGTCTGAGTGGCTGACGGTGTCGTAGTGGAAGCGCCTGATGTACTCCATCGGCCCCATGTCCGGATCGCGATGCGCCATTTCCGGCCGCACGTTGTGGCCGTGCTGGAGCCGGCCGACGACATAGGGAAAGACCCCGCCTGCATGCGGCAGACACACGTCGAGATTCGGGAACCGGTCCAGCGTGCCGGAAAAGATCAGGTGCGCCGCGGCGATACCCGATTCCATCGGATTGCCCAGCAGGTTGGTGAGGTAGTAACGCGCCAGTCGCTCCGGGTCGACCACGTGAACCGGGTGCAGGAACAACGGCAGGCCGAGCCCGTCGATGGCCTCGAAGATCGGCAGGTACGCCTCGTCGCCCAGTTCGCCCCCGCGCACGCGGGTCATCGAATAGACCCCTCGCATGCCGGGCAGCGCGGCGGCGCGCTCCAGCTCCTTCACCGCCAGCGCCGGCTCATGCCAGGGAAGCATCGCCAGCCCCACCAGCCGATCGGGAAATCGTTCGTGGGCCGCGACGCAGCCGTCGTTGAACGCTGCCGCCAGGGCAAGCGCGTCCTCCCCGTCGGCGAAATCGACCATCGGGGCGGTGAGCGAAAGCGCATGGATTTCGACGCCGATCTCATCCATTTCGGCGACACGCAACTCGACATCCATGAACTTGAAGGGCAGGGGCCCCATCGAGACTGCACCGCCCGTCACGGTGAATCCTTCGGCGCCGGAACTCACTCCGCCGCCGTAGCGATGGCCGTTCCGCTCAAGAATCTTGAGATATTCGGGCGGATAGAAGTGGGCATGGATGTCGATGGGCGAGTGGGCGTGCAACGCGGGATCTCCTTCTCGGGAGGGGGTGGAGTCTCGGGCCGGCGGCACCATAGACGGGTTTTCCCGCACCGTCGAAGCGCCGTGCTCTCGGTTTGATCGGCGCATCCGCCGCCGATAAACTCGGTGCTTCCGGGGAGGGGGAATGGCAGATACCTCAGCGCACGCATTCAAGCCCGGCGGGCACGATCATGCCCTCTGCGTCGACGACGCGTTCTCCGCCGCGCAGCGGATTTGCGCGGAGCGCGACCTGCGGTTCACGCCGCTGCGCCGGCGCGTCCTCGAGATCGTCTGGGAGCAGCACAATCCCATCGGTGCCTACGAGATCCTCGACCGGTTGCGGGTGGAGCGCGGGAAGGCGGCTCCGCCCACGGTCTATCGCGCGCTCGACTTCCTGCTGGAATGCGGCCTGGTCCACCGGATCCATTCGCTTAACGCCTTTATCGGCTGCCCCGACCCGCATGCCGTCCATTCCGGGCAGTTCCTGATTTGCCGCAGCTGCCGCACGGTGGGCGAGCTCGACGACCGGGAGATAGAGGAGACGATCGCCGGTCGCGCCGAAGCGCTCGGTTTCTCGATCGAGCGCCAGACGATCGAGCTGCTCGGGCTCTGCCCGTCCTGCCGCGACGGCCCGGTTTCGCGAGACGCTGCCTGACCTCGGCCGCCGTCCCGCGATTCGAACGCACCGCAAAATGCGCTAGACTTCGCCGCGCAGCGAGAGCCCGGGAGGCGAAGCCATGACGTCGCACGTGCTGGGCGGTGCGTTCGTTCCCCATGCGCCGCAATTCTTTACGATGCCCGAAACCGAGGATCCGTCCACCGTGAAACGCGTGCGCGAGGTCGCGGGCCGGATCGGCGAGGCGCTCGCCGCGCTCGAACCCGACATCTGGATCGTTATCGCCAACGACCATGTCAACCAGTTCTTTCTTCACTGCACACCCGCCTTCGCGCTGCACACCGGTGCCGAGGTCAAGGGTTCGTTCGCGGGGCGCGACTTCCGCTACGAGGTGGCGAGCGGAACCGCTCACGCGTTGATCCGCCACCTCCAGGCGGAAGGGTTCGATCCCGCCTTCACCTCGACCGCCGAGATCGACTACGCCTTCGGGATTCCGCTCGCGCATCTCGGGGTCGACGCGCCGATCGTGCCGATCTACGCCAACGCCTACGTTCCGCCGCAACCTTCGATGGAGCGCTGCTACGGCTTCGGTCAGGCACTGGCGCGCGCGCTTGCCGCCATCGACGTCCGTGCCGTCGTCATCGCAAGCGGAGGCATGTCCCATTTCCCGGGGACCGAGCGATATTCCAATCCCGATCTCGACTTCGACAAGGCCCTTCTTGAGCCCCTGAGCCGGGGACGGTTGAGGACGCTGCTTTCTCTCGACGAGAAGCGGCTGGACGAAACCGGCAACGTCGAACTGAGGTGCTGGGCGATCGGCGCCGGCGCGCTGGGGGAAAGGGTGCCGGACGTGGTCCAGCTCGACCCCAGCTGGCACCATATCTACGGCTCCCTCGGCTGGTTCGCGCCGCAACCGGCGTCGGTTCACAGGCCGCATTACCCGCCCGTCCACGCCGAAAGGGTCGAGCTCACCCGCATCCTGCACCTTCTTTCCAACAGCGCCGCGGAGCGCGCGCGGTATGTCGACGATCCGGACGGCTACGCGGCGGCGGCGGGTCTCGGGGCCGATGAGACCGAGGCGCTCGCCAGCCTCGACATGGACCGGATGCGCACGCTCGGCGTCCACCCGATGGTGCCGTTTCTCACCCGGCTGCAGATCGACCACGAACGGGCCAAGACCGCCTGATGATCTGGACCGTCCTGGCGGCGATGGCGCTGGCTGCCTATCCGACCGGCCGGCCCTACGAATTGCGCCCCTGGGCCGGCTTCGTCTTGCCGGTCGTGGCCGCCCTGTTTGTCGCGATGACGGTCGACTCCGCGCGCTGCCACTGGACCGGCGGCGGCCGCGCGTGGAAGTCGCGCATCTACGTCCCGGGGCGAGGCGGTGCCTGAAGCGGCGACCAGGGAAGGGACGCTGGAAACCCCGTCGGGCAAGTGGTCGGGGGACGAGAACTTTCCCGTCGGGTCGTGGCTGCTGCCCGCCCGGCTGCGCCCGCACATCGCGGCGTATTACGCGATCGCCCGGACCACCGACGACATTGCCGACAACCCGGACCTGTCGCCGGAAGAAAAGCTCCGCCGGCTCGATGCTTTCGAGGCGGCGGTCAAGGGTGAGACCGCGGGCGAGGCGGTCCCCGCTTCGGTCGAGCGAATGCGCGAAAGCCTGGCCGAGACCGGTCTCGGCCCCCGCCACGTCATCGACATCATCGCCGCCTTCAAGCAGGACGCGACCAAGCTGCGCTATGCCGATTGGAACGATTTGATGGGCTATTGCATGCTTTCCGCGTCGCCCGTCGGGCGGTACGTCCTCGACCTGCATGGCGAGGACCGCTCCACCTGGGAAGCGTCGGACCCGCTGTGCAACGCGCTCCAGGTACTGAACCATCTACAGGACTGCCAGGACGACTACCGCGCGCTCGACCGGGTGTATCTGCCCGAGCCCTGGTTGCAGGAGGCCGGTATCGGTGTCGAGGCGCTGGACGCCGACCGTTCGAGCGACGCCCTGCGCTCCGTCCTCGACCGGCTGCTCGACGGTGTCGACGATTTGATGGTGAAGGCCCGGCAACTGCCGGGCGTCGTCGGGAACCGGCGGCTCTCGATGGAAACCGCGATCATCGTCCGTCTCGCCGACCGGTTGCGCGTGCTCCTGAGGGCCGACGACCCGCTCGCCAGCCGCGTGGCGCTCGGCCGCTGGGATTTTGTCCGCGCAGGTATCGGCGGCGTTTTCGGCGGATTGCTGTTGGGTAGATAGGGGTTGCGCCGGACCCGTGCGCGGCGTTCAGGAATTGCGGTCCCTCGGCGGCGGCGCGGGCTTCATGCCGTCCTCCGCCTTGAGCGAAGCGACTTTTTTCCTGATTTCCTTCACCAGCCCCTTTACGCCCCGTTTGCGCAATATCGTCGAGTATTCGGAACGCTTGATCGTCACCTCGCTGATCGAGCCCTTGAGATAGATGTCGATCGCGCGCCAGCCGTCGTCGAAGCGGCGGACGAGGTAGTTCAGTTTCGTGTTCCTTCTTCTCGGCCGGATCTGTTGCGTCCCGTCTATGCGCGTCTTGACGAGAGAGGTCCCGGGACGCAGCGAAGCGGTTTCGAGAACCCGGAAAGACTGGCCGGAATACCCATCGAAGCGATAAGCATAGGTCGCGACGACAAGATCGGAGAACGCGGACGCGAAATCGTCCTTTTCCGCGGCCGTGAAACGCTTCCAGTTGCGCCGTCCCGCGACCATCCGGCTCATAGACCGAAGGTGGAAGGCTTTCTCGATTGCCGGGGCAAGCGCTCGATAGCGGCCCTCGTAACCCAACGTCTTGGCGTCCTTCATCACCTGCAAGAGCGTGGCATGAAATGTCTCGACGACCGTTGCCGGTTCCGGTGGGGCGGCACTTGCCGGCGCCCCGAGAACTACCGCGAGGCTCAGCGTTCCGACCGCCAAACTAAATGAGAGGCTCGGAACCGTCATCGGAACTCCCTGACGTCAAGGCGGCTGCCCGTCGCGTCCCCGCATCGTACCGTCGGCCGGACACGAGCGATATCCTGGCCGCACGGTGCGCCCGGCGCGGCGTGCCGAATCGCTCTCCCGGTATCGCGCGATTGGTAAACGGTCCCCCCGATGGTTTAATAGTCTTCGGCGGGTGCGCGAGTCATGGATACCGCGAACGGAAATTCGTGGCGGGATGCCATGCCCGGGGCATGTGCGAGGGGTGAATACCGCATGGGCGTAGCGCTGTCCCAACAGTTGCGTATCGGCGCCTACATCGTGAAGCAGCGGTTGCGCGGCGTGCGGCGGTACCCGCTGGTCCTGATGCTCGAACCGCTGTTCCGCTGCAACCTCGCCTGCGCCGGCTGCGGCAAGATCGACTATCCCGCCTCGATCCTGGACAAACGAATGAGCGTGGAGGACGCGATCGGCGCTGTCGAGGAATGCGGCGCTCCGGTGGTGTCGATCGCCGGCGGCGAACCGCTGATCCACCGTGAGATCGACAGGATCGTGGAAGGCATCGTCGCCCGAAAACGGTATGTCTATCTGTGCACCAACGCGCTGCTGCTGGAAAAGAAGCTTCACCTGTTCGAACCGGGTCCGTTCTTCTCGTTCTCCGTCCATCTCGACGGTACGCGTGAGGTCCATGACCGATCCGTCTGCGAGGAGGGCGTTTACGACAAGGCGGTACGGGCGATCGCCAAGGCGCTTGCCCGAGGATTCCGGGTGTCCATCAACTGTACCCTTTTCGACGGCGTCGACTCCGAAGAGGTGGTGGAGTTCTTCGATACGATGACCGAGCTCGGAGTCGACGGCGTCACGGTCTCGCCCGGCTACGCCTACGAGCGCGCTCCCGACCAACGGCATTTCCTGAACCGCCGCAAGACCAAGGAGTTGTTCCGCGCCGTGTTCGAGCGCGGCCGCGGGAGGAAATGGCCGCTCAACCATTCTCCGCTCTACCTCGATTTCCTCGCCGGCAACCGGGACTATCGCTGCACGCCCTGGGGCAACCCGACGCGCAACATCTTCGGCTGGCAGCGCCCGTGCTACCTGCTGGGCGAGGGCTACGCGTCGTCCTTCCGCGAACTGATGGACGAGACGGACTGGGAGTCCTACGGAACGGGCAATTACGAAAAATGTGCCGATTGCATGGCCCATTGCGGGTATGAGGCGACGGCCGTGGACGATCTGGCCTCCAACCCCTGGAAAATGCTGACATTTGCCCGGTCGGGAGTGCGGACCGAGGGGCCGATGGCCCCCGAAATACCGCTCGGCGATGCCCGGCCCGCGCAATACGTCTTCTCGGAACTGGTGCGCCGGCGCGCGGTGTCAGGCGAAGAAGCCGAAACGGAACCCGCTCCGCGCAGCGACGCGGCGTAGCGAGCGGAGCGCTCGCCGATAATCCCAGGACAGCCGGACCAGAGCCGGGAGGTCCGACGGCCGCCCGAGGGATTCCATCAATATCCGCCCCGCGCGCGGTCCGCCGTCGGAAGAGAGTGCCGAGAGAAGGGCGGAAGGGAGAGGCCGTTCCGCCGGGTCCACGATAGCCCGGACCGCGGCTACCGGCAGCCCCGCCGCGGCGCCTATCCGCGCCACGGCGGGGCTTTCCATGTCGACGGCCGCCGCGCCCGACGACTTGCCAAGGGCTCTCTTGGCCTCAACGTCTCCCACGGGTCCTTCCGTTCCCGCTATGGGCGCGCTGACGGTGTCGAGCGCCGGCCTCAACTCGGAGTCGAGGCGTGCCGTCCAATCCCCGTCGACCTCGAACGTTTCGCCCGCGGTGCCGACGATCTCGCTCGCGATGACCACGGTCCCCGGGGAAAGTCCCGGCTGCAACGCTCCCGCCGTGCCGAAGCTGAGGAGTCCGGCCGCACCCTGGTCGACCAACGTCCGGGCAAGGGCCGCCGCCCGCGCCGTGGAGGCACGGCAGCACACAATCCGGATGTCTTTGTTCTTGCCGCCGCGCGCGGCCCTGGCTTCGGCCGGCAGGCCCGTGACGATCCCCAGCCGCCGTCCCGGGGTCACAATCCGAAGGGCGAGGTCTTCGCGTTGCCGCCGCGCAGGCGACGGTAGCGGGCGAGCGCCCAGACGGGAAAATAGGCGCTGTAGCCGTGATACTTGAGGTAGAAGACGCGGGGAAACCCCACCGCGTTGTAATAGTCTTCCCGCCAGGATCCGTCCTCGCGCGGCGCGTTGAGCAGGTATTCGATGCCGCGCCGGACCGCGGTGCCGTCGACCTCTCCCGCGGCCATCAGGCCGAGCACCGCCCAGGCCGTCTGACTCGGCGTGGAGGATTTCGCCTCGTCCCGGCGGTCGGGCCAATAGGTCGCCCCGTCCTCGCCCCAGCCGCCGTCGTCGCGCTGCCGTTTCTCAAGCCACCGGACGGCGCGCCGGATGTGCGGCGACGCCGGGTCCTCGCCGACCGCGTTGAGAGCCGTGAGCACGCTCCAGGTACCGTAGACGTAGTTGGTCCCCCACCGCCCGTACCAGGAGCCGTCTTCCTCCTGCTCGCCAATCAGGAATTCGATGCCGCGCGCCACCGAAGGATTGTCGCGGGAGCGGCCGAGCTGAGCGAGCATCCCGACGCAGCGCGCCGTCACGTCCGACGTCGGGGGATCCAACAGCGCTCCATGGTCGGCGAAGGGAATGCTGTCGAGGTAGTGCTTGTTGTTGTCGACGTCGAAAGAGCCCCAACCGCCGTTGGAGCTCTGCATGCCGACGATCCATTCCGCGCCGCGCCGGACGGGTTCGTCGACGCCGGTTCGTCGCGCACGGTCTATCGCCATCACGACGACCGCCGTGTCGTCGGTGTCGGGATAGTAATCGTTGCGGTATTCGAACGCCCAGCCTCCGGGAGCGAGCCCCGGACGGGTGCGGGCCCAGTCGCCCTGTACGTCCGTGATCTGCTCGTTCACCAGCCATCCGGAGGCGCGCTCCGCCGCGGCTTCGTTATCCGCCCCGCCCGCTTCCATCAGCGCGTGCGCCGCGAGCGCGGTATCCCAAACCGGAGACAGGCAGGGCTGGCAGAATGTTTGCCCTCTCTGCGCGACAAGGAGCTTCCCGATCGCGCTAAGGGCGTCGGCATAGCGCGGATCGTCTTTCCCGTAACCCAGCGTATGAAACGCCATGACCGCGTTGGCCATCGCGGGGAATATGCCGCCGAGTCCGTGATCTCCGTTGAGGCGATCTCCGATGAAGTCGACCGCCCGGTCCAGCGCGCGCCGACGGAGCGCGGGAGGACTCAACGGGGCGAGCAGCCGCAGCGCGCGGTCGACCGCGAGAAAGACGGTATCGAGGAGTCCGCCGGTCGGTTTGACCAGCGGGGGACACCGTGTCCACGGGTCTTCACGGAAAAGCTCCGCGACGGTCACGCGTCGCGGATTGGCCGCATCCGGCCTTCGGTCGAGAAGTACCAGAAGGGGTACGATCACCGTGCGGGACCAATAGGACATCTTGTCGAGATGGATGGGGAACCAGCGCGGCAGCAGCATGATTTCGAGCGGCATAACCGGCACCGCCCGCCACGGCATCTGTCCGAACAGCGCCAGCGTGATGCGGGTAAATACGTTGCATTGCGCCGCGCCGCCTCGTTCGAGGATCGCCTCGCGCGCCCGCCGCATATGAGGGGCTCCGGGATCGTCGCCCACGCATTTGAGCGCGAAATAGGCCTTTACCGATGCGCTTACGTCCGCGTCGCCCCCGTGGAACAGAGGCCAGCCGCCATCCCTTCCCTGGCGGTCCTGGATGTAGTCGGCGAGCCGGCTCTCCAGGGCGGGGTCGATGTCGTCGATGAAGTGCTCGAGAAGGATGTACTCGGCCGGAATCGTCACATCGGCTTCGAGGGGGAACACCCAGTGACCGTCGGAAGACTGCCTTCCGCGAAGCGACGCTCCGGCCGCTTCGATGACACGGTCGACGCGCGATTCCAGCTTTTCCGTGCGGTCCGGTCCGGTCGGGGCGATGGGCACGCTTGCCGAGCTTTCAACGGCAACGCGTTCCCATGTGGAACCTTCCACCGAGCCCCTCCGATCGCTGCCGTTCTTCCGAACCGGCTACGCGACCGGCCCGTGGGAAAAACTAGTTTCGACTCTCCGGTTTGTCCAGAATCCGCGGTGAATCAGGCGAATACGCCGTGTCGAAGCGCAATCAGAATCTTCTCCGGCCTGGAGATTCGGACGGGGATGTCGAGCCTGGTCCAGCCCCGCTTCTCCAACGCGTCCAGAAGCCGCCGGTAGTGCACCATCATCACCACCGCCGGCCGAAGCGCGCGGCGGTCGCACTCCTGCAGCGCCGCCGTCGCACCTGCGAACCTGTCTTTCGCGATCCGCGCCAGCGCGTCGCACACCTTCGGGATCGCGGGGTGGCGTAGAACGTCACGCGGCTCCGAGGCCTCTATGCCCGCCCGGTCGAGCAATTCCTGCGGCAGGTAGAGCCTGTCGCGTTCCGCGTCTTCCAGCAGATCCCGCAGGATATTGGTGAGCTGGAGCGCCGTTCCGAGCGCGAGGGCGAACGCTTCGGCGTGCGCGCCCCGGGCACCGAAGGCGCGTATCGAGAGAAGACCCACCGCACCGGCCACCCGATGGCAATAGAGCTCCAGCTCGTCCAGGTCCGGCGCCTTCAGGCCGTCACCGAGGTCCATCTGCATGCCGTCGATCACCGCGAGGAAATCCTCGCGGCGCATGCCGAAGCGGCGGACCGGTTCGGCGAGGGCGCGGGCGGTCAGCGTTTCGGGATTGCCGGCGTAGAGCGCGCCGATCTCTTCCCGCCACTTGTCGAGGCGCCGCCGCTTGTCGTCCGGCGAGCCTTCGTCGTCGGCGATGTCGTCGACCTCGCGGCAAAACGCATAGATCGCGAACATCGCTTCTCGTCGGGCCCGCGGCAGGAAGCGCATCGCCCAATAGAACGAAGTGCCGGAAGCTACGGTGACGGCGCGGACATGCGCCTTCGCCTCGTCGTTGGCCACGACCCCACGCTCGGGTCTGTTCCGCATGAAGCACAACTATCGCGGCACGGAGCGCCGCGCAACCGACGCAGGATTGACCCGAATTATCTCAGGTCATACCGTGAATCCTGTATACACCGTCCGAATTCCGCGCCCGCGGCGCGCAGGAGGCCTGCCTTGCCCGTTCCTTACGACGAGCCGGGAAATATCCGGCACCAGACGCAGGTGGGTGCGCCTCCGGATGCCTACGCCACGGAGTTGGCGGACAGGCTGGGAGAGATTTTCGGGCGGGGGATCCACGATTTGGAAGGAGTTGTCGCCGCGCTCAACGAGGCAGGTCCCGCTCCGGAGGGCGCGGACAGGTGGACCGCCGAGGTCTTCGAGGCGGAGATGATCCGTCTCGGCCCGTAGCGGCGCAGGATGGAGATGGGTATGTCGGCACATCATGACGCGGTGGATGCGCTCGTCGATCTCGGCGTCCGCAACCGCTGGTACCCGATCGCGTCGAGCTGGATGATCCGCGACAAGCCGGTCGCGCTGATGCGCCTCGGCGAGCGTATCGTCGTCTGGCGCGACCGAGAGGGCGAGGTCCACGTGCTTGCCGACCGCTGCCCGCATCGGGGCGCGCAACTCTCGAAGGGCTGGAACCTCGGCGACCGTCTGGCCTGCTGGTATCACGGGCTGGAGGTCGACGGCAGCGGCACCGTCCTCGCGATGCCCGCGATCGGCGACTGCCCCCTGGTCGGCACGCAGGCTGTGAAGCCCTATCCCGCCTTCGAGCACATGGGCGGGATTTTCGCCTATTTCGGCGATGAGCTGCATCCCGAGCCCGCGCCGTTCGACTATCCCGAGGAGCTCAACTCGCCGGAGTGGAGTGCGATCCTCTGCACCTCGCACTGGCGCTGCAACTATCGCTACGCCATCGACAACGTCATGGATCCGATGCACGGCGCCTACCTGCACGCCGAGTCGCATTCCATGGGGCGCGGCGACAAGGACGCGCGGATGCGGATCCGCGACACCGAGCACGGGTTGATATTCGAGAAGACCAATCAGCGCGGGGTCAATTTCGACTGGGTCGAATGGGCCGATACCGGCGCGCACTGGATGCGGCTGTCGATCCCCTACCAGAGCAACGCCGGACCGGGCGGTGCGTTCGGTATCGTCGGTTTCGTGACCCCGATCGACCGGGAGAATTGCCGGGTCTTCTTCTGGCGTACCCGAAAGGTGGAAGGGTGGGAGCGCGAAGTCTGGCGCTTCATGTACAAGCACAAGCTGGAGACGCTGCACTGGGACGTGCTCGAGCAGGATCGGATCATCCTCGAAGGCATGCCCAACGACGCCCGCGACCGCGAGTTCCTCTACCAGCACGACACCGGACTCGCGCGCATCCGGAGGCTGATCCAGGAGGAAGCCGAACGCCAGGTCTCCGCCCTTACGGCGATCGAACCCGCCGCGGCCGCAGAATAGAAGGACGAGACTGGATGAGCACCGAGACGGAAGCCGCCGCGCGCAACCTCGCGGACTGGATGGAGACCCGGATCGCACGGTACGAGACCCGGCGCTACGACTGGGACGCACTCAAGTTCCAGGCCGATTTCGATCCGAAATACCGGCGGGCGCAGATGCGTTATCTCGGCACCGGCGGCACCGGCGTGGCCGACGACTCCAACGCCGTGCCGTCCGAGCACTTCACCTTCTCGACCATGGTGCTTCCCCCGGGCTGCGAAGGCCCTCCGCACGTCCATGACGACGTGGAGGAAGTGTTCTTCATGCTTCGCGGGAAGATCAGGCTTACGCTCGAACAGGACGGCGAGACGTTCGAGACCGAGCTCGGCGAGCGCGATCTGATCTCGGTGCCGCCCGGCGTCTATCGCGGCCTCGTCAACGAGGGCGAGGAGGAAGCGCTGATGTGCGTCATGCTGGGCGCCGCCAGGCCTCGCATTCCCACCTATCCGCCCGAACATCCTTTGGCGAAGATCAAGCGCAAGGCGTGACCCTCCCTCCGCTAGAGACCGTCAGGCGGAACGGCCGCGCCATCGCCTACCGTGCGGCCGGCCAGGGGCCGCCTCTGCTGTTGCTGCACGGGATCGGATCCGGCTCGGCGTCGTGGGAGGCGCAGTTCGACGGGCTTTCCGGGCGATTTCGGGTCATCGCCTGGGATACGCCCGGCTATGGGAGCTCGGACCCACTGCCCGGCGAGCGGCCGGAGTCCCGCGCCTACGGCGATGCGGTCGCCGACCTTCTCGACGGTCTGGAGCTTGAGAAGCTACATGTGCTGGGCCATTCCCTCGGCGGGTTGATCGCGGCCGCGTTCGCCGCCTGGCACCCCCGGCGACTGCTGAGCGTCACCCTGTCCGACGCCGCGGCGGGTTACCTGAACAGTCCGAAGGAACTTCGCGTCGACCGTCTGAACGCGCGGATCGAGGCGATGACCGCGCTCGGACCGGCGGAGGTCGCCAGGAGGCGGGCGCGCGAGGTCCTTTCGCCTTCGGCCTCCGAAGAAACCTACGAGAAAGTCTTCCGGGTACAGAGCAGGCTTCGGCCCGATGGATACGTCCAGGCGGCCCGGATGCTTCACAACTCCGACATCTTCGCGGACGCGGCTATGATCGCGGTGCCCGCGCTGGTGATGTACGGCAGCGAAGATACGGTGACGCCCGAGGCGATCGGTCGCGACATTGCCGCGGCGATAGGCGGAGCCCGCTACGTCACCCTCCAAGGGCTCGGGCATGCCAGCTATGTCGAGGGGCCGGAGGCATTCAACGCCGCTTTCACCGGTTTCCTCGACGGTCTGGAATGAGCGCCGGCCGCCGGCCGGGTCGGGCTGCGCAGGGATAGGACCGCGAGATGGATCTCGGGCTTTCGGACAAGGTAGCGGTCGTCACCGGCGGGTCATCGGGCATCGGGCTGGCAGCGGCACGGATATTTCTCGAAGAGGGCGCCGGGGTCGCGATTTGCGGCAGGTCGGGGGACCGGCTGGCCGCGGCGGAGCGATCGCTCGCCGGGCCGCACGGCGCCGACCGCGTGCTCTCCGCGGCGTGCGACGTGCTCGACCCCGCGCAGGTGGCGGATTTTCGCGATCGCGTGGCGGAACGCTTCGGCCGTGCGGACATTCTCGTCGCCAACGCCGGGCAGGCGCGCCGCGGAGGGATCGAAGACCTCGGTGACGACGAATGGCGTGCCGAGCTCGACCTTAAATTCTTCTCGGTCCTGCATCCCGCGCGCGCCTTTCTGCCGCTGCTGGAATCGGCCGCACCGTCCGCCATCGTCTGCACGAACGCCCTGCTGGCGCGGCGTCCCGAGCCCTGGCTGGCGGCGACCTCCGCCGCGCGGGCCGGGGTTCTCAACCTCGCCAAGACGATGAGCCGGGACTTCGCGCCCAAAGGAATCCGGGTCAACTCGATTCTGATCGGGCTGGTCGATTCGGGGCAGTGGAACCGCCGTTTCGAGCAGGGCGAGGCCGGCGGAAAGAGCAAGGAAGAATGGTTCGCCGAACTCGCCGCCGAGCGGGGAATACCGCTTGGCCGGCTGGGCGAAGCCGACGAGGCGGCGAGGGTGATGGTTTTTCTCGCCTCTCCGGCGGCGAGCTACCTGACCGGGGAAACGATCGAGATCGCGGGCGGGCAGGGGCACCATGTCTGAGCGGACTTCCGCCGGCGACCTCGTCGCCGCGTTTCTCGAAGCGGCCGGCGTCGACACCGCCTTCGGGGTGATCTCGATCCACAACATGCCCATGCTCGATGCGATCGGGCAGCGCAATCGCATCCGCTTCGTGCCGGCGCGGGGCGAAGCCGGCGCGGTCAACATGGCCGACGCGAATGCGCGCGTCTCGGGCGGGCTCGGCGTCGCGTTCACCAGCACCGGGACCGGGGCCGGCAATGCCTGCGGCGCGCTGGTCGAGGCGCAGACCGCGGGCACGCCGGTCCTTCACCTGACGGGCCAGATCGAAACCGAATACCTCGACCAGGAGCGCGGTTACATCCACGAGGCGCGCGACCAGTTGACCATGCTGCGCGGAGCGTCCAAGGCGGCATTCAGGGTAAGAACCGTATCTGACCTGCCCGGGACGCTGCGCGAGGCGGTGCGCATGGCGCAGAGTCCGCCCGCCGGTCCGGTCAGCGTCGAGATACCGGTCGACATTCAGGAATCCTCGCTCGACAGGCCGGCATCGCTCGCGCCGGTCGCGCCGTTGCGTCCGGAACCGGACGGAGCGGAGCTCGATCTCTTGGCCGATGCGCTGGCGGATTCGCATAGGCCGATGCTCTGGCTCGGCGGCGGCGCGCGCGGCGCGTCGGGGGAGGCCCGCATGCTCGTCGGGCTCGGCTTCGGCGCGGTCACCAGCATCCACGGCCGGGGCGCGGTCCCGGAAGGCGACCGCATGTCTCTCGGGGCGTACAACTTCCAGCCGCCGGTCGAGGCGTTCTACGGGACCTGCGATGCGATGCTGGTAGTGGGTTCCCGGCTGCGCAGCAACGAGACGCTGCAATACAAGCTCGCCCTGCCGCGCCCGCTCTACCGGATCGACGCGGACCCCAGGGCGGACGGGCGGTCGTTCGCCAACGAAATCTTCGTTTGCGGCGACGCGGCGAAGGCAATGGCGGGTCTCGCGGACCGGCTCCGTGGCCGAATGTCGGTGGATTCGTCGCTCGCCGCGGATATCGAAAAGGCGCGGAAGGACGCCGAGGCCGCGCTCCGCGGCACCCTCGGACCCTACGAACGGCTCATGGACGAGCTCCAGGACGCGGTTCCCGACGACGTGGTGTGGGTACGCGACATCACGCTGTCCAACAGCACATGGGGCAACCGCGCGCCGCGTCTTTCAGGAACGCGCAACGGCGTGCATGCGGTGGGCGGCGGGATCGGACAGGCGCTGCCGATGGCAATCGGCGCCGCGCTCGCCGCCGAGGGCCGGAAGACCGTCGCGCTGGCGGGCGACGGTGGGCTCGCTCTTTCCCTCGGCGAGATTTCCACCATGGTCCAGGAGCGCGCGGACATCGCGCTGATCGTCATGAACGACGGCGGCTACGGCGTAATCAGGAATATCCAGGACCGAAAGTTCGCCGGCCGGCGGCTCTATGCCGACATCGTGCTTCCCGACCTGGCCACGCTGGCCGGCGGTCTCGGCCTGCCTTTCCGGCGCGTCGCGGACACCGCCGGGATGCGGTCCGCCATCGACTGGGCGATCTCGGCGGACGGCCCGGCGATGGTCGAGATCGACATGAACGCGGTCGGCCCGTTCGCGGTCCCATTCGCCGGCCCGCCCGTCCGCCCGAAGGAATAGGCCATGCTGAACGTCGTCCTGATCGGCCGCGGCGCCATCGCCACCGAGGTGCTGAAACATATCCGTCCCGGCGGCGGGGCAAGCGTCACCGGCGTTATCGTCCGCCCCGAACGAATTGCCGAGGCGCGCGCGCGCCTCCCGTCGACGATCGAGGTGGCGAGCGCCATCGGGGATTTCGCGACGGCGCCGCGACTGATCGCCGAATGCGCCGGGCATGGGGCGGTTGCCGAGTTCGGCGAAGAGGCGCTGAGGCGCGGCATCGACTTCCTGGTCATTTCCATCGGCGCGCTCGCCGACGCGGCTCTCCGCACACGGCTCGAGGCGGCGGCGGAAGCCGGCGGGGGGAAGCTCGTTCTGCCGGCCGGCGCGGTCGCGGGCGCCGATGCGTTGGCGGCGGCTCGCATCGGCGGCCTGGAAAGGGTCGTCTATACCTCGCGCAAGCCACCGGGCGCGTGGCGCGGAACCCCGGCGGAAAAGGCGCACGATCTCGACGCGCTGGCCGAGCCGACCGTGCTGTTCGAGGGTGCTGCCGACGAGGCGGCGACCCTCTATCCCCAGAACGCGAACGTGGCCGCGACCATCGCGCTCGCCGGCGCCGGGTTCGACCGCACCGACGTGCGGCTGATCGCGGATCCGTCCGCGGGCGGCAATATCCACGATGTCCGCGTGGAGGGGATGTTCGGGGCGTTCGACATCGAGGTGCGCGGCAGGCCGCTCCCCGACAATCCCAAGACCTCGACGCTGGCGGCTCACAGCGTGGTCGCGGAGATCATGCGGCGCGCCGCGGCGGTGGAGATCTGACGGGAGGTCTCCTACCCGGAGAGACGGGCACGCGGCACCGTCCCGAGTGGCTTCAACTCAACCCGGCGAGGAAGGTGGCGACGGCCTCCGCCGTCTCCGCCGGCTTCTCGATGAACGGGATGTGCCCTCCGCCGGAAATTTCGGCATAGACCGCGCCGGGGATCGCGTCGGCGATGATCTTCGAGAACTTCGCCGGGATGAAATAGTCGTTGTCGCCGGTGAGCACGAGGGTCGGGCAGGCGACGCTCCGGATCTTCTCGGTCCAGAGCGGCTGGTCGTCCTGGCCGGGAAGGCGGCGGCCCCACGACAGGATGGAGTCGAGGAAGGCGGTGTAGAGGGCGGGGTCGTTGGCGCGGACGTTCTCCTGGTTGGCCCGCATGATGGCGAGCCCTTCGTCGGTGTCCATGAACTCCCGGGTCATGGTCGAGAGTCCCATGAAGTCGGCGAGCTCCTCGCCCATGCCGATCTTCGCGATGATCTTCTTGCGCAGCGAGAAGTTCATCTCCATCGCCCGGTCGAGCTCCGAGAACCCGCCGACCACGATCATCGAGCGCACCAGGTCCGGGTGGCGGACCGCCATCGCCTGGGCGGTGGAGCCGCCAAGGGAGGAGCCCAGGATGTCGACGCTCTTCCAGCCCGCCTCGCGCGCGAGGGCCGCGAAGTCGTCGGCCCAGAGTTCCGCCGAATAGACGACCTCCCCGGGACCGTCCTTCCGGGATTGCCCCACGCCGCGCGGATCGACGAGGACCGTCATGCAGCTCTCGCGGAGCAGCGGCTCGCCCAGCCGGTAGTAACGATGGTCCATACCGAGGCCGGGGAAGAGCATCAAAGGGTGGCCGTTCCCCTTTGCCTCGTACCAGATCTCGGTTCCGTTCACCGATGCTGTCGGCATGACTTTCCTCCTCAGCCCGCCGCCGCCCGCAACGCCTGCCATACGCGGTGCGGGCTCGCCGGCAGCGGCAATTCCTTCACTCCTCGGGCCGCGAGCGCGTCGAGGACGGCGAGGATCACGGCGGGGTACGCGCCTCCGTTGCCGGCTTCGCCGCATCCCTTCACGCCGAGCGGGTTGGTCGTGCACGGGACCGGGTGGGTGGTAAAGTCGATCGCCGCCATGTGGTCGGCGCGCGGCATCGCGTAGTCCATGTACGAGCCGGTGACGAGCTGGCCGTCGTCGTCGTAGACGGTGTTCTCCAGCAGCACCTGACCCAGACCCTGGGCAATGCCGCCATGCACCTGGCCCTCCACGATCAGGGGGTTCAGCACGGTGCCGAAATCGTCGACCACGGTATAGCGGTCGATTGCGGTCTCGCCGGTGTCGGGATCGATTTCCACTTCGCAGACGTGGCAACCGTTGGGGAAGCTGATCGGACTCGTGTCGTGCGAGCACTTTGCGCCGAGCCCGTCCGCGAGATCGTCGGGAAGGGCCGCGTTCCCGCGCGCCCGATCCGCGAGGCTCATGATGTCGATCGACCGGTCGGTGCCGGCGACCCGGAACACCCCGCCGGCGAACTCCATATCCTCGATTGCGGCCTCCAGGATATGGCCGGCGATCTTCTTGCCCCGTTCGATCACCGCCTCGCTCGCCTCCAGGATGGCGCCGCTCGACGCGATCGCCGAGCGCGATCCGCCGGACCCGCCCGCGCCGGGGCTCATCTCGTCCGAATCGTGCTGGATCATGCGGATTCGCTCGAACGGCACGCCGAGCTTCTCGCTCAGCACCTGGGCGAACGGCGTTGCATGTCCCATACCGAAATCGCAGGTCCCCGTGACTAGCGTCACCGTGCCGTCGGCCTCGAAGCGGATGTCGGCGAGCTCGGTCCCGGGTGCGGCGGTGGTCTCCAGATAGGGCGCGATGCCGAGCCCGCGGAGCTTGCCGGACGCTTCGCTGGCGCGGCGTCTTTCGGCGAAGCCCCCGGTATCGGCGCGCGCCATGGCCTCGTCCATGATCGCCTCGAAATCGCCCGAATCGTAAGTCAGCCCGACCGGCGTCTCGAACGGCATCTGGTCCGGCCCGACGAGGTTGCGCCGGCGCAGCTCGATCCGGTCGATCCCGGTCTCGGCGGCCGCCTTGTCGATCAGCAGTTCGAGGAAATATTTCGACTCCGGCCGCCCGGCGCCGCGATAGGGGCCGGTCGGCACGGTGTTCGTGAAGACGCACTTGGCGCCGTATGAGAACAGCGGCGTCTTGTAGACGCTGATGATGTTGCGGCTCACCACCATGGTGACCGGCCACGGACCCATCGCGGTGAGATAGGCGCCCATGTCGCCGAGCGCGTCCACCTTGAGCGCGAGGAAGTTGCCGTTCTCGTCGAGCGCCAGCGCGAGGTCGACCGTCATCGCCCGGCCCTGGTGGTCGGAGAGGAAGCTCTCCGAACGGTCGGCGCACCATTTTACCGGGCGGCCCAGCCGGCGCGCCGCGTACATGACGCAGATCGCCTCGCTGTAGGCCGCGCCCTTCATTCCGAAGGAGCCGCCGATATCGTCGCTGATCACCCGGACGTTCTCGGGCGGCACCGAGAATATCGCGTTGGCGAGGGTTGCGCGGTAGCCGGTTACGCCCTGGCTGCCGACGTGGAGCGTGAACTTCTCCGCCGCCGCGTCGTATTGCGCGAGCGCCGCGCGCGGCTCCATCGCATTGACCACCATGCGGGTATTGTCGAGCCGGATGCGGGTGACGTGGTGGGCGTCCGCGATCGCCCTGTCGACCGCCTCTTCGTCGCCCATGTGGAAGTCGAGGAAGACGTTGTCCGGCGAGGACTCCCACAGCCGGGGAGCGGCGTCCTCGAGCGCGTGTTCGACGGAGGCGGCGACGGGGAGGGACGAGACCTCGAAGGGAATCGACTCCACCGCGTCGCGCGCTTCGGCGAGGGTCTTCGCGACGACCACCGCCACCGGATCGCCGACATGGCGGACTCGACCGACGGCAAGCGCCGGGCGCGGCGGCACGTTGGGCGACGACCCGTCCCGGTTCTTCATCGGCACCGGGCAGGGGATGTGCCCGATGCCGTCCGCTTCGAGGTCGGCGCCCGTGTAAACCGCGAGCACGCCGGGCGCGTCGGCGACGGCGGAGACGTCGAGCGCCGCGATCTCGCCGTGGGCCGTCGTCGAGCGCAGGAAGACGGCGTAGGCCTGGCCGGGCGCGTTGCAGTCGTCGGTGTAGCGCCCGCCTCCCGAGAGGAGGCGGGGATCCTCGGTCCTGGGAACCGGCTGCCCGACCCCGAATTTCAGCACTTCCTGTCCGTTGTCTCCGGCCATCTCGTTCCATTCGTCGTTGTGTCGAAACGGGCCGGGCGGCCCGTGGACCGCCCGGCGGTGTCGCGTTTCGGGCGATCGTCCCTATTCGGCGGCGGCGTTCTCGTTGCGGCGGGAGGAGGCTTCCAGCCTCGCGATCAGCTCGTCGGTCTGCTGCACGTCGCCGAAATAGAGATAGAAATTGCCGAGCGCCGCGGCGTGCTCGCCGTCGCTCATCGTTGCGCATCCGTCGGAGACCATCAGCGAGCGGTAGTTGAGCATCATCGCGTCGCGCGCCGTGGATTCGCAGCACACATTGGTCGCCACCCCGGTGACGATGATGGTCTCGATCCCGTGGTCGCGCAGCACGATTTCGATATTGGACGACCCCTGGATGAAAGCGCTGTAACGCCGCTTGACGACGATCTCGTCCTCGTCGCGGACATCGAGGGTGGGCCAGAGCTGGAAGGCCCGCGAATCGCGCTGCATGGAATTCAGCCGCCGCTCGCCTTTCTCCGGCGTATAGCGCTCATGCGCGACCGACCAGCTGTCGAGCGACTCCTGCGTCGCGAGGTTCTGCAGCCAGATCACCAGCCCCCCGGCGTTCCGCACCGCTTCGGCGAGGCGGTTCACGTTGGGGACGATCTCCTGCGCCACGGGCGCCGCGCCGAGCTGGCCCTCCTCCATGAAATAAATCTGCATGTCGACCACCACCAGGGCGGTCTTCGGGCCGTCGAAGGTCTCGCAGGTGTGGGGCCGGCCCTGGCGCTCGACCATACGGTCGACATACTCCTTGGGCATCTCGAAAGGGTGCATCGGCGCCTCCAGAATTTGCCGGCTCGACTATAGGACCGCCTCACCCGGCCGGCAATCGCGCGGTGCCGGGCCGGTCTTGCAATGTCCCGGCAATCTCGCCACGATGACGGCAAAACCACTGCGACCGGCGTGTGCTCGGGATCTCGCGATCCCCGACGGCGACGGGTCGCCAATGACGACACAGGACGATTGCGGGGACGGCTATGAGCGATTCCAGCCAAGAGAACGGCTCGGCCTTGGAGCGGATTACGGATGCCTTGCATCCGTTCGTCAGCGCCGGGGTGGTGACCCTGCCGCGACTCATCATCGGCTCGCTGATCCTGTTCGGAATCGCGGTCAATTTCGCCAACGTCCTCGGCCGCTACCTGTTCCTCGCTCCCATAGTCTGGGCCGAGGAGATCATGATCTACTCGATGGTCTGGATGGTGTTCATCGGAGCGGTGCTGGTGAGTTGGGACGGCCATCACCTCAAGATGGACTTCTTCTCGATCATGCTGCCGTCGCCGTTCAAGGAGATCATGAATTTCACCGGCGTGGTGTGCTTTCTCCTCGTCGCCATCTTCGTGCTGCCGCAGACATTCACGGTGACCGAGCTCATGTTCCGGCTCGACCAGCGGAGCGTCGTCGCGGAGATCCCCATGGTGATCCCGCATTTCGCGATCCTGCTCGGCTTCATCATGATGTTCGTGGTGATCGTGTGGCGATTCAAGCGGCTGATACGCGGCGACCTCACCAGCGAGGTCGAAGACCTGGTCGCGGCGACCGAACAACAAGAGGACGTACCGCTCAACAGGGGAGCCTCCGGCTGAGCGCGGCGGGGAAACGCAGGACAGGGTTTCAGGGAGACAGGGTATGGAGTGGGTGATGGTGCTGATGCCGGTCGGTCTTCTGATCCTCGGCTTCCCGATCTTCATCATCCTGCTCGCCACCTCGGCGATCATCCTCCTGTTCTTCATGCAGGTGCCGCTGACCGCGGTTCACCAGGTGATGTTCGGCAGCGTGGACAAGTTCGCGCTGATGGCGGTCCCGTTCTTCATCTTCGCCGGCGAGCTGATGGGCATGGGCGGAATCTCCCAGCGCATCATCGCCTGGGTGATGTCGGTGATCGGCGGGATGCGGGGCAGCCTGCCGCTGACCACGGTCGGAACCTGCACCATCTTCGGCGCGATCTCGGGGTCGAGCCCGGCCACGGTGGCCGCGGTCGGCCGGCTGATGTACCCGCCGCTGCGCGAGAAGGGCTACAACGAGAAATTCTCGACCGGCGTGCTGACCTCCTCCGGCGCCATCGCCATCGTCATCCCGCCGTCGATCAGCATGATCCTCTACGGCGCGTCCGCCGAGCAGTCGGTGTCGCATCTGTTCATCGCCGGCATCTTTCCGGGCCTCCTGATGTCGCTGATGATGGGCGGCTACATCTACTGGTACGCCGCCCGCCGCGATATCCGCGAAGGCCGCCCCTTCGAGATGGGGGAATTCCTGCGGGCCAGCAAATCCGGCATCTGGGCGCTCGGCACGCCGGGGATCATCCTCGGCGGCATCTATGCCGGGGTCTTCTCGCCCACCGAGGCGGCGGGCATCGCCTGCGTCTACGCGATCCTCGTCACCAAGTTCATCTACGGGGACATCTCGTGGCGCGGGATCTGGGACGTCTCGATCAACTCGATGTATCTGACCGCGCAGGTGCTGATCATCGTCGCCGGCGCGGGCGTGTTCTCGTGGCTGCTGACTGTCAGCGGCATCCCGCAGGCCGCGGTCGCCGCGATTCAGGCGCTTGAGGTCCCGCCCTGGGTCATCCTGATGATCATCAACGTGTTCCTGCTGATCGTCGGCTGCCTGCTCGACCCCGGATCGGCGATCCTGGTGCTGACCCCGCTGCTCGCACCGATCGCGGCGGCACTCGGCGTCGACCTGGTGCATTTCGGCGTGATCATGACGGTGAACCTCGCCATCGGCATGTTCACGCCCCCCTTCGGGCTCAACATCTTCGTCGCCCAGGCGCTGTTCAAGGCGCCGTTGAAGAGCATCTATCCCGGGCTGGTGCCCTTTATCGTCATCAACATCATCGCGCTGGTGATCGTCACCTACGTGCCCGAGCTGTCGCTCTATCTGTTGAAGTTCCTGGGCTGACCCGCGCATTCCGTGCCTGATGGGGCGGATCGGCGCTAGACCCCCGCCCGATCCGCTCTCCAACTGCGCGAAAGTGTCGCGCTCTCTTCGCTTCTCCTGCCGGGCAGGCGCGGCTAGCATGACACGGTTCGAAACAGGAGGATCCGTATGTCCTTGAATAACAGCTCCCTCCGGCATGTGGCGGCCGGAATCGGAGCGGTTCTGGCCGCCGCTCTGCCGATGTCGGCGTCGGCCGACATGTCCGGCAAGACAGTCCAATGGGTCATCCCGTTCTCCGAGACCGGCGGTTCGGCCAAATGGGCCAACTTCTTCGCGCCGCTGCTGAGCGAAGCGCTGCCGGGCAAGCCTACCGTGGTGGTGAAGTTCATGCCCGGCGCCGGATCGACGAAGGGCGCGAACTGGTTCCAGCGGCAGAAGCACAAGGACGGCACGCTGCTGTTCGGGTCCTCCGGTTCGACCCAGTTTCCCTACCTTCTCGGCGACCCCAGGGTGCGCTACGAGTACAAGGACTGGAACCCCGTCATGGCGACGGGTACCGGCGGCGTCGCCTATCTGGACAAGAAGAGCGGCGCCAGGTTCGACGGGACCGCCAACAAGCTGAAGGACATCGAGTTCATCTACGGTTCGCAGGGCGCAACCCGGCTCGACCTGGTACCTCTTCTCGCCTGGCGGATGCTGGGCATGAAGGTCGAGCCCGTCTTCGGCATCAAGGGGCGTGGCGACGGCCGCCTGATGTTCGAGCGCGGCGAGGCCAATATCGACTACCAGACCTCCTCGGCCTACCTCTCCGGGTCGATGCCGCTGGTCAAGGCGGGCACGGCGGTTCCGATGATGTCGTGGGGCGCGCTGGATGCGAACGGCAATATCGTCCGCGATCCGACCTTCCCCGACATCGCCACTTTCAAGGAAGTCTGCGAAGCGACGGCCGGCTGCGAGACCAAAGGCGATGCGTGGGACGCGTGGAAGGCTTTCTTCGTCGCCGGTTTCCCCTCGCAGAAGATCGCGTTCCTGCCGCGCGGCACGCCCAAGGACGTGATCGACACCTATGTAAAGGCGTTCGCCAAGGTGAAGGCGCGGCCGGACTTCGCGAAGATTTCGGCGAAGAGGGTCGGCAAGTACCCCATGTTCGTGGGCGCGGGCGCCAAGGCCGCTCTGGGCACCGCTACTTCCGTGCCCGACAAGGCGAAGGCTTTCGTGACCGGCTGGCTCAAGGAAGCCTATGGCGTCTCGCTCAAGAAGAAGTGACGACCTTGTCTTTCGCACCGCCTGAACGCCGTCGCGGGGTGCCGCCCATCTAGCGGGAGAGCGTTAACAGGCTGGAGGAGGGGCTTCGATGGATCTTCTGACCGCGGCGCTGCCGGCGCTGGGCGAAGCCGCGAACCTGATCTTCCAGCCGGTCGTTCTCGGATATCTCGTCCTCGGCGTGGTGATGGGCCTCGCGATCGGCGTCTTCCCGGGACTCGGGGGGATCGCGGGGCTCTCTCTGCTGCTGCCTTTCATGTTCGGGATGGAGCCGGTTCTCGGCCTCGCGCTGATGATCGGCATGGTGGCGGTGGTCCCGACGTCGGATACCTTCGCGTCGGTCCTGATGGGCATCCCCGGCTCGTCGGCGTCGCAGGCGACGGTGCTCGACGGTTTTCCCCTGGCGCGGAAAGGAGAGGCCGCACGCGCGCTGTCCGCGGCCTTCTCGTCGTCGCTTTTCGGCGGTCTGGTCGGCGCGACCTTCCTGACCTTCTTCATCCTCGCGGCACGGCCGCTGGTCCTCGCCTTCGGACTGCCGGAAATGCTGATGGTGACGATCCTCGGCCTTTCCATGGTGGCTATCCTTGCCGGGCGGATCGCGCTCAAGGGGCTGGCGGCGGCCGGGCTCGGGCTGATGGTGGGAACCATCGGCGAGGCTGACGCGGGCGGAAGCCTGCGCATGGCGACCTACGACATCCCCTATCTGACCGACGGGCTCAAGCTGGTGATCGTCGGCCTCGGTATTTTCGCCATCCCCGAGATCGTTTCCCTGCTGCGCCAGGACAAGTCCATTTCCAGTACCGCGACGCTCGGCGGCGGATGGCTGGACGGCGTGCGGGACTGGTTCGCCAATATCTGGCTCTCGGTTCGCTGCTCCATGATCGGCGTCGCGGTCGGGGTGATCCCCGGTCTGGGGGGATCGGTCGTCGACTGGATCGCCTACGGCCACGCCGTGCAGACCACGAAGGACAAGTCGCAGTTCGGCAAGGGCGAGATCCGGGGGATCGTCGGGCCGGAAAGCTCCAACAACGCCAAGGAAGGCGGCGGGCTGGTGCCCACGCTGCTGTTCGGCATTCCGGGCTCGGGCTCCATGGCGGTGTTCATCGGCGCGGTGGCGTTGCTGGGCTCCGGCGATATCGAAGTCGGCCCGTCGATGCTGAAGAACAATCTCGATATCACCTATTCCATCGTCTGGTTGCTGGCGCTGGCGAATGTCGTGGGCACCCTGCTTTGCATCGCCGCCTCGGGCGGGATCGCGCGGCTCACGACCATCCGCTTCACGCTGGTGGCGCCGTTCCTGTTCATGCTGATTGCCTTCGCGGCGTTCCAGTCGGGTCAGGATCTTTTCGATCTGGTGGCGCTCTTCGCGATCGGCCTCATCGGAATCTTCCTCCGCCGCTTCGACTGGTCGCGGCCGGCGTTCCTGATCGGTTTCGTCCTGTCGAACCCGGCCGAGACCTTCACCAATCAGGCCTACCAGATCGCGGCAAGCCGGTTCCGCAGGGGTTTCGAGGAAGGCATCGACTACATCTTCAGCCCGATCGTCATCGTCCTGATCGTCGTGACAATCGTCTCGATCTTCTTCGGCATCCGCCAGGCGAAGTCGATCCAGGCCGAGGGCGACGTCCAGTCGGGCTCGAAACGCGCGCCGCTGATCTTCCTTTTGCTGTTCACCGCCTATCTGGTGATCGCGGTCGTCGACGCCTCGACGATCCCGGACGACGTCTTTACCGACAAGGTGTTTCCGCTGACGATCGGCAGCATCTCGGTGGTGTGCTGCCTCTACCTGCTTTTCCGGATGATGATCCGGCCGGAGACGGACACGATATTCGCCGACAAGGAGGTCGCCGGCGAAGACGCCGAGGCGGGCCGCGGGCTGTGGTCCACGCTCGCGTGGTTCGCCGGGCTTCTGGTGCTCAGCGCCCTGTTCGGCTTCATCATCGCGCTGGCGCTCTTCCTTCTCGCCTTCTTCCGGGTTCGGGCAGGTCTGGAATGGGTGTGGTCGGCGATCCTGACCGCCGCGGGAATCGCCTTCATGTGCCTCGTCGCCGGGCTGCTCAACCGGGATTTCCCGCCGGGCCTGCTGCAGTCCCTCGTCGAGCTTCCCTGGCCGCTGACGTAGGCGGCGGGCGGAGCCGCCCCAGGCGCAATGGGGCGATGCGGGCGGTCCCGCCGAACTGTCTGGCCGCTTTCACTCCCGCACGGGCGTTGCCATCGGAAGTGGTTCGGAGTCATGCTGGCGCTTGACCGCACCCTCCGGCCTGTGCTCCGGCTTGAGGTCGGCACCGTCGAACCGGGCTGCTGCGGCGTGGCCGGCGCCTTCCGGTGGGAGGCGGCGAACGACGAGATAGCGATGGCGACAGGCGCTCCAATGAACCGGTCCCGCCCATTCCTGGCCGTGGTGTTCCTGGTGGCGCTGTCGTTGGCACAAGCGGCTTACGGACAGTCAGGCGAGCGTTCGGAAATTCCCGACCAGGTGCGCGCCTACGCCCTTTGGGAGCGGGGCTACGTATTGCACCTCAGCGGCCGATACCGGGAAGCGGTCGACAGCTTCCGCGAGTCCATCGAGATTCTGCCCACCGCCGAGGGGCACACGTTTCTGGGCTGGTCTCTCAGCATGCTCGGGCATCTCGAAGAAGCCGTCGCCGAATGCCACAAGGCCATCGCGCTCGATCCGGACTATGGCAATCCCTACAACGATATCGGGGTGTACCTGATCGATCTCGGTCGCCCGGTCGAGGCGATCCCGTGGCTGGAGAAGGCGATCTCCGCCAAGCGTTACTGCTGCTACCAGTTCCCCCACTACAACCTCGGTCGCGTGCGTTTGGTGCAGGGGAACTTCGACGCGGCGAGACGTTCCTTCGAACGGGCCTTGCGGCACGATCCCGACTATCTGCCCGCGCGAGTGGCCCTCGAAGTCCTCGACGCGGAAATCGGAAAACCGCTATAGCCGACCGGATTCGACAAACGGTCCCCGCGCGCCTCAGGGCTCAGGCGAGCGCGTCGGCCAGCAGCTTGCGGACGTGCTCGTTGACTTCCCGGCTGCGGTGGCGGGCGATCTTGCCCGACGGGTGCAGCGGCTCGTCGTAGAAGAAGTCGGGAAGCTCGTCGTCCTCGTCGGTGAAGCCGGCCTGGCGGTTGAACTCCCACTCGTCGCGCAGGGTCTCGTGGCCGAGCCGCCGGTAGAACGATTCGTCCAGGTCGGTGCCGTGCGCGTCGTTGAGCGCGTTGACCATGAAATCGATGTTCTCGTTGGTCACGGTGCGCCCGAACACGCAGAGCCCCAGCGAATCCGCGGTCGCGCAAAGCGTCTGCACGTCGAAGCTCGCCTCGGTCAGCTCCTCGGTCGTCTTGCCGTCGCAGACGAAGGCCGGGATGTTGCCGGTGGTGTGGTCGGCGCCCTGGGCCGTGACCATCATCGAGATGCCCGTGACTTCGATGACGCGCGGGTCGTAGGCGCTGATCCCCTGCTTCTTGATTACCGGGACGCGGGCGACCTTGTAGTGTTCGCCGACCCTGGCGGTTCCCTGGGCGAAGATCTTGCCGCGCTCGGTTCCGTTCCGGATGTCCTCCAGCACGTCGGCCATGAAGGCGGGGTCGCCGAACTCGCCGAGACCGGCCTCCATCAGCACCCCGATGGTGGCGCCGATCTCGATGGAATCGACGCCGAGATCGTTGGCGATGTGGTTGAGCCTCGCGACGTCGTCCGGGTCTTCCAACCCGCAGTTGGTCCCCATCAGGCCGAGGGTCTCGTATTCGAGCGGCGAGACGATTTCCTCGCCCTCTGGCCCGGCGTAGATGTTCGAGCAGCGGATCATGCAACCCGGCATGCAGGCATGGGTCGGCTCGCCGCCGCGCGCGAGATTGCGCTCGCGGATGTGCTCGCCGCCGAGCTTGAAGGTCTCCTTCTCCTTGTCGACCAGCTGGCCGGAGGAGAAATTGCGCGTCGGCAGCCCGCCGATGGTGTTGGTGAAGTCGCCCACCATGGCGGTGCCGAGGTTGCGCAGCGCGTTGATCGCCGCATCGGCGTCCAGCATCTTGTTGTAGTCGCGGACCGAGCCCATCAGCTTCTTGCGGTCGTGGAAGCTCGGCATCCTGTCGCGGTCGACGACGATCGCCTTGACCTTCTTGCTCCCCATCACCGCGCCGACGCCGCCGCGCGCCGCGATACGGACCGGCCGGCCCTCGGGATCGGTGAAGGAGATGCCGGCGATCAGCCCCATATACTCGCCGACCGGCCCGCACAGGCCGACGCTCACCTTGTCGCCGTATTTCTCGAGCAGCAGCTTCGCCGCCTCGATATTGCCCTTCCCCACATAGGGTTCGGCGTCCTCGAAGGTGATCTCGCCGTCCTTGTGGATGTAGATCACCGTCCACTCATCCGACGCGCCGTAGAGATTCAACCCAGCGATCTCCAGCTGACCCAGGGCGAAGGCGAAGGTGCCGCCGGAATTGGCCTCCTTGACGCCGCCGGTGAGCGGGCTCTTGCAGCCGATGGAGAGCCGGTTGGCGTTGGAGAAGTTGGAGCCCGCGAACGGACCGGCGGAGAAGATCAGCGGGTTTTCCGGAGACAGCGGGTCCACCCTGGCCGCGCCTTTCTCCAGCAGCGTCCTGGCGATGAGGTGGCGGCCGGCACGGACGATCGCCTCGCCGTGCAGCTCCTCGGTCTCGATCGACCGGTCGCCGAGGTCGATATGAAGGTATTTTCTCATTATGTCCTCATCTCCGGGTCACACAGGAACGTTTGCCATATTGTGGGATTTTCCCCGTCGTGTACCAGTTCTTTTGCCGCCGCTCACGATTCGCCGGGCCCGGCACCGGCGCGTTCCAGCCATATCTCCTTCAGCGCCTCGCGCCGGATCTTGCCGCGGTCCGACTTGGGCAGCGTGTCGATGAAGAACACCGACTTGGGCAGCTTGAAGTCCGGCAAATGGCGGGCGCAGCCCGAAATCACGCTCTCCGGGTCCGTCGACGCGCCCTTCCCGAGGACGACGAAGGCGGCGATCTCCTCGCCGTAGATCGGATCGGGAACGCCCACGGCGGCTGCCTCCTCCACCCCGGGCAGGCGCATCAGCACGCCGTCGATTTCGAGCGGCGCGATATTGACGCCGCCGCGGATGATGAGGTCCTTGACCCGCCCGGTGACGGTAACGAAGCCGTCTTCGTCGGCGAAGCCGATGTCGCCCGTCCGGAACCATTCCGTGAGCCGGGTCGGGCGCATATCCTGGTATTCGCCCGTCGGCGCGATCGCGGCGACCGCCGTCTGGGGTCCGCGAATCGCGATCTCGCCTTCCACGCCGGACAGGCAGGGGCCGCCGTCCGGGCCGAGGATCGCGAACTCCATGTGCCGGGCGGGCCGGCCGACGGTTCCCAGCTTCCGGTCGTCGTGACGGTTGCCGCACAGCCAGCCGCCCTCCGACGCGCCGTAGAACTGGAGCAGGGCGATCCCGTAGGTTTCCTCGAACTTGCGCCACCGGTCGGGCGAAAGCGGGGCGGAGCTCGACGTCATCAGTCGCAGCGAATCGATCCGGTCCGGTTCGATATCGACCGGCCGGTTGAGCAGCATGTTGATCACCGTCGGCACGCCGATGGCGACCGTGATCCGGTTCTCCTCGATCCAGTCGAAAAAGCGGCCGTGAGAGAACCGCCGCGCCATGTGCAGGGTCAGGCCCGTCTGCAGGAACGGCATCAGCGCGAGGATCTGCGGCGAGAGCCAGCTGAAGGTCCGGTATTCGAGCAGCCGGTCCTCACCGGTCATCCCGGTGAAGTCCAGGCTCGACAGGCCGCAGAGCCAGAGCCCCAGATGGTCCCATTCCACGCATTTGGGACGATCCGTCGTCCCCGAGGTCGAGAAGATGCAGGCGGTATCGGTCGCGAAATTGGTGCCGCGGGGGGCGCCCCCGCCGTCCCGGGAGCGGACGGAAGCGAACAGTTCGCCCGGTTCGGGGCCGCCGTCGGGCCACGAGGAAAACCGCATCGACGGGTAGCCCAACCCGCCGACGATCTCGTCTCCGTCCAGGTCCGCGTGCCACAGCACCAGCCGCGGTTCGATATAGGTGACAATCGCGCGAAGGTGCTCGACGCTCATCTCCACGTGGAACGGGCACGCGATGGCGCCCACCCGCCAGACGGCGAGAAAGACGAGCAGTTTCTCGATCCGTTCGTCGGCCAGCACCACCACCTTGTCGCCGCGCCCGACGCCGGTGTCCTCGAGCCAGGCGGCGATTCGTTCGGCAGCCCGGCGCAGTCCCGCGAAGTCGATCTTCCTGCCGCCGTCGAGATCTACGATGGCGGTCTTTTCCGGATGCTCCCGCGCGTGCCGCGCCAGGAGTTCGGCGACGGTGGAAAACGGTATCGCGAGGTCGTCGGAAGTCTCCTGCATCGTGCGAACCTAGTCGATTCGCACGCCAAGTCGAAGCCTCCGCCGCAATCCGGGGTCGGGCGAATCGAACCTGGACCGGTTGCAGCAAAAAGGCGAAAGTCCAACGACGCCGGACGGTTGACTGGCGCGGGCGAGTCCCTATAATCCCGGCGCCCGGATGGGGATACCCATTTTCGGAACCCCGAACTTCATGCTGAAGCTGGAGGCCGCGTCGTGGCGCGAATTGCTGGCGTTAACCTGCCGAACAAGCCGATCGAGATCGCGCTCACCTACATTTACGGGATCGGGCGTACCGGCGGGCGGCAGATCTGCGCGAAGGCCAACGTCCAGGGGACGATGCGGGCCAACGATCTCGCCGACGACGAGTTGGGGCGGATTCGCGAGATCATCGACCGGGAATACAAGATCGAGGGCGACCTCCGGCGCGACACGGCGATGAACATCAAGCGGCTGATGGATCTCGGCTGCTATCGGGGGTTGCGCCATCGCCGCAACCTGCCCGTGCGCGGCCAGCGCACCCACACGAATGCGCGGACACGCACGGGCCGCGCCCGGCCGATCGCGGGCAAGAAATAGCCCCGGCCGGCGCATACCGAGGACGAGATGGCACGACAGACCTCCAGCCGCGTTCGCCGGCGCGAGCGAAAGAACATCACCGCGGGCGTCGCGCATGTGAATGCGTCGTTCAACAACACCAAGATCACCATCACCGACGCCCAGGGCAACACGATTTCGTGGTCGTCCGCGGGCTCCCAGGGTTTCAAGGGTTCGCGCAAGTCGACGCCCTATGCCGCGCAGATCGCCGCGGAAGACGCCGGGCGGAAGGCGATGGAGCACGGCATGAAGACGCTCGAAATCGAGGTCAAGGGGCCGGGCTCGGGGCGCGAATCGGCGTTGCGCGCGCTCCAGGCGGTCGGTTTCTCGATCACCTCGATCCGCGACGTGACGCCCATCCCGCATAACGGTTGCCGTCCGCGCAAGCGCCGCCGGGTCTAGGCCGCGCACCCGTCTCAGAGCCGCGGTCGGTCCGCGGTCCGACCGGCGGCACCGGTGCCGCCGGGTCACAAACGCCTCTAGGGATCGAAACGATGTCGATTATTCAGAAGAACTGGCAGGAACTGATCAAGCCGAGCAAGCTCGAGATCGTTCCCGGCGCCGACCCGAGCCGGTTCGCCAGGATCGTCGCGGAACCGCTGGAGCGCGGGTTCGGCGTCACGTTGGGCAACGCGCTGCGTCGCGTTCTCCTGTCTTCCCTCCAGGG
>JAJDVM010000209.1 GCA_022826125.1 Defluviicoccus sp.
CGGCTCGCCCAGAACGGTCCGGGCGAACGGCGTCTCGCCGACCTCATGGTCGAACGCGGCGACGTACCAGCTGTTGCGCAGGAACATGTCGATCTCCCGGGGCTCGGCGACGGGAGCGGATTTGACCACAGCGCCCGGGACCGGACAAGGCGAGGGCCGATGCGGATTGCCAAACGGCGGCGCTTGTGGTGGTTTGATGCCCGGGAACCGAAAATGTCCGAGATCGACGCGCTGCTCTTCGCTAACGAGGCCTTCTACCGCGCCTTCGCCGACCGCGATGCCGAGGCGATGGACGCGATCTGGGGACAGCGCGAGCCGATCCTGTGCGCTCACCCGGGCTGGGATCTCGTGACCGGCCGGGAGGCGGTCATGCGAAGCTGGGCCGCCATCGTCGCGAATCCCAACTCGCCCGATATCTCATGCCATGCCGCGGTGGCCTACGCGAACGGGGAGACGGGCGTGGTGGTGTGCTACGAGTCGCTGGAGGGGCAGTTCCTGCTCGCCACCAACCTGTTCGTGCGCGAGGGCAGCATCTGGAAGATCGTCCACCACCACTCCGGGCCGACCCAGGGCCGTCCGCCGGCGGAAGAACCGCAAGCCGAACCGGGATCGATGAACTGATCCCCCTTCGACGTATACCGTCATTTCGACCGGAGCGCCGAAGGCGCGGAGCGGAGAAATCTTCCAGCGCAGGCGCCGCGATCCCGTGCGTGACAGATATCTCCGCTCCGCCGCGCTCGGCGCGGCTCCGGTCGATATGACGAGAAGGATAGGGCCTACCCGTCCTCCCCGCTCCCGGCCTCGATCCACATTTCGCGCAGCGTGTCCCGCTTGATCTTGCCGCGGTCGGATTTGGGCAGAGATTCGGTGAACATCACCGCCTTGGGGCGCTTGAACGCCGGCAGGCTGTCGGCGCAGTGCGCGGCGACGGCGGCTTCGTCGATCCCGCGGCCGGGCTTGGCGACCACGTAACACACGACTTCCTCGCCGTAGATCGGATCGGGGACGCCGACGGCGGCGGCTTCGAGGATGTCGTCGTGGCGCATCAGGACGTGGTCGATCTCAAGCGGCGCGATGTTCACCCCGCCCCGGATGATCAGATCCTTGGTCCGCCCGGTCACCCGCACGAAACCGTCGTCGTCCATGACGGCGAGATCGCCCGTCTTGAGGCGCGCCAGGCTGCGGTCTTCCCATTCCCCGTCGGGAGAGATCGTGGCGATGCTGGTCTGCGGCCCGCCGACGGTGACCTCGCCCTCGACGCCCGGAGGGCACGGCTCGCCGTCGGCATCGACGATCACGAATTCCTGGTGCCTGGCGGGAGGGCCCACGGTTCCCATACGCCGGCGGTCGTGCCGGTTGCCGCAGATCCAGCCGGCCTCGGACATGCCGTAGAGCTGGAGAAGGGTGACGCCGTACATGTCCTCGAACTTGCGCCACTGGTCGGGGCTGAGCGGCGCGGTGGAGCAGGTCATCAGACGAAGCGTGGGCACGTCGTCCGCCGTGATTCCGGTCGGCTCGTTCAGCAGCATGTTGACCACCGTCGGAACCCCGGCGGCGAATGTGATGCCGTGGTCGCGGATCCAGTCGAAGAACCGCCCGTGTGAGAAGCGCCGGGCGATGTGCATGGTGAGCCCGGTCTGCAGGAACGGCATCAGGCTGAGGATCTGGGCGGAGTTCCAGCCGAAGGACCGGTATTCGAGGGTACGGTCGTCCGCCGTGAGCCCGAGCATGTCGAGCGTCGACAGCCCGCTCAGCCAGTAGGCGGTGTGGTCGAAGACGACGCATTTGGGCTTCGATGTCGTGCCGGAGGTGCAGAAGATCGCGGCGATGTCGGAGATCCCGTTCCGCGTCTCGACCCCGGGCGTCGCCGGCATCGTACGCAGCCGGGAGAAGAATCCGTCGGCGCCGTCGGCGTCCCAATCCCCGAAGATTTCGCGTTGCGGCCCCCGTCCAACCCCCATCGCGTCGGCGTCGAGCGCTTCGTGAACGAAGGTCAGGCGAGGCCCGATATTCGCGAGAATCTCGCCCACATGAGCCTCGTTCATCTCGACATTGAGCGGACAGACGACCGCGCCCAGGCGCCAGATACCGAGCCAGACGATCAGCTTCTCCAGGCTCTCTTCCGACAGCAGACCTACCCGGTCCCCGGGGCCGATGCCTTTCCCGGCGAGGAATACGGCGGTCCGGTTCGCCGCGTCGTCCAGACCCTCGAAGTCGATGCGGCGGCCGGTGTCGAGGTCGACGATGGCGGTCTTGTCCGGATGGCGATCGCGGTAGCGTTCGAGCAGGGTTGCGATCGGTTCGACGGGAAGCGCGAGATCGTGCTCGCGCGTTCTTCGGTCGTCCAGCGCCATCCTCGTCCTCTCAGCCCTCGCCCCGCGGAAGCGGCGCATTTTCCACGCCGAGCCCGGCGAGCGCCACCGTGATGTCGGCCGCCACGCCCGCGTTGTTGACGAGGAGCGCGGCGTTGGCCGCCAGGCTCTCGCCGCCGGTGGCCTCGGCCACGCGGTCGAGCAGGTAGGGCGTCAATTCCTTGCCGCCGATACCCGCCGCCCGGGCGGAACCGACCGCGCCCTCGATCGCCGCCTCGATCCGCACCGGGTCCAGCGCCTCTCCCTCCGGCAGGGGATTCGCGACCACGATCCCTGCGGTCAGGCCGAGCGCGCGCTGCGCCGCGATCAGCCGGGCCGCAGCCTCGGCGTCGTCGACCCTGTGGGGCACCGCAATTCCGCTCTCGCGCACATAGAACGCCGGCAGGGTATCGGTGTCGTAGCCGACCACCGGCACGCCTCGAGTCTCGAGATATTCCATGGTCCGCGGCAGATCGAGAATCGATTTCGCGCCGGCGCAGACCACCGCCACCGGCGTCCGTCCGAGCTCTTCGAGATCGGCGGAAATGTCGAGCGTCTCGTCCACTCCGCGATGCACACCGCCGATCCCCCCGGTGGCGAAGACGGCAATGCCGGCCCGATGCGCCGCGATCATCGTGGCCGCCACCGTGGTCGCTCCGTCCCGCCCCGTCGCGGCGGCCGCGGCAAGGTCGCGCCGGCTGACCTTCATGACGCCGGACCCGGTCGCGAGCCGTTCCACCTCGGCCCGTTCGAGACCGACCGTCACGGTCCCCGCAAGGACGCCGACGAACGCCGGAAGCGCGCCGTGTTCCCGGACCGCGCGATCGAGGCCGGACGCCACTTCGAGCGATCGGGGCGACGGGAAGCCGTGGGCGACCGCGGTCGTTTCCAGCGCGACCACCGGCGCGCCCGCCGAGATGGCGTCGCGCACCTCGTCCGCGATCCTGAAGACCGTCTCCATTCCCGAAAGGTAGCAGCAGCGACCGTGCCGCCGCCATCGGGCACGCTTGTTGCCGGCTTGCGCGAGCGATGCCTATAGTTTCAGCCGCAGGCCGATACCGACCCGTCGAAGGGTGCCAGACGGTTCGGCTTCCCGGGACCGGGACAGGGAGAAAACCATGCTTGATCTGCGCGTTACCGCCGTCGCGGCAGCCATGCTCGTCGCGGCCGGGCCCGCTCTGGCCCAGAAATCCAAGGACACGCTCCGGATAGGGTTCTACGATCCGATCCCGGGCGTCGACCTCGTATACGACCCCAAGGGCGAGACGGCGCTGACCGCGCGGGCGGTGTTCGACACGCTGATCGCCTACAACGAACGGACCAAGACGTTCGAGCCCTTGCTCGCGAAGTCCTGGAAGACGGTAAACCCGACGACCTACGAGTTCGTCCTGCGCGACGACGTCAAATTTCACGACGGCTCCGCCTTCGACGCCGACGACGTCGTCTACACGCTGAACTTCGTCGCCGATCCCAAGGTCAAGTTCCGCATCAAGAGCCGCTTCCTGTGGATCGGGAAAGCCGAAAAAATCGACCGCCATACCGTCAGGGTCACCACCAAGGGCCCGCGCGCGGTCGCCATGGCGCGTTTCGCGGTCAGCATCCCGATGTTCCCGTCGGACGCTCACGGGGCGCTGAAGAACAAGGCGGCGTTCGGCAAGAAACCGATCGGGACCGGCCCCTACAAGGTCGTCGCCTACAGCCCGAACGACGGCGTTCGCATGGTGCGCAATCCGGACTACCGCCACGGTTCTCCGTCCCGGCCCGCCGGGTCGATCGAGAACGTGCATGTCCTGCCGATCCCCGACGTCCAGAACCAGGTCGCGCAGCTCATCACCGGCGGGCTGGACATGATCCACAACGTGCCCAAGGACCAAGCGGACAACCTCGCGCAGAATCCCGAACTCGCGGTGACGGTGAGCAACGGCATCCTCTATCGCTACATCGCGTTCGACGCGATCGGACGGACCGGCAGCGACGACCTGAAGGACGCGCGGGTGCGCCGCGCGCTGATCCACGCGATCGACCGGGACTCGATCCGCCGTCACATCTTCGCGGGCGGCGAGGCGGTGCAGAAAATGGATTCGATCTGCAAGCCGATCCAGATCGGCTGCGTCTTCGACGTCAAGCCGCCGGCCTACGACCCGAAGAAGGCGAAGGCGCTGCTTGCCGAGGCGGGCAAGTCGGATCTCAAGCTTCAGGTCACGACCCTGCCGGAGGCCCGCAAGGTCGCCGAGGCGATCGTCGGCTATCTGAGGGCGGTCGGCGTCGAGGCGTCGATAAAGAGCGTCACCTTCGGGGCGTACCGCAAGCTGCAACGGACCGGCAAGATCCAGACGCTGGTGCACCAGTTCAGCTCGGGCGGCGTGCCCGACTCGGATGCGCTGGTCAGCTTCTATTTCGGCAGCAAGGCGCGGAACTATTACGGCGACAAGCAGATCGCGGGCTGGATGAAGGAGGCCGGATCGACCTTCGATACCGCCGCGCGCGAGACGCTCTACCGGAAGATCTTCAACCGGATCAACGAGCAGGCCTACATCGTCCCGATCGCCAGCCTGCCTTCGGTCTTCGTGCACGCGAAGGACCTGGAGATCGACAAGGGGATCATCAACCCGTTCGGGGCACAGCTCGCCCGCATTCGCTGGAAGTAGCGGGAACCCGCCCGCGCGCTTATTCGGCGGCTACCGCGGTCAGGACCGAGTCCCGGTAGCCGCCCCTTCCCCTGCTCTCCTCCGAGAACAGGTCGAGCTCCTCCATCCAGCGGTGCGTGCGCTCGAACACCTCGCGGGTATAGGGCTCGAACACGAGGCGCTCTCCCGGCCCCATGCGGCGAACGTCGACCGTCGCGCGATAGCGTTCCGGCAACTCGCGCAGGAAATAGTGGGTGTAGCGCTCGGGCTCCACGTCGAGGTCGCGCTGGGCGCGGCGAAGCGCGCGGAAATACTTCTCCACGTCCCCGGTATCGGCATCGTTGGCGACCAGCGAGCCGATCATGAAGGTGGTGTCGAGGATCTTCCGGAAACCGAGCTGTTCGAGCAGATAGTACGGCGCGCCGAACGCGTTGCCGGCTTCGGCCTTGCCGTCGACCAGAAGCGCGAGCCGGCCCCACAGCACGCCGCCGAAATTGAGCTCGATCCGGCCGAGATCCAGAAAGCGCAGCAGCGCCTGAAGGGTCGAATAATGACTGCCCGAGTGATAGCCCACCTGGATCGGCACGCCTGCGAGGTCCTCGGGCGTCCGGATAGCCGAGTCGGGCTGCACGAAGATCGCCGACGGCGTCACCGAGTAGGCATCGCCCCACATCCGGCCGTGCCCGGCCGAAGCCGCCATGTTGACCGTCCAGTGACAGGCCGCGGAGACATCGCACGCCCGCCCCCGCTCATAGGACTCGAAGGCGCCGCGCTTGATCTCGTCGGGCGCTTCGGCGCTGCTCGAGACCGTCGCCGACCAGCTCGCCGGCTTGCCGAGCGCCAGCACGTAGTCCAGCCCTTCGTCGGCGAAATAGCCGTGCTCTTCGGCGATCCATTCCTGCAGACGCCCATGCGACTGGATGACGAATTTCGTCATTGACCGACTCCCCTTGCCGCGCCGAGGCGCGATGGTCGTTCCCGACGCCACCCCCTGTCAACGCACCCCGTCGTCCGATTGGCGCTATACTGCGGACATGCTCGATCGCGATACCAACCAGAAACTCTCGCAGGTCGGCGCGGACACGCCGATGGGAGCGCTGATGCGCCGCTACTGGCACCCGATCGCCGGTGCCGCGGAGATGGAACGCCGGCCCACCGTGCCGATCCGGCTGATGGGCGAGGACCTCGTGCTCTACCGCGACCTCTCCGGCGGGTACGGGCTTCTCGACCGGCACTGCTGCCACCGGCGCGCCGATCTCACATACGGCTATGTGGAGGAGAACGGGCTCAGATGCAGCTATCACGGCTGGCTCTACGATGCCCGGGGGGCCTGCATAGAGCAGCCGTTCGAGGACACCGCCGACCCCGAGTCGCGGTTCAAAGACAAGATCCGGATCAGGTCGTACCCGGTCGAGGAGAAGGCGGGAATGCTCTGGGCCTATCTCGGTCCGGAGCCGGCGCCGCTGGTGCCGACGTGGGAGCCCTTCACCTGGGCCAACGGCTTCCGCCAGGTCGTCATTTCGGAAATCCCCTGCAACTGGTTCCAGTGCCAGGAGAACTCCATCGACCCGGTCCATTTCGAATGGCAGCACGAGAACTGGCGCGTCCGCGCGGCCGGGACGGCGGGCCCCTACGCCCCGAAGCACCTGCGTATCGATTTCGAGGAATTCGACTACGGCATAACCTACAAGCGGGTCCGGGAGAACACCGACGAGCGTCACCCGCTCTGGACCGTCGGGCGCAACTGCCTGTGGCCCAACGCGCTGTTCACCGGCGACCATTTCGAATGGCGGGTCCCGATCGACGACGACAACACGCTCAGCGTCGGCTGGTTCTTCAACCCGGTGCCGAAGCACAGGCGTCCCTACGCGCAGAACGAAATCCCCTGCTGGCGGGCCCCGATAAAGGACGAGGACGGGCGCTGGATCACCAGCCATGTGATGAACCAGGATTTCGTCGCCTGGGTCGGCCAGGGCACGCTCGCCGACCGGTCGCGGGAACATCTCGGCCGCAGCGACCGGGGCGTCATCATGATGCGGAGGCGCTTCCTCTCCGACATCGACCTCGTCGAGCGGAACGAAGACCCCAAAGCGGTCGTCCGCGATCCCGCGGTCAACGACTGCATCGAGCTCCCGATCTTCGACCGCGACTTTTTTGTCGACGGCTGGGAGCCGAAAGACCTTCGGGATACGGGGCACGTGCGCACGCGCTCGACCCTCAACTTCGTCTTTCAGGCCGGCCAGCCCGAAGAGGTTCGCGCCGCCTATGTCGAGGCGATGGGGTTGTCCGACGAGGGCCGCACCGGTTGAACGCCCGGAGTCGCGCCGATAGCATATCCGCGAACGACCGAACCGGACGACCGGGCGCGGCGCGGCGTTCCATCGCCTGCCGCGCCGGACAGGGAGGAAAGATGAAAACCCTTGCCAAGACCGCGCTGCCGCTGGGCGCCGCGAGCCTGCTCTTCGCCGCGATGCCGGCGCAGGCAGAGATGAAAATCCTGTTCAACTACTTCGTGCCGCCCAAGCATCCGCTCAAGGTGGGCGTCATCGACAACTGGTCGAAGCGGGTCACCGCGGCCAGCAAGGGCCGCATCAAGGTGAGCTACCCGGCCAAGACGCTCGCCCCCGCGCCGCGCCAGTGGAAGATGGTGACGTCCGGGATCGCCGACGCGACCGTGATGTACAACAATTTCGAGCGCAAGCGGCTCTCGCTCGACCAGGTGGGCACGCTGCCCTTCAGCATCACCGACGCGTCCTCGACGGCGACGGCGCTGTGGCGCACCCACAAGAAATATTTCGAGGCCAAGAACCAGTACAAGGGCGTCAAGTTCCTCGGCTACGTCATGCACGGGGGCGGCGAGTTCTTCAGCCTGAAGAACCCCATCACCTCCGTCGCCGACCTGAAGAAGATGAAGATGAGGGTTCCCCCGGGCGATGTGGCCAAGTCGATCGCCAGGACCGGGGCGGCGGTGGTGCCGACGCCGGGGATCAAGGCCTTCGACGTGGTCTCCAAGGGAATCGTCGACGGGCTGATCTTCCCCATCGGCGACGTCGAGAAGCTCAAGATGACGCCCTACGTCAAGCATCTCACCAAGGTGCCGGGCAAGATTTACGGAGCGGTGTTCTCGCTCTACATGAACCAGAAGGTGTGGAACAAGCTGTCGAAGAAAGACAAGGCGGTCGTCGACGCGGCGTCGGGCGAGAAGATCTCGATGGACTCCAATAACTGGGGAAATTTCGACATCGAGGCGGAAGGCATATACCGCAAGAAGGGAATCGGCATCCACAACGCCAGCGCCGAGTTCACCGCCGACCTCAAGAAGCTCTGGGCCTATCAGGACGAGGCCTGGATCGAGACCGCCAACAAGGCGGGCGTGGACGGCAAGGCCGCGCTCGACTTCTACCGCGCCGAATCGAAGAGGATCTACAAGGCCACCCGGAAGTAGCGAGGCCTCCGGCCGATGTCTGACGCGGGGAGCGGGCCGGACGCGGACGACGTCTGGCCCGACGGCCTCTTCGAAGCCGTCCTCATGGCGATCGTCGGGACGACGATCTTCCTGATGATGGCGATCACCTTCATCGACGTCGCCGGCCGGTACCTTTTCAACGCACCGATCCCCGGCGGCTTCGAGCTCATCGAGTTCCTGATGCCGCTCTCGATCTTCGCCGGCCTGCCGATCATCACCCGGCGCCGGACGCATATCGTGGTCAGCATCTTCGACCGCTGGTTCCGCGGCGCGATCGGGAAGACGCGGCGGCTGATCGTGGACGGCGGGTCTCTCGCGGTCGTCGCGTTCATCGCGGAACGGATGTGGAGCCAGGGCGACGGCCTCGCGGAGGCGCAGATCGAGTCCGGCTATCTCGAATGGCCAGTCGCCCCCGCCGCCTACGCGATCAGCGTGCTCAGCGTCGTGACCTGCGTCATTCTGGTCCTGATGCTTCTCCACGACGTGAAGACCATGCTGGACCGGCGCTCGTGACAGGGGCCGGGGCATGACCGAATCCCTCATCGGTTTCGCGATCCTCCTGCTCATGGTGTTCCTGGGCTTCCCGCTCGGCTTCGCCATGGTGGCTGTCGGGTTCGTCGGGTTCGGGCTGGTGCGGGGCTGGGAGCCGGCGCTGGAGACGGTGGGTCAGCTCATTCTCGATTTCGCGATGAGCTACTCCTTCTCGGTGCTGCCGCTGTTCGTGCTGATGGGGGCATTCGTATACCGGGCGGCGCTGTCCGAAGACCTCTACGACGCTTCCAACGCCTGGCTGGGGCACTACAAGGGCGGGCTCGCGATGGCCACCGTCGCCGCCTGCGGCGGTTTCAGTGCGGTCTCGGGAAGCTCGGTGGCGACGGCCGCGACCATGGCCAAGGTCGCGATGCCGTCGATGCGGCGCTACCGCTACAACGAAAACCTCGCCGCGGGGACCATCGCCGCGGGCGGCACCATGGGCATCCTCATCCCGCCCAGCATCGCGCTCGTCATATACGGGATCATCGTCGAGGAGGATGTCGGGAAACTCTTCATCGCCGGAATCGTTCCGGGGATCATCACCGTCGCCCTCTACATCTTCGTCATCAAGGTCCTGATCACGTTCCGCCCCTCGCTCGGCCCGAGGGGGCCGTGGACGCCGTGGAAGGACCGTTTCCTCGCGCTGAAGGGCGTCTGGGGCATGATCGTCCTGTTCCTGCTGGTGCTGGGCGGTATCTATCTCGGCGTCTTCACGCCGACCGAGGCGGGCGGAATCGGGGCGGTCGGGGCCGTCGCCTTCGCGGTCTCGCGCAAGAAGATGGGCTGGCGCGGCTTTTGCAGCGCCCTGATCGAGGCCGGCCAGACCACCGCCATGGTGTTCAGCGTCGCGTTCGGCGCGATCATCCTGTCCAATTTCATGAACATCTCGGGCATGCCCAATCAGATCGTCGATTGGGTCAATTCGCTCGAGATCGCGCCGATCACCGTGGTCCTGGTGATCTGCCTGATATACGTCCTGCTGGGCTGCGTCTTCGAAGGCATCGGCATGATCCTGCTGACGGTGCCGATCTTCTTCCCGGTCGTCCAGAGCCTCGGCTTCGACCTGATCTGGTTTGGCATCGTGGTCATCATGGTGACCGAGATCAGCCTGATAACGCCGCCGATCGGCATGAACGTGTTCGTGCTCAAGACGATCATGCCGGAAATGTCGCTCTGGGGAATTTTCACCGGCATCAGCCCGTTCTTCGTGGCCGATATCGTCCGCCTGCTGCTGATCGTCTTCATCCCCGGGCTGACCCTCTATCTGCCCAGCCTGATGGGCGGATAGGCGGAGACGTCACCAGCCGGTCACCTTGGCCATTACCGGTTCCGCGTCCCCCGGGGCGGCGCCCGCCCACGCCACGTAGCCATCGGGGCGAACGAGGACGAAGCCGGCCCCGTAACGGTCCCGGCTCCCGGGCGACGGGTCGCGGACGACCTTTAGCGGGACGGAGCGCCGCGCCGCCGCGCGCTCGAACGGGGCGATCCCCTCGCCGCCGGCGCCCAGGGCGACCAGGCTGAAACCGCGCCCCAGCTCTTCGAAGACATTGCGCCCGGAGGCCAGCCGCCACGGCGGCATGTAGTGACCCGGCCGGGCGCGCTCGCTCCGCGCGGCTCCGGCGCCGGTCGTGCCGCCGGGCGGCCCTTCGACCACGGTCGATCCCGCGTAGTGAGGCGCGTAGCTGTTGAGATGCGTATTCCCCGCCCGCGCGTAGGCTTCCCAGCCTCGCGCGAATTCCTCGGCATCCCGTTCCGGGTGGATCCGGTCGAAGAGGTCCCGGTCCGCGGAAATGCGGCTGTCGATGAATTCCTCCGCCGTGTCCTTCGCGACGGCCTGCCTCTCCTCGCTGTAGGAATCGAGCAGCCCCTCGCCGCCCCATCCCTGCAACACGGCCGCCAGCTTCCATCCCAGATTGGCGGCGTCCTCGAATCCGGTGTTGAGACCGTACCCGCCATAGGGCGGATGGCTGTGCGCCGCGTCGCCCGCGATGAAGACGCGCCCCGCGCGAAACCTGTCGGCGATCGAGACCCGGAGGTCCCAGTAGCCGACATGGTCGAAGCTGCATTCGAACTCGAAACCCGCCGCCCGGCGAAGCAGCGCGCGCACCCCCTGCTCGTTCCGCTCCGCGCCGCCGACGGGAGCGTGGAAAAACCAGCCCTCGTGCTCGTCGATACGGCCGAAGAACCGCCAGTATCCCTTCAGATCGGGATGAACCACCCGGTAGATATAGGCCGGCGGAAAACGCTTGAGCCTCTCGGTCAGCGCCGCCGAGCGGAAGACCGCGAGCACCATCGTCTGCTCATAGTCGGTGCCGCTCGAAGCCAGGCCGGCGCTCTCCCGGACCAGGGACCGGCTCCCGTCGCAGCCGACGACGTAATCGGCCCCGACCGTTTCGCGGCGCGCGCCTTCGCGGTCGGCGATCTCGACTTCCGCGGCATGTTCCGATTGCCGGACCGCCTCGGCCGACCATCCGGTTCGCACGTCGACGGCGGGGACCTCCTTCAGCCGGTCGCGGAGCACCTGTTCGGTGAGATATTGGGGCAGCCGCTCGCTGCGCTGGAAGTAGTACTTGTCCACCGCAGTCCGGTAGACGCCGCAAAACCAGTGCTCGCTCGCCAAATCGCCATAGGCGACGATCGAGTTGCCGGGGTAGCCGGGCCGGATCGGCCGCCGGGACCGCAATTCGTCCGCGATGCCCCAGGAATAGAACAGGTCGAGCGTGCGCTGGGTGAGGTTCTGGCCCTTCGGGATACGATGCGGCTCGGTCCGCCGCTCGATCACCGTGCAGGAAATGCCGCGCAGGCCGAGTTCGACGGCGAGCGCGAGTCCGACGGGACCGCCTCCGAGGACGACGACGCGGGGATCGTCCGCCATCCGTTTACGCGGCCGCGTTCAGGTCCAGCAGACAAAGGCGTTTGCGGTTCCCGTCCCCGCCATCGACCGGTAGCAGGGAACGTAGTCGATCACGTCGCCGCCGAGCCCGGTGCCGAACAGCACCCCCGCCGCGACGATCCAGTTGCGGAGCTCCGACGATCCGGACTGGAGCAGGTCCTGCTCGATGCCGCAGAGCGCCTCTTCGTTCCGGTCGCAGAACGCATCGAGGAACCGCCGGTCGAGATCCTCGTCGATGCAGAAATGCGACATTCCCCCGGACCCGACGACGGCCACGCGGGCCGGCGAATCCCAGTCGCGGATCGCGCGCCCGATCATCGCCCCGAAGTCGAAGCAGCGCCGCGCGGTCGGCTGGTTCGGCGGGTAGAAGGTGTTGGAGATCACCGGCAGGGTAGGAACCGCGCGGTCGCGCATGATCCGGCGAAGGACGAAGCTGAACGCGTGCGGCGTGCCGACATGGCGGTGATTCGTGTGCGTGAGCCATTCGTTGGACGCGGCGAGATCGAACCCCTCTCCCATGGCGCGCTCGAACACGATTTCCGCAAGGTCGGGCAGGCCGGGATAGACGGTATGCCGTTCCGGGCGGTAGGCCCATTCCGCATCGGCGACCCCGGGCGGCAGCTTGGCCTTCTGCTCGTCGCTGGTCGGCTGGTTGTAGAAGGTCTCGCCGCGATAGACGGTAAAGGTCGGCTGGATGTTTTCGAGGAACAGCTCGCGCTGGTCGTTGCCGAGGATGACACAGGCGTCGGGCGCCATCTCTTCCCATTTGTCGGCGAGTTCCTGGATGCCGGTCTGGCAGGCGTCGTAGCGCCGCTGGCGTTCGTCGTCGGCGATCCACGCGGCGATGTTCTCCCCCGACCGCCGCTCGATTAGCTCGTCGAAGGTGAAGCGCTCGCCCTTGAACCAGTGCTCGTTCACCAGATCGGCCTTGACCCGCTCGCCCCATAGATCGGGGGTCGTGTTCAGGGTCGGCCCGTGAGTCGTCCACATGCCAAGAACGATTTCCGCCATCAATCGTCTCCACCCCGTTGCAGCATCGTTTCGTAGGACGCTCCCATGACGCGGCTGACCGGCTCGCCGCGCCTCACCGCCTCGGTCATCGCCCGCTCCCTGGCAACGATCGATTCGGCCTTGTCCAGCACCTCCTCCGCCCGGTCCCGCGGAACCACCGCAACGCCGCTGCGATCGGCGATGATCGGGTCTCCGGGACGCACGGTCAATTCTCCGACGGCGATGTCGATATTGAAACCCTCTTCGTGAATTCGCCCGCGCGCCGTTCGCGCGGTCGCGCTGCGGGCGTAGACGGGAAAGCCCAGCTCGGCCGCCTCGTCGATGTCGCGTGCCGGCCCATCGACGATCACCCCTTCGATACCGGCCGCCTGCGCGGCGTTCGACAGCACCCCGCCCCACCCGGCCGCGTCGATGCCCGTGCGCTGTTCGATGACCAGCACCCGGCCCGGGCCGGCCGAATCCACCGCGCCGCTGCAAAGATGCCTCACCGGCGCGTTCTCCGGTTTCCGGTCGGTCAGCTTGACCGTGACGGCCAGGCCGGCGACCCGCTTCGCCGTCGCCTGCGCCGCGATCCCGGTCACCGCGCAAGGCAGCCCGAGCGCGTCCAGCGCATCGGAAACCGCGCAGGTGTCGAGCTTCCCGAGTCGCGCGATCAGACGGGCGTCGTCATCGGTCATGGCTCTTCCCATTGTACAGGTGGCATTCGACGAGGCCGGACGAATCCGACAACGCCCCGGGCGCGTCCCGGCCGCAGATGTCCATGGCTTCGGGGCAGCGGGGATGGAAACGGCAACCGGAAGGCGGGTCGAGCGGATCCGGAAACTCGCCGTCGAACGGCCCCGGGGGCAGGCCGAGCGCCGGGTCCGGGGTCAGGATCGAGCGGAGCAGGGTCTCGGTATAGGGATGGCGCGGCCGCTCGAAAATCCCTCCGGTCTCTCCCAACTCCACGAGGCGGCCGAGATACATCACCGCTACGCGGTCGGCGATGTGTTCGACGACC
>JAJDVM010000312.1 GCA_022826125.1 Defluviicoccus sp.
GCATGCAGCCGCCGCGTCCCCGTGACAAGCGGCGCCCGGTTGAACCGGCGGGGCAATCCCGACATTCTTGCGCCCGGCAAGCGTCGGCGGAGAGACAAGGTGGTGGAACCGCACGAAGTCAATATTCCCGAGGTGGTCGCGGAGGTGACGGCGGCTTTCGAGCGCTATGAGCAGGCGCTCGGCATCAATGACGTCGACACGCTCGCGACGCTATTCTGGGACAGCCCGCTTACGCTGCGCTACGGTCCGAACGGCACCCTGCTGGGCCACCGCGCGATCGACCTGTTCCGCCGCAACCGCAATATCGCGGGCGTCGAACGGACGCTGCGCAACACGGTGATCAAGACGTTCGGACGGGACTTTGCAATGGCCGATACCGAAGCGACCCGGCCCGACGGGCGCATGGTCGGCCGCCAGAGTCAATGCTGGGTACGGATGCCCGAGGGTTGGCGGATCGTGTCCGCCCACGTCTCCGACATTCCCGACGAATAAACACGGCCGGAAAAGGGATAGAAGGGTGCAACCGAAGGTCCATGTTTATGCCGCCGTCGATGCGAGCGGCGGGTCTTACGAGCGGATGCGCGAGGCGGGGCTCGACGTTCGGGTTCCCGACGAGCCATGGTCGCAGGCCGCCAACAGGTCCGGCGAATCGACCGAGCTCGTCTTCGCCCCGTCGACGGTCGCCGCCGCGGGGGTCGCCAACCGCCTCAACATCCTCACGCGCCGCACTCTCCGATCGGCGCCCGACCTGCGGCTGATCGCCAAGTATTCCGTGGGCTACGACAATGTCGACGAGGCGGCGGCGACCGAACTCGGCATTCTGGTCGTCAACAGCCCGACCGAGAGCAACTGGGGCGGCGTCGCGGAAGGGGCGGTCACCTTTCTGCTCGCGCTCTTCAAGAAGGTGCGCGAGCGCGACCGGAGCGTGAAAGACGGGCAGTGGCGCGACCCCGCCCTGATGGGAACCTATCTCGGCGCGCGGCTGACGGACGACTACCCGGGGATCGCGGTCGGGATAATCGGCCTGGGGCGCATCGGCTCGCGCGTAGCCGACTTGCTGGCACCCTGGCGCGTCCGCCTTTTGGCCTACGATCCTTACGCCCACGACTCGCAGTTCGTGAGCCGCAACGTGCGCCGCGTGTCGCTCGACGAGCTGTTGTCCGAAGCCGACGCGGTGACGATCCACTGCAACCTCACCCCGGAAACGGACGGCATGATCGGGGTGCGCGAACTCGGGCTGATGAAGCCGGGCGCGGTCCTGATCAATTCCGCGCGCGGCCCTATCGTCGATATCGACGCGCTGTTCGACGCGCTCCACTCCGACAGGCTCGCCGCCGCCGCGCTCGATGTCCTGCCCGAGGAGCCGCCCCGGCCGCAAACGCCGCTGCTCGGGCTCGGCGACAAGGTGCTGCTGTCGCCGCACATGATTTCGAACAATGTCGGCACCGGCTTGCAGATGGCGGTGCCGTGGGTCGAGAAGGCGATTTTCGCAGCCGTCAGGGGCGAGGTTCCGGAGAATGTCTGCAACCCCGACGCAATCCCGCTGTGGCGTCAGCGGTTCGCCGGCGACAGCCTCATCTGACACCGAACGGAAAGGACCGGTCATGATCTACGAAGCCAGGAGCTATCGCGTATCGCGCGGCAAGGTGCCCGAATTCCTCAAACTCTTCGCGGAAGGCTACGAGACGCGCGGCAAGCTCTCGCAGATCAGCGCGATGCTCTATACCGAGATCGGGCCCCTCAACCAGGTGATCCACATCTGGCCCTATGCCGATATGGGCGAACGCGAGAGGCTCCGCGTCGAAGGCGGCAAGGACCCCAACTGGCCGCCCAAGGTCTCCCACCTGCTGGAGACCATGCAGTCGGAGATCTTCACGCCCTTGCCCTTCACCCCGACGATGGCGAGCGGCGATCTCGGGCCGGTCTTCGAGTGGCGTGAATACATGATGCGCGCCGACGGGCAGCCGGCGCTGGTCGAGAACTGGGCGTCGGCGATCGAGGAGCGCGTCAAAATGTCGCCCCTGGCGATGGCGATGGTCACCGAATGCGGCGTGCTCAATAAGTTCGTCCACATCTGGGGCTATGAGAGCCTGGAGCACCGCCGCGAGGTACGCGAAGAGGCTCGGGCGAAGGGGATCTGGCCGCCCAGGAACGTCAGCGGCGGCCCCGATCCGATCTTGACGCAGGAGTGCAAGATCTGCTTCGCGGCGGAGTATTCGCCGCTGAAATAGATCAGGCCCACAGTTCGCTGAACCGGGTCGCGACCACGCGCTCGTATGGGACCGGGCGGTCGAGGATGCCCATGTCGAGGGCGAACGCGTTCATGCCCTCGACGAGGCTTTCCGGGATCGACGGGTCGTAGAACGGCAGGTCGCGCTCCACCACTTGGGCGATCAGCTTCGCTTCGTTCGGACCGAACAGTTTCTCGCCGATCCCCGTCGCTCGGCCGACATCCTGCTTGAGCTTCCGCTGGGTCGAGACGATGGCGCGGACCGCTGCCGCCGCCTCCTCGGGACGATCCTCGATCGTCTCCTCCCGCGCCACCAAGACGGGCTGGGTGTAGCTGAACGCGGGAGCCGGGCCGTCGCCCCGGCGAACGTCGGCCACGATGGTTCCCACGCCGCGCGTAACCGCGATCTCGGCACCCATGCCGTTCGCCCAGAATCCGTCGAGGAGACCCTCTTCCAGCGCCCGGGCCGCGGTCACGCCGAAGCTGACCCTCGGGCCCGAGGTGCCGGGCACCGGCGCGATCTCGACCCCGTCGCGTTCGAGGTCGATCCCGCCCTCCCGCAGCATCCGCTTGAGGCCGATATCGACCCATGGCGCGGCGCCGATCTTCTTGCCCCTGACGGCGCCGAGGTCGCCGCGCTCGAGGCCCTCGTCGGCGCGCATGACGAGGAACCAGTACATGCCCTGCGACAGGGAGCAGAGCAGCTTCGCGCCGTCCCAGCGCGGAAAGGCGGAAAGCACCGCGTGCGCCGACCCGCCGATGAAATCGACCTCGCCGTCGCGCAGCGCCCCGTAGCACTTGTCGACCGGGAAGATCAGCTCGTGGCTTACGTCCAGCCCCTGTTCCGCGAAATCGCCGAGCTCCACGGCCGAGATCGAGGGGAAATAGGAGTTCGAGATAAGGTCCGGCACGGCGAGGCGCATCGGCTGTCTCCCTTGCGGTTAAGGTGCGTAAACCCAGAGATCCATCATCACCGAACAGCCGGGCACGGGAAGCGGACCCGGAACCTCGACCGCCGAGAACGGGATCGGCCGGCCGGGCAGGCGGCGCTGCCAGGCCTGGTGCACGGCATAGAAATCGTCGATGTCGGTGTGGAACTGCTGCACCCGCACGACGTTTTCGAGCAAGGTGCCGGCCGCTCGGCAAATCCGGGCGGCGGCGTCCAGGATCGCGTCGGCTTCGTCGCCGGCGCGCTCCGAGAAGCGAGGCTGGCGCGGGTCGCCCGCCGCCAGCGGACCGTCATCGTCCGCCGCTATCAGCGCCGATAGAAACAGGAGATCGCCGCAGCGGACGGCTTCCGCCTGGTTCTGGAAAATCGGTGGCGTGCCGGCCTCGACCGGCGTCTTGGCCGCCGCCCCGTCCCGGTGGGCGAGGATGTTGATCTCGATCTTGCCGTCCTCGATAACGAGCCCCCGCGTGGCGCAGGGGACGACGGAAACCGCCGCCGCCGCGCCGAAATGCTCCACCCAGACATCGTGCACGACCGCGCAGTCCTCGGGGTCGGTCAGGTAGATCTGCGCTTTCACGACGTCCGCCGGGCCGAGACCCGCGAGCTCGAGCGAGGGGAACAGCCGGTGTTCCACGATGAAAGCGGTTTCCAGCCTGAGCCGCTCGCCGCCCCAAAGCTGCCCCTGCTTTATGAGGGCGTCTGCCGCGACTCCGTTGCGTGTCTCTTCGCCGGCGACGGCCGTCGCCGTGTTGCCCGGCACGAAGACGAAGTCGCCCGCCGTCAACGCCGCCGAGTAGCCCGAGGTCGGCTGGCCGCGCAGGGTCTCGTGGTCGACATGGGTGACCGGTGGGCCGTCCCCGGCGACGGCGATGACCTGGAGGTCGAGCGCGGCGCCCGGCAGCAGCAGGCCCTGCTGGACAATCGACGTGCTGGGCGGAATCAGCGCGCCGAAGCGCCTCCGCCGTTCTGCCTGATAGGGCGGCACCATGGCGACGCCGGTGTAGTACTGGTCGGTGCGGACGACCCGGTCGAGCGTGGCGCCGCCCGCGGCGAGCACGGCTTCGACATTGTCGAACACGCGTGCCGCCTCCCGCGCGGCCGTGGGTCCGGCGGCGTTGGGCGCGCCTTCCCGCATCACCGAGGCGGCGATCCCGCTGCCGTAATCCTGCGCCATGTGGCCGGTCGCGAATACCCAGGACCCCGCGCGCATTCCCGGTGCGTAACGAACCCGCCCGTTGCCGAGAACGACCGGAAGCAGCGGTTCGACGGACATGGACACCTCCTATGCGGCCAACGTGGGATCGAGGATGACCTTGCCGACGATCGAACGGTCCGCTTCGAGTCGCCTGTGCTGGGCCGCGGCCGATTCGAGCGGGTGGATGGAGTCGATCAGGACCGTGAGCGCACCCCGCGAGCCCGCCGCCAGCGATTCGTCGATGTTTTTCTTCGTCACCCCGGCCGATCCGATCAGGCGGAGTCGCTTCGCGTAGAGCTTACGGACGTCGAGCCCGACCCGGCCGCCGCCATGGGCGCCCATCGTGACCAGCCGCCCGCGCTGGGCCATGCTGTCGAAGGCGCCGTCCCATAGTCCGGGATCGCCGATATTCTCGCACACCACGTCCACGCCCTCGCCGTCGGTGATCCCGCGGACCGTGTCCGCGAGGTCGTTCGCCCGGTAGTTCACTCCGTGATCGGCGCCGAGCAATAGCGCCGCCTCGACCCGGTCATCGGAGCCCGCCGCGGCGATCACCCTTCCGTCGAGCGCCTTGGCGACCTGGACGCAGAAGCTGCCGAGCGCCCCCGCCGCGCCCATCACCAGCACCCATTCGCCGGGCCGGAGCGCGGTCTTGTCGATCAGTTGATTGTACGCGGCCGGCGCATGACGGACGATCACGCAGGCGTCGGCGGCGGACATGCCTTCCGGAATACGGTGGGCGTTGGAAGCCGGTACCGCGACCCGTTCCGCATAGCCGCCCCAGCGGTCGACGCCGATATGGACCGACCTCCGGCAGGCGGCCTCGTCCCCATCGCGACACTCGCGGCAGTTTCCGCAACGGATGGTCGAGGAAACGGTCACGCGGTCGCCCGGCGAATAACCGTCCACGTCCGCGCCCACCGCCACGACCGTCCCCGCGGGATCGGCGCCCAGCACATGCGGCAGGACCACGTCGCGGTTGTTGCCGTCGCGCCGGACCAGGAGGTCGAAGCTGCGATTGATGGAGACCGCCTCGACCGCCACCGCTAATTCGTCCGGCGCAGGGTCGGGCGCAGGCACGTCGACAAGCTTGAGCACTTCCGGCTCGCCGAACGATTCCATGACGATCGCGCGCATGGTTGGGAATGGCATATTTTATGAGGCTCGGTCTTCTCTGGATTCAGCGAACAGGGCCGCCGTCGCTGTAGCGATGGCGCAAACCCGCAGCGTAGACGCACATGAGATTATCGTAATCCCTTGCCGACGGCAGGACTCTCACGCCTTCCCTGAGAGGAAATGTCATGACGGTGTCCTCCTCCAGATCCAGGTGCCCCAGCCCCAGCACATGTCCCAATTCATGAGCCATGACACTTAACGCATCGATTTGTCTTCTATCCGGCGGTCCGTCGCCATAATTCACGCGAGGTCGCCGGTGCATGTATATCTCGATGTCGGCGTCGGTTATCGGGCTGCGGGCATCGCCGTTGCCCGACGACGCGGAAACCGGAGGCTTGGAAACCCATGAAATCGGGGTGCTCGCCATTCGTCTCGCCGGCGCGCCATCCGACAGCACGATAGCATTCACGCCATCGTCCGCGGCCACCAGGCTTTTTTCGGAAGTCCGCCATCCGAACAATTGCAGGGAAACCACGCCGACATCCGGTTTGCCTGTGCTGAACGGGTCTCCCTCGTACCTGGCCATGAGGTAAGCCGCCCAGCCCTCATTCCACCGTTTCATCGCTTCGATTGCGATGTCGCTTATTGCGCGTGGCAGATCGGGCGCCAGGTGCATGACGACCGGGAAGCGCGCGACCGGTTGCATCACCACTTCACCTGACTCCACCCGGAAGGTGCACAGCCTGTCGACCTCGCCCGCGGGGGCGCCCTGCCGCACGTCCGCCTTCGGATCGTCGGCGAGGACGAACAGAAATGCCGCGGGAAAACAACACAGCAAGGAAGGTCCGAGGCCCCGAACCATCATCGCACCCGTCTGGATTGAGCGCGTGCCGTGAGCCAAGCGGCATATGCGGGGCGTTCGTTACGATCGTAGTACCGGCTGGGCGCCGGCACATCGGCGAGCCTGAGCGTGTCCGGCCTGCCGAATGCTCCCATTACGACCGTGCGCATCCGCTAACCCAGCGCCGCCGTCCAATCCGTCCCTTCGAGGATTTCGCGCACTCGCGCGAGAAAGCCCGCGGAATAGGCGCCGTCTATCGCGCGGTGATCGAAGGACTGCGCGAGCACGCCGATGGGGCGGATGCCGATTGCGTCTCCCGCCGCGGTCTCCACGACCGCCGGTTTCTTGCGCACCCCGTCGGTCGAGAGGATCGCGACCTGCGGCTGGTTGATGATCGGCGCGGTGATCAAGGTCCCGAACGTGCCCGAGTTGGAGATCGTGTAGGTGCCGCCGGCGAGGTCGTCGGGTCCGATCGAGCCGTCCCGCGCCGCGGCCGCCACTTTCCGAATGGCGTGTGCGAGCCCCGCCACGCCCATCTCCTGCGCATCGCGGATCACCGGCGCCATCAGCCCGCCCGGGCCGAGATCGACTGCGATCCCGAGATGGACCCGGCGGTGGACGTGCAGGTTGTCGCCCTCGATGCTCGCGTTGACGTGCGGGAAGTCGGGGATCGCCCGGCACACCGCGTGCGCGATGAAGGTCAGATAGCTAAGCGAGAAGCCTTCTTTATCCCTCCAAGTCTCGCCGTGCAGGTCGCGGGCCCGGTCGACGGCATGAAAATCGACCTCGACGGCCTGGAGCACGTGCGGGCTGGTCGCCTTGGAACGCACCATGTGCTCGGCAATCTGCTTGCGCATCCGCCCGAGCGGGACGAGATCCGACTCCGCGGTTTCGGGTGCAAGCAGAGCCTCGACATCCTGTCGGGTGATCCGGCCGTCCCTCCCGGTGCCCGAAATGGTCGCGACGTCAAGACCGTGCTCGGCCACAAGCCGGCGCACCGCCGGGGAGAGCGGGCGGCCGCCGGAATCCTTGCGCGGCACCGAGTCGAGGGGGATCGAACGACCTTGGGCCGGCGTCCCGGTCGGCGCGGCGGCGGTCGGCTGCGCAGCGCCGGCGGATTCCCCGGCGCCTCCGATCACCGCGAGCCGGGTTCCCACGGGGACCGTCGCCCCCGCTTCCACCAGGATTTCGGAAAGCACGCCGTCCGCCGGGGCCGGCACCTCGGTGTCGACCTTGTCGGTCGAGACCTCGAACAGCACTTCGTTCGTCTTGACCGGGTCGCCCGCCGCCTTGTGCCAGGCCGTGACCGTTCCCTCGGTCACGGTCTCGCCCAGCTGGGGCATGACGACGTCCATCGCACCCTCAGCCCATGTTGACGCGGACGGTCTCCGCGATCCGCTCGACCGAGGGCAGCGCCAGGTCCTCCAGGTTGTCGGCCGATGGAAGCGGAATATGCGGCGTGGTGATGCGGACGATCGGCCCGTCGAGGTCGTAGAAGCATTCCTCGCTGACGATCGAGGAAATCTCCGCGCCCCAGCCGCAGAGCCTCGGGTTCTCCTCCACGGTGAACAGCCGTCCGGTTTCCGAGACCGCCGAGAGGATGGTCTGCGTATCCAGCGGCACCAGCGTGCGGACGTCGATCACCCGGCAGGAAATTCCTTCGTCGGCGAGGTGGTCCGCGGCTTCCGCGGCGCGCGGCACCATGGCTGCCAGCGCGACGATGGTGGCGTCGTCCCCCTCGCGCACCACCTTCGCGGTTCCGAGCGTGTCGACATGCTCGCCGTCGGGGACTGCCCCCTTGGTGCCGTAGAGCGATTTCTGCTCGAAGAAGACCACCGGGTCGGGATCGCGGATCGAGGCCGCCAGCAGCCCCACGATGTCGGCCGGGTTGGACGGGGCGACGACCTTCAGCCCCGGGATCATCATCGCCCAGTTCTCGATCGCCTGGGAATGCTGGGCGCCGAAACGGGCGCCGCCGCCATTGGCGCTGCGGATCACCAGCGGGAAAGAGACCTGGCCGTTGGTCATGTAGCGCGACTTGGCGATCTCGTTCGCCACCAGGTCCCAGCAGACGGCGAAGAAATCCGAGAACATGAGCTCCGCGATCGGCCTCAGCCCGGTCATCGCCGCTCCCATCGCGGCGCCTATGATGGCCTGTTCGGAGATCGGCGTGTCGCGCACCCGTTCCGGGCCGAACTCCTCGAACAGCCCGACGGTGGTCTTGAACACGCCGCCCGCCGCGCCGATGTCCTCGCCGAGGAACACCACCGAGGGGTCGCGCCTCATCTCCTGGGCGATCGCCGCCGCGACCGCCTCGCGGCAGGTCAGTTCCGCCATGCCGCGCCTCCATCGGCATAGACTTCGGTCTCGAGGATGTCCGGCGGCGGTGGCGGCGAGGTCCTGGCGACATCGGTCGCCGCGTCGACCGCCGCCAGCACCTCCGCTTCGATTCCGTCGACCGCGGACTCCGCGAAGCCGAAATCGAGCAGCCTCCGGCGATAGGCCGGGATCGGATCGCGGGCGAGCCATTCCGCGACCTCCTCGTCCGGCCGGTAGGCGCCCGGGTCGGCGCGCGAGTGCCCGCACTGGCGATAGGTCTTGGCCTCGATCAGCGAGGGTCCGCCGCCCGCCCGCGCCTTCGCGTAGGCCGCCTGCGCGACGCGATAGACCGCGTCCGCGTCGTTGCCGTCGACGATGATCGACTCCATCCCGTAGGCCGACGCCCGGTCCGCCGCCGGATGCTCGACCGCGGTCACGTCGCCGATCGGCGTGTACTCCATGTAGAGGTTGTTCTCGCAGACGAAGATCACCGGGAGCTTCCAGATCTGCGCCATGTTGAGGGCCTCGTGGAAGGCGCCGATATTGGTGGTCCCGTCGCCGAAGAAGCAGACCGAGACCTGGCTCGTGCCGCGGTATTGCGCCGACCACGCCGCGCCCATGGCGATCGGCAGATGCGCGCCGATGATGGCATAGGAGCCCATCGCGCCGTGCTCGACACTGGTCAGGTGCATCGAGCCGCCCTTGCCGTTCAGCAGCCCGCATTCGCGGCCCATCAGCTCGCCGAGGACGCCCGACATCGAAGCGCCGCGCGCCAGCGTGTGGGCATGGCCGCGATAGGTGCAGAACGTATAGTCGCCCCCTTCCATCGCCACCGCGAACCCGGCCGCGACCGCCTCCTGTCCGAGCGACAGGTGGACCGTCCCCTTGACGAGGTTTTGTAGGAACAGGTCGTGGGCGCGCTGCTCGACGTGGCGGATTTCGAGTTGCGAGCGCCACAGCGCGAGCCGGGCCTCTTCCCCGATATCGTCGTTGGCGAGATCGGGCCTGGCCGTCTCTTCCGTTGCCAAGGACTCCCTCCCT
>JAJDVM010000181.1 GCA_022826125.1 Defluviicoccus sp.
GACATAAGGCGTTTCCCGCGCCTGTCCGGGAAGCGAAATCAGTAGGTTGGAGACCCTGTCCACGCCGGTCTCGAGCCCGAATCTCTTCGCGACGTCGATCAGGATCTCGAAGGCCGCGTTCTCGCCGGCGCCGAAACTCTCGCGCGATACGCCGCGCCTCGCGGCGGTGCTCCGGCGCAGGGTGTCGAAGATCTCGACGGCGAGCGTGCGCAAGTCTTCCTGCGCGGGCTGGAGCGTCGCTTCGGTCATCGGAGCGGGTCGACCCATTCCATGTCGGTCTCGTCCGCCTCCTCGACCGAAATCGCGCCGACCAGGTCGGTGACGCGCTCGTAGCCGCGGCGGACGCAATAGCTCTCGATGCCTTCGAGGACCGAGATCATCGCCGTCGGGCGGACGAAGGTGACGGTTCCCACCTGGACCGCGCTGGCGCCGGCCAGCATGTACTCGATGGCATCCTCCGCCGTCGCGATGCCGCCGCAGCCGATTATCGGGATATCGACCGCCCGCGCGCATTGCCAGGTCATGCGGACCACGATGGGCCGGATCGCCGGGCCCGACAGGCCGCCGGTGATGCTGCCGAGCCTGGGACGCTGGCTCTCGATATCGACCGCCATGGCGAGGAAGGTGTTGGCGACCACCAGCGCATCCGCGCCCGCCGCCTCCGCCGCGCGGGCGATCTCGGCGATGTCGGTGACGTTGGGCGACAGCTTGACCCAGAGGGGCAGGGACGTGCGCCGGCGGATCGCCGCGACGGCACGCTCCGCCGAAGCGACTTCGTTGGCGAAGGCCTTGCCGTCCTCTTCCAGGTTAGGGCAGGAGATGTTGGCCTCGATCGCGGCCACGCCCGGAAGGCTGACCTCTTCGGCAAGGTCCGCGAAACCGGCGACCGTGGGCGCCGAGATGCTGACCACCAGCGGCGTCGAGTAGCGCGCGTATGTCGGCAGCGTCTGCTCGTGGAAATACGGCATGCCCTTGGACGGGATGCCGATCGAGTTCAGCATCCCTTCCGGCGTCTCGCAGACTCGGGGCAGCGCGTTGCCGACTCTTAGCTCCCGGGTGATGGTTTTGATCACCATCGCGCCCAGCCGTTCGAAATCGACCGCTTTGTCGAGCCCGTCCGCGAACGTGCCGGAGGCCGGCATGACCGGGTTGGCAAGTGCCACCCCGCCGATCTCGACCCGCATGTCTACCAAGAGATCGCCTCCTGAAGATCGAACACCGGTCCGTCCCAGCATACCCGCCGATGCGCGACCCCGTCGTCCACGCGGAATTCGCGCACGCAGCAGAAGCACATGCCGAGCCCGCAGGCCATCTGCTGCTCCAGCGCCACCTGGCCCGGAATGCCGAATTCGCGACCGAGTCGCTGAAGGAGCAGCAACAACCGGTTGGAGCCGCAGGTGAAGAACGCATCCGCGTTGCCGTCGGCGATCGACCCGCGCAGCACCCGCTCCAGCCGTGCGGGCCCGCTGGTTCCCTCGGCGTCGGTGACCTCGATCACGTCGGCGCCGATCGCCTGGAAGCGGTCGGCCGACATCATCACCGCCGGCGACCGCGCGCTCAGCACCGCGGTCACGCCGATGCCGTTCGCCGCCGCCAGCTCGGCGAGCGGGGCGAGCGTGGCAAGCCCCACCCCGCGGCCGACCACGACGATCCGCCGCCAGCCCGGCTCCAGATTGAAACCGACGCCCAGCGGCCCGAACAGGTCGAGCCGGTCGCCCGGCTCCAGCGTCGCCAGCGCCCGGGTCCCGCTCCCCGTGACCTTGTAGAGGAACGCCACCGTGCCGGCCTCCGGATCCGCGCGGTAGACGCTCATCGGACGGCGGAAAAAAGGACCGTTCGGTCCGTTCTTGGGGCAAAGCATGTGGAAAAACTGGCCAGCCTTCACCGACGTCGCCAGCGGGCCCGCTGTCGCGACGATATGCATGTATTCGGCGTTGACCGCCTCGTTCTCGATCACCTCGCAGTCGAATTCGGCCGCCGTGATCGAATGCGGGCTCGCCTGGCGGGGCGCGGCGCCCGGATCGGGGGACTTCATTTTGCCGTTCGCGCGGTCCTAAAATCCTATGCTAGCGCAATTTTTCGATGCTTTGTACGGCATCGCAACGAAGGGGCGGGACATGGCGACGGCGACGATCGGCAAGCTGGAGATCGCCCGCGTGCTCGAGGACGACACACCGGTCTTCGATCCGGGGGCGATGTATCCGGACTCCACGGCGGCGGATTTCCAGCGCGAACGCGACTGGCTGATACCGCGATTCCTCAACGAAGAACGCTGGCTGCTCGAATCCTGCATGCAGAGCTACGTCTTCCGGACGGGCGACCGCACAGTGCTGATCGACACCTGCGTCGGCAACGACAAGCCCGGTCGGAGGCGCGATTACTGGTCCCACGGGCAATGGCCCTATCTGGAGAACCTGGCGGCCGCCGGCTACGCGCCCGAAGACGTCGACCTCGTCCTGATCACCCATCTCCATGTCGACCATGTCGGCTGGAACACGCGCTGGATCGACGGGCGGTGGGAGCCCACCTTTCCCAACGCGCGATACGTCTTCACCGAGACCGACCTCGAATCCCTGGAGGCCAAGTACGAGAACGGCGACGGGCAGTACGTCCATGTCTACGAGGACAGCGTGAAGCCGATCCTCGATGCCGGTCTCGCCGACCTCGTGGCGCCCGACCATGTCGTGGAGGACGGCATCCGGTTCGAGCCCGCCCCCGGCCACACGCCGGGCCAGGTCAACATCCGGATCTCGTCCGACGGCGAGGAGGGGCTGATCACCGCCGACGTGATCCACCATCCGATCCAGGCGCGCCATCCCGGCTGGAACAGCCGCGCCTGCGAGCACCGGCCGACCGCGATCTCGACCCGGCGGGCGATCTTCGAGGATGTCGCGGCACGCGACACGCTCTTGCTTCCCGCGCATTTCGAGCCCTGCCGCCTGCGCCGCGAGAACGGCGCGTTCCGTTTCCTGTTCGACTGATTGGCGTCTATAAATCGGCCGGTTTCAATCCTGCTCCGGGGAGCGCCATGTCCGAGCCCACAGTCTTCGTCTTCGCCAACGCCGATCTGGAGGGGCACGGCATCCGCCGGATGGAGGGGGCGGGCTGCCGGTTGACCTACGGCGACGAGGCGTGGCTGACGCCGGGCTGCGTCTACGAGGACGACATGGCGGCAAAGGCCACCGAAGCAGTGGCGATGACCGGCACCTCGATCCGCAGCTCGCCGGTCAACCGGCGCGTCATCGAGGGCGCGCAGCGGCTCCGCATCATCGCCAAGTGCACCGTCGGCACCGACGACATCGACGTCGAGGCAGCCACCGACCTGGGCGTCATGGTCACCCACGCGCCCACCCAGGCGAACTGGGGCGGCGTCGCCGAGGGCGCCATGGCGATGATTCTCACGATGCTCAAGCGCAACCGGGAGAAGGACGCCCACGTCAAGGGCGGCGGCTGGAAGCACGAATCCTTGAGCGGCATCTATCTCGGTCGCCGCGACGAGGACGGCTATCCCGGCCTCACCGTCGGAATCGTCGGGTTCGGCCGGATCGGCGGGCGCATGGTGGAGCTTCTGACGCCGTGGGATGTGCGCCTGATCGTCTGCGACCCCTTCGTCGAGGAGGAGAAATTCGCCCGCCACAGCGTCGAAAGGGTCGATCTCGACACGCTTTTGCGCGAAGCCGACATCGTTTCCCTTCACCCCACGCTGAACCCCACCTCGCGCGGCATGATGGGCGCGGCCCAGTTCAGGGCGATGAAGAAGACCGCGCTCTTCGTCAACACCTCGCGCGGCGGCACGATGGACGAGGTCGCGCTGGCTGAGGCGATCGAGGCGGGCGAGATCGTTGGCGCGGCGCTCGACGTGTTCCTCGACGAGCCGATGGACCGGGAGTCGAAGCTGCTCCGGATGGGGAACGAGGTGCTGCTGTCGCCCCACATGATCTCGCACAACCAGGGCGGCGGGCTCGGGCCGGGGATCGAATGGGCAGCGGAGGCGGTGCTGACCGCGCTCAGGGGCGAGGTGCCGGACAACGTCTTCAACCCCGACGTACTGCCCCGCTGGCGCGAACGCTTCGGCGGCAACGCGCTGATCGGCTGAGGCGCGCCCTTCGATACGCGGCTTCGCCGCTACTCAGGGTGAGGGTTAGGATTTAGTTTCCTCATCCCGAGTAGGCGCGTCAGCGCCGTATCGAGGGATCGCTGTCATGAACCAGACCCTGCTGCTCTGTCTCCTGCTGGGTGGGCTATTGACCGCGGCGGTCGTCACCGCCGTCTGGATGTGGGAGGTCGCGGGCGATGCGCCGATCGGAATCGTCGGCTTCCTCGCGATGGCGGCCGGCGTGATCGCCAGTCTGGCGCTCGGGATAGGCCTGATGCGGCTGGTCTACCGAAGCGAGCGCGAGGACGACGAGTAAGCCTCAGCCCTCGACGACCGCCGGCAGCGCGACGCAGAGCCCTTCGGCGACCTCGGCGAGACGGCGCCACGTGCCGGCGGGAAGCGGGATGCCGCTCTCCAGGCGCTCGGCCATGACCCGGTAGCCTCGCTCGCCCGGCACGCCGACCTCGTCCTGTCCCCCGGCGGCGGGGAGCGCCTTCAGCGCGTCGACCAGCGTGTCGATGTCCTGGCGGTAGCGCGCGGGCTCGGTGAAGGCGGCGATGTCGATGGCGAGCGCGAACCCGTTCTGGCTGTGCCGCCAGTCGCCCTCCGGCCCGAGGGCGGTGGCGATCAGCGGGTTGCCGACGAGCACGCCCGTCAGGCATTCGAACATCAGGGAGAGACCCGCCCCCTTGGCCCCGCCCAGCGGAGTCAGGAAACGGGCCGCCCCGGCGTCGGTGGTGGGCTCGCCCCGCTCGGTCAGCGCCACGCCCGGTTCCAGCGGCGTGCCGCTGTCGCGCGCGAACATGACCTGTCCCATCGAACCGGTCGACGTCGACATGTCGAGCAGGATCGGCTCCCGTGCCTTCCCCGGGACGGCGATGGCGATCGGGCTGGTGGCGACGCCGCGCGCCCGCGCGCCGTGCCAGGCCATGTTCGGCTTGGACGATCCGAAGACCAGCCCGATCATGTCTTCCCGCGCGGCCTTGAGCGCGAACCAGCCGATCGCCGCCATGTGGGTCACGCGGCGGACGATGCAGACGCCGATCCCCGCCTCGCGCGCCTTGGCGACGGCGATTTCCATGCCGCGCGACATGCCGACCGGCCCGAAGGCGCGGTCCGCGTCGATCACCGTCGCCGCGGGGAGCTCGGCCACCACGGAGATGTCGGGGCGCGGGTTGAACTCGCCGCTTTCGATCCGCCCGACATAGCCCGGGACGCGCAGCACGCCGTGCGTGTCGATGCCGCGCAGGTTGGCCCACACCAGAACCTCGGCGATGGTGCCGGCGTCCGCCGCCGGCGTACCGGCGGCGGCGAAGACGGAAGCGACGAAGGATTCGAGCGCGTCCGCGCGAACCCGCCTTGTTCCTTCGCTCATGCTCGGGGAAGAGCGCCTAGAACGTGACCACCGAACGGATCGACTTGCCTTCGTGCATCAGGTCGAAGGCCGAGTTGATGTCCTCGAGCGGCATGGTGTGGGTGATCAGATCGTCGATATTGATCTTCCCGTCCATGTACCAGTCGACGATCTTCGGCACTTCGGTGCGGCTCTTGGCGCCGCCGAAGGCGGTGCCCTTCCACACCCTTCCGGTGACCAGCTGGAACGGGCGGGTCGAGATCTCCTGCCCCGCGCCGGCGACGCCGATGATCACGCTCACTCCCCAGCCCCGATGGCAGCATTCGAGCGCCTGGCGCATCGTGGACACGTTGCCGATGCACTCGAAGGAGTAGTCGGCGCCGCCGTCGGTGAGGTCCACCAGATAGGGGACTAGATCCCCCTCCACCTCGGTCGGGTTGACGAAATGGGTCATGCCGAATTTCTCGGCGAGCGTGGCTTTCGACGCGTTGATGTCGACGCCGACGATCTTGTCGGCGCCGGCGATCCGCGCGCCCTGGATGACATTGAGGCCGATACCGCCGAGTCCGAAGACAACGACGTTTGCGCCCGGCTCGACGCCCGCGGTGTTGATCACCGCGCCGATTCCCGTGGTCACGCCGCAGCCGATGTAGCAGATCTTGTCGAACGGGGCGTCCTCGCGGACCTTGGCGACCGCGATCTCCGGCATGACGCTGTAATTGGCGAAGGTGGACGTGCCCATGTAGTGGAACAGCTTCTCGCCGCCGAGCGAGAACCGGCTGGTCCCGTCGGGCATGACGCCCTGGCCCTGCGTGGCCCGGATCGCGGTGCAGAGGTTGGTCTTGCCCGACAGGCACGACTTGCATTGCCGGCATTCCGGGATATAGAGCGGGATGACGTGATCGCCCTTCGCGACCGACGTTACGTTCTTGCCGACGTCGACCACGACACCGGCGCCTTCGTGGCCCAGGATCGACGGGAAGAGACCCTCAGGATCGGCGCCCGAGAGGGTGAACTCGTCAGTGTGGCATATTCCGGTCGCCTTGACCTCGACCAGCACCTCGTCGTCCCCCGGGCCGTCGAGCTGCACCGTCTCGACGGTTAGCAGCTTGCCTGCCTCATGCGCGACCGCGGCTCGGACATCCATTCCTCAGACTCCCCCTGTTTCGCATCCGGTCCCGGGCGATTCTAACCCAACACATAGCGCCCGTCTCGGTCCCTGCCGAGCCGGCCCTCGGCGTAGAGCGCCTCCAGCTCGCGGACGATCTCGCGCCCGTCGTCCGATCCCGCCGCTTCCATCAGCTCGCGGAAATGCTTCGGCCCGTCGGCAAGCGCTTCCGCGGCCGGGCGCGCGGGCGTCCCTTCGGCGGACGCGAGCTGCGGCGGTTCCGGTACGGTGAATTCCTGCGCGCCCAGCTTGCCGAACGGGATCGTCAGGTCGAACCCCGCCTTGGCTCCGGCGCGCTCGCCCCGCAGCGACGGATCGAGCGGCACCGCACGGAAACCCGATGCCACCACGATGTCGCGATCGGCCTGGAACCGCGTGGCGAGCGCCCAGTCGAGCTCGGAATCGGAGAAGATGTCGATATCCGCGTCGGTCACGAAGACGTGCTTGACGTCGGCGTTGGAGCCGAAGACGGCGGCGATCGCGTTGCGGACCTCGCCCGGCACCCGCTGGCGGAGCGAGACGCGGGCATTGTACATCCCGCCGCAGGACGCGGTGACGTAGACACCGACCGGCTCGCGGACCGCGGTCTCCAGCGCCTTCCAGAGAGAAACCTCGGTCTTGAGTGCGCAGATCTGGGCGGTATCGGTCGAATCCATGTAGCGCCCGCCGATGGTCACCGTCTGGAACAGCGCGTCGTGCCGCCGGGTAATCGCGCCCAGACGGAAGACCGGGTTCGACTTGAGCACGCCGTAATAGCCGACATATTCGCCGTACGGCCCCTCGGGCTCCGCCCAGCCGGACGGATCGACATGCCCTTCCAGCACCATCTCCGCATCGGCCGGCACCATCAGGTCGCTGGTCACGCATTTGACGGCCGGCACCGCCGCGCCGCGGACCCCACCGAGCAGCGCAAGCTCATCCTGCGGCGGCACCAGGCTGAGGCTCGCGATGGCGTCCGACGGGTGCGCGCCGACGACGATGGCGACCGGCAGGGGCTCGCCGCGCGAATGGGCCGCCCCGTAAATCGCGCGGAGATCGCTCGGCGCGTTGAGGTCGATTCCGGCCTCGCGCCGGCCGCGCAGCATGAGCCGGCGCATCCCGATATTGGTGAACCCGGTCGCCGGGTCGCGCGAGAAGTCGAGTCCGGCCGAGATATAGGGTGCGCCGTCGAGCGCGTGCTGGAGATGGACCGGGAGCGCCGTCAGGTCCGCGTCGTCGCCTTCCAGCACGACCTCCTGCACCGGCGCCTCGTCGCGCGAGACCTCGACGGGCGGGATCGGCGCGGCAAGCCGTTCGAGGATGGTCGGCAGCAGCGAGCGCTCGTCGGTCTCGAGCGCAAGCGCGAGGCGTCGGCGGCTCCCCATCACGTTGCCGACGAGCGCCGCGCCTTCCGGCCCGGCGTTCCTGAACAGGACCGCGTTGGGATTGCCGTCGAGCCGTTCGGCCACCGCCGCGAGCGGGACCGGCTCGGCGACCACCTCCGCCTCTCCCGCCTGGACGAGCCGATCGACAAGGTGGTTGAGGCGGAAACGGTCGAAGTCGAGGGTCGAAACGGTGTCGGGCATCGCGGCAGCCTCCCTGTCCGGCGGGGTCGAGCATTCTGGTATCCCGCGCCGGGCGGAATCAATCGGGGCGGCGCATCCCGACGACGGCCTGGCCCACGATGCTGCCGAGCAGCACGATCCCGCCCGCGAGGGTGAGAAGGCTCGGAATTTCGCCGAATGCGAGCGCGACCCAGATCGGACCGAACACCACTTCGGTCAGCGACAGGACGACAAGCTCGGCCGCCGGTACGTGCCTCGCGCCGATGGTCAACATGAAGATGCCGGCCCCAATCACCAGCACGCCATAGGCCGCGGCCAGGCCGACATCGGCGAGCGGCACGGCCAGCCCGGCGCCGCCGGCGAGCGCCATCGTTCCGCTGACAGCCGCGGCGATAACGGCGGCGATCAGGATCGTCGGGCTCATGTCGGTGTGCCGGCCGCGCCGGATGCAGACCGTGAACCCAGCGAAGCCGAGCGCGGCGGAGAGTGCCGCGAGATCGCCGAAGAGGTCCGCCTCGGCCAGACCCTCGCCAATCATGATCGCGACGCCGACCATCACGCCGCCCATGGCGACCCACATCGAACGGGACACAGGCTCGCGTATCACGATCCAGGCGAGCAGAGCGGCGAACAGGGGCGAGGCGCTGATCAGGAAGAGCGCGTTCGCCACCGTGGAGTTCATCACGCCCCACACATAGCCGATGAAGCCGACCGCGAGGCAGAGGCCCCCGATCAGCCCCGTCACGCCCGTGCGGCGGATCGCGGGCAGCACCGGATGGCCGGCGACGAGGAGATAGGCCAGCAGCGCCAGCGCCGCGCCTAGGGAGCGGTATAACAGGAACTGCCATGCCGTGCTTTCGTCGGCGAGCCGGATGATCGGCCCGCCGACGCTCATGCAGAGCCCGGCCGAAAGGACCCACAGCCGGCCGACGATACGGTCGCGGTGGGGTCCGGAAACCGGAAGCACGGTCAACACTCCTTACCGCGGTCCGCGACGGCCGTGGGGACCCTCGGGCGCCGTTCCGAGAAGAGGTTCCGGACTGCATTGCCCATCGTTGCCGCGCTTTCTTTCTTCGCTGAACACATCCCCGGATTTCGTCGGCATTGCAATCAACTCGGTCGACCGTCCGTCCGCACTGCCCTACCCCACCGGTCATTATGACGATCGGGGAGAAACCCCGCCGTTTCCGCGTCGGACCGAATCCTCTAGACTTCGCGAAGTTCCGATTGGGGAGCCCGCATGGCCCAGGTCGACGAGATCGCGCCCGACGTCTTCCGGTTGTCGGCGTACAATCCGCAGGCGAATTTCCAGTTCAACAGCTTTCTCGTGCGCGACGACGAGCCGTTGCTCTACCACACCAACCTGCGCGGCTTCTTCGACGAAATCCGCGAGGCGGCTGCATCCGTCCTCGACCCCTCGACGATCCGCTGGATCGGCTTCAGCCATTTCGAGGCCGACGAGTGCGCCACGCTCAACGACTGGCTTGCGCTCGCCCCGCAGGCCCAGGCGGTGTGCAGCTTCGTCGGTGCGCGCACCTCGGTCGGCGACTTCGCGATCCGCCCGCCCCGGGTCCTCGGCGAGGACGAGCGGATCGAGACCGGCAGCCACCGGTACCGGGTGATCGAGACCAAGCACGTGCCGCACGGCTGGGACGCGAGCCTCCTGTTCGACGAGACCACCAGGACGCTGTTCTGCTCCGACCTGTTCGGCCACAACGGCGACGTGGAGCCGCTCTACGAGGGCGACATCATCGCCCGGACAGACGCCTATAACTCGGCGCAGAAGGAGGGGCCGATGTCGCATTCCGTCCCCTTCACGCGCGAGACCGGGCCGATCCTCGACCGGCTTGCCGGGCTCGGCCCGGAGACGCTGGCCTGCATGCACGGTTCGAGCTATGCCGGAGCGGGGGCGGAAGCGCTGCGCGCGTTCGGCGACATGCTCGAACGCCTGTACGGAGGAAACTGAGACCATGGCGATCGAGACCAAGGCCCATCGGATCGAAAAGACCGACGAGGAGTGGCAGGCGCAGCTGACGCCGGAGCAATACGCCGTCACCCGCCAGCACGCCACCGAGCGGCCGTTCTCCGGCGAGTACAACGACTGCAAGGACGCTGGCATCTATGTCTGCGTCTGCTGCGGGCAAAAGCTGTTCGATTCGAAGACCAAGTTCAATTCCGGCACCGGCTGGCCGAGCTTCTACCAGCCGCGTGACGCGCGCGCGGTCGGCACCACCACCGACCGCAGCCTGTTCATGGTCCGCACCGAGGTGCATTGCGCGCGTTGCGACGCCCATCTCGGCCATGTCTTCCCAGACGGTCCGATGCCGACCGGGCAGCGCTACTGCATCAATTCCCTCTCGCTCAAGCTCGACCGGGAAGAGGGCGACGACGGCTGAACGCCGCGCTCTCCGACAAGGCTCGTTTCATGGCGACTCCCGAACCGCTGACGCCGCGCGAGATCGACTGGGTGGGGCGCGCGCGCGACGTGGCCCCGCTGATCGCGTCCCATGCCGACCGGACCGAGCGGGAGGGGAAGGTGACGCCCGAGGTGATGGCCGCGATGCACGAGGCGGAGCTGTTTCGTCTCTGCCTGCCGCGCTCGATGGGGGGCGGCGAGGCGTCGCCCATGACCATATTGGAAGTGGTCTCGACCGTCGCGGCGGCGGATGGCAGCACGGCCTGGTGTCTCGGTCAGGGGCTCGGTTGCTCGCTTTCCGCCGCGTTCCTTGCGCCGGACGTGGCTTCGGAAATCTTCGGCGCACCCGATTCGGTCCTCGCCTGGGGACCGTTCAACAAGCGCGAGCGCGTCGTCGAGGTTGACGGCGGCTACCGGCTGACCGGCCGTTGGTCCTACGCCAGCGGCATCCGCAACGCGACCTGGTACGGCGCGCACACTCCCGAAACCGGACCCGACGGGACCCCTCTCACGATTCCGGACGGGCGCCCGCGCATCCGGACCTTCATCTTTCCCGCCGCCGCCGCCACGGTCGATCCGGTATGGGACACGATGGGGCTCCGGGGGACGGGGAGCGACGATTACGGGGTCGACGACCTGTACGTGCCGGAAGCCCATACCTTCGTGCGCGATCACGAGCCCGACCGGCGCGAGACCGGACCGCTCTACCGGATCGCGCTCACGGCGTTCTACGGGATGACGTTCGCGAGCGTCGGGCTCGGCATCGCGCGGGCGACGCTGGACGAATTCATCGCGCTCGCCGCCGCCAAGACGGCGAGCCACACCAGCGCGAAGCTGCGCGAAGGCACCGCGGTCCAGTCCGACGTGGCGCTGGCGGAGGGCCATCTCGGGGCCTCGCGGGCCTATCTGCTGGAGATGATGGAAGAGATCTGGCACGTGCTGGGGCGCGGCGATCCGCTCGACATCGACCGCCGCGCGCGTCTCCGGATCGCCTGCGCCTATGCCTCTGGCCGCGCGCGCGAGGTGGTCGCGATGGCCTATCACCGGGCGGGCGCAAGCGCGATCCACGCGAAGAACCCGTTCGAGCGGCGCTTCCGCGACATGAACACCGTGTCGCAGCAGATCCAGGCCGCGCCCTCCAATCTCGAACATGCCGGGATGGCGATCCTCGGGCTCGAGCCCGGCGGACGGGTCTAGGCCCAAACCCCGGTGAGCGCCAACGACGGCCTTCTGGGCAAGCCGCTCGCCCGGCTGGAGGACCCGCCGCTGGTCACCGGGCGCGGACGCTTCGCGGGCGACATCGACTTTCCCGGCCAGTTCCACATGCGGATGGTGCGCTCGCCACACGCCCACGCCGGGATCGGCGAGATCGACGGCGCGGCAGCGCTCGCGCTGGAGGGGGTGCACGCGGTCTGGTCCGTCGCCGACATCGCGGACGTCCCGCCGATCGACTTCCGCTCCGACCGGCAGGTGGAGGCTCTCAAGCCGTTCCGGCAGCACGTGCTGGCGCTGGGCCGAGCGCGCTATGTCGGCGAGCCGGTGGCGGCGGTGTTCGCCGAGACTCCCTACGTCGCCGAGGACGCGGCCGAGCTCGTCGAGGTCCATTACGACCCGCTCCCCGCCACCGTCGCCGCGGACGGGGAGCCGGGCGAGTTCGCCCCCGGTCTCGGCACCGAGGCGACGCTGCTTACCCATACCTGCGGCGACGCGAAGGCCGGGTTCGCGAAGGCCTACGCCGTGGTCGAACTCGATCTCCGGACCGGGCGTCATTCCGGCGTTCCGATGGAGACAAGGGGCGCGATCGGGGTCTATGACGCGGCGCGCGACCGGCTGGAGCTCCATGGCGCGGCCAAGGTCCCGCACCGCAACAAGGAGACCTTGATCCGCATGCTGGGGCTGGCGCCCGAGCGGATTCACCTGCACGAGGGCCATGTCGGCGGCGGGTTCGGGATCCGCGGCGAGCTCTATCCCGAAGACCTGCTCGTGCTGCTCGCGGCAAGGCGGCTCGGACGCCCGGTCAAGTGGATCGAGGACCGCCAGGAGCACCTGACGGCCGCCAACCAGGGACGCGAGCAGCGCCACAGGGCGCGCCTTGCCGTCGACGAGGAGGGGCGCATTCTCGCCCTGGAGACCGAGATCTGGCACGACCAGGGCGCCTATCTCAGGACCCACGGCGTCAGCGTGCCCAACCGGTCGATGTGCTCGCTGCCCGGTCTCTACCGCGTGCCCGCCTTCCGCGCGTCCTGCCACGTGCGGCTGACCAACAAGACGCCCGCAGCCACCTATCGCGCGCCGGGGCGGTTCGAGAGTAGCTTCGTCCGCGAGCGGCTGATGGACGCGGCGGCGCACCGTCTCGGCATCGATCCGGTCGAGATCCGCCGGCGCAATCTGATCGCCGCCGACGACCTGCCCTACACCGTCGCCTACGACGAACCCTATGCTGAGACGCTTCCTCTAGACAGCGGGGACTATCCGCTTCTGCTGCGGAAGGCGCTCGAAGCGGTCGGCTGGGACGATCTCCGTGCCGATCTCGCGCGCCGCCGGACGGCGGGTGAGCTGGTCGGCGCCGGTGTCGCGACGTTCCTCGAGGAGAGCGGCCGCGGCCCGTCCGATGGCGCGAGGATCGCTGTCGACCGGGACGGCGTGGTCGAAATCGTCACCGGCGGCGCCTCGGTCGGGCAGGGTTTCGCGACCGCGATGGCGCAGATCTGCGCCGCGACGCTCGGCGTCGACTATCGCGGCATCGCGGTCGTGCACGGACAGACCGACCGGATTCCCTACGGCATCGGGGCGCATGCCGCCCGCGCGACGGTGATGACGGGAAGCGCCGTGCACGCGACCGCGCTCGCGGTACGCGGCAAGGCGCTCGCCGCCGCGTCGGAGCTCTTGCAGACGCCGGCCGGGAGCCTGACGACTCGCGACGGGATCGTGCAGGCGGATACCGGCGGCCCCTCCATCTCGCTCGGTGAGATCGTGCGGACGCGGGGCCCGGACGCGCTTGCCGCGGAGGAGTTCTACGAAACCTCGCAATGCACCTTCCCCTACGGCGCCCATATCGCGGTCTGCCGCGTCGATCCTGGCACCGGGGCGGTGACGGTCGAGCGTTTCATGGTCGCCTACGACGTCGGCCGCGCGGTCAACGGCGCGACGCTTGAGGGCCAGCTGGTCGGCGGCTGCGTCCAAGGGATCGGCGGTGCGCTTTTCGAGGAGTTCGTGTATGACGAGGCGGGCCAGCCGCTCGCCGTCACCTTCGCCGACTACCTGCTGCCGACCGTCGCGGAAATCCCCGCCATCGAATGCCTGGTGACCGAGGACGCGCCGAGCCCGCGCAACCCGCTCGGCATCAAGGGCGGCGGCGAGGGTGGCATCAACGGCGTGGGCGCGGCGATCGCGAGCGCCGTCGACGAGGCCATCGGCATACCAGGCGCGATCGACCGCACCCCGATCACGCCGGAGAGGGTGCTCGCCCTCCTGCGGAGCAGAGATTCACGACCTTCACCATGAGGAGCATCCAGTGATCGACGAGGGAAAGGACATCATCGAGGGCCACGACTTCAAGGCGCTCAAGGTCGCGATCGACGGGGATGGGATCATGACGATCACGCTCGCGCGGCCGGAGCGTCTGAACGCCTTCAACAACGACATGCGGGCCGAGTTCCTGTGGCTGACCCGGCGCATTGAGGCCAATTCCGGCATCCGGGTGATCGTGATCAACGCCGAGGGCGAACGCGCGTTCTGCGCCGGCGCGGACGTGAGCTGGTTCGAGAACGACTGGCCGACCGAGCGGTTCCGCGTCGAGTACCGCTGGGTGCACGATTTCTTCGACCTGCTGGAGCGCATCGAGATCCCGGTGATCTGCGCGGCCCAGGGGGTGTGCGCGTGCGGCGGGCTGGAGCTCGCGATGTCCTGCGATTTCCGGATCGCGGCCGAGGACGCGCGGTTCGGCTTCACCGAGGCCAACATCAACCTGATCCCGGGTTCGGGCGGCTGCTCGCGGCTGGTCAACCTGATCGGGCCGGGCTGGGCCAAGGAGCTGGTGATGGCCGGCACCTTCATCGACGCCGAGCAGGCGCGGAGCATCGGGCTGGTGACCCGCGTGGTCCCGGTCGCCGAGCTCCAGGACGCCGCGATGGAGCTCGCCCGCAAGCTGGTCGCCAAGGCGCCGCTCGCGATGGGGCTCGCCAAGGTGATCATGAACACCTGCGACTCGATCGACACGACGTCCGGGCGCATCCTCGAACGGATCGGCCAGTCGGTCTTGATCCGCACGGAGGACCACAAGGAGGGCATCCGCGCCTTCCGCGAGAAGCGCCCGGCGGCCTACCGGGGTCGTTAGGCTCTATTCCGCCGCTTCGAGCAGCGCGGGCCGGTAAAGCTCTTCCATCTCGCGACGCAGGCGGACGGCGGGTTGCGCGGGATCGGTCGCGACGTCGGACCACCGGACCAGACCGCCCTTGGCGACCGGATTCGCGAGCCGCACCCCGTGGGTCAGCCCCAAGGGCAGGGCCCCTTCGGCGAGCGAGCGCGCCGCCGGCATCAGTCGTCCCGAAACGGTGTAGCCGCCCTCGCCGTCGAGCAGTTCGCCAGGCCGCAGGTCCCGCTTGGCGACCGCGACGGCGTCGGCCCGCCAGCCGATGGGCGCGCCGGTCGGCTCGCCGCGCAGCGCGACGCTGGCGACGCTGACCCCGAGCTCCAGCCCGATCAGGTGCCAGCGCTTGTACATCGCCGCATAGCGGCCGCTGTCGTCCGTCCGGACGCCGTATTCGCCAAAACAGCGCGCGACGTAATCGCTGTCCGCCTCGAAGGCGACGAACACGCCGAACCGGATGTCGTAATCGAGCGGCGTTCCGTCCCGTTCGAGCGACGACACCACCTCGACCTGCCCCTTGCGGTGCAGCGCGCCGCCGTCGGATTTCGGACGGCAGATTTCGGGCAGCCGGTCGATGCTGGCGGGCGGGTAGGAGAGCCCGTCCGGCGCGGCCGCGAGTCCGGTGGCGTTGGCGACCGCCGTGCTCTCGATCGCCGGCTTGCTGCCGTCGAGGAAGGATGTGAACATCTTCGGATTGAGGCCGCCCAACGCGGCCTGTTCCGGGGTCAACCCGTAGCCGTCCCAGACATTGTCCGGGGTGTAGAACCGGTACTCGGGCAGCCACTTGTGTCCGCGCCCCGCCGCGACCACCTCGAAGCCGCAGGTCCGCGCCCAGTCCACGAGATCGCAGATCAACGCCGGCTGGTCCCCGTAGGCGAGCGAGTAGACGATCCCCGCTTCCCGCGCCTTACGCGCCAGCAAGGGCCCCGCCAGCGCGTCCGCCTCCACGTTGACCATGACGATCGACTTGCCGGTCTCGCAGGCGAGCAAGACGTGGCGGATACCCGACGGCGGATCGCCGGTGGAATCGATCACCAGATCGATGGGTCCCTCGCGGAACGCCGCCTCGACATCGTCGGTGATCCAGGTGCCGCCGGAGCGGAGCGCGGCATCGAAATCCGTTGCCGCATATCGCTCGGCCGGCCAGCCGATGCGCGCCAGGTTCTTTCGCGCGGCTTCGGGGCTCAGGTCGGCGATGGCGGCGACGTGAACGCCCGGCGTTCGGATCGCCTGGGCGAGAAACATCGAGGCGAACTTGCCACAGCCGAGAATCCCGACCCTGACCGGGTTGTCATCCGCCTGGCGCTCCCGGAGGAGCCGGTGAAGGCTCACGCCGCCCGTTCCGACGACCCCGGCATCGGTGCCGTCAGGCAGTCGTCCGGCAGCGCCTCGATGGGGGCGAAGTCGCGGTGGGCGATCCATTCCGGCCGCTTGAAGCGCCGGATGTGGTTGTCGACATGGCACAGCGACAGATAGACGATCGTCCGGCCCCAGGGCGACAGGTTGGGCGACGACGCGTGCACGATGTTGCCGTGGAACATCAGCACGTTGCCGGCCTCGCCCTTGGCCGAGAAGATGCCACCGCGCTCCGCCAGTTCGGTGACGGTGGCCTTGTCGAGCGTCCAGAGCGGGTAGCTGGTCGTCTTCAGGTCGTGGCCGGCCTCGTAGACGCCGCCTCGGTGCGAGCCCGGGATGATCCAGAGGGGGCCGTTGAACTCGGTCACGTCATCGACGAACAGCGCGATGTTCATGGCCCGCGCCTCCGGCATCAGGTCGTCGCGCGACCAGGTTCCGTAATCCTGATGCCATTGCCAGACGTCGCCGTCGAAGGCGACCTTGGCGTTCACCTTGTACTGGTGCATGTAGACCGGCCCGTCGAGCAGCCGCATGACCGGCTCGATCAGGCGCGGATGGCGGCCGAGCCGGCGGAACGCTTCGTGGTAGCAATGGGCTGCGAAGGCGGTGCGCGGGGAGACCCCGTCCTTTTCGCGCACCACCTCTTCGCGGTCCATGGCGTAGACCTCGCCCGCCGCCTTCCTGAGGACCGCAGCCTCCTCGGCGGAGAACAGGCCGGGCAGCATGAGATAGCCGGTCTCGTGGAACCGGTCGATCTGGTCGTCGGTCAGCTTCATGGTCGTGCGCCTTGCGTGTCCGGACGCGATGGGAAAAGGCTAACCGGAGCCGGTGCGGCGATCAACGCTCCGGGCACGGCATACCCCGTCCCGTCATGATGACGGGTAGAGGGGGTCAGGAACCCAAATTCGGATCGAACGCCCTGGGCAGGTCCTGCCAGCAATCGTGATAGTCGCGCTGGCGGGCGGGGGTTTCGAGCGCGAACGCCGTCGGCCGGCAGACGTAGCGGGTCTCGAACATGAACGCCATCGTGTCGGCGAGGTATTGGGGCGCGAGCTCGGCGGCGATCGCCTTGGCGTTGGCGTCCGAATCCGGGCCGTGCGGCGCCATCGCGTTGTGCAGGCTCGCCCCGCCCGGCACGAAGCCCTCTTCCTTCGCGTCGTACTTGCCCGACACCAGCCCCATGAACTCGCTCATCACGTTGCGGTGGAACCAGGGCGGGCGGAACGTGTCCTCCGCCACCATCCAGCGCGGCGGGAAGATCACGAAGTCCACGTTCGCCGTCCCCGAAAGGTCGGAGGGCGATGTCAGCACGGTGTAGATCGACGGGTCCGGGTGGTCGAAGCTCACCGTCCCGATCGCGTTGAAGGCCGAAAGGTCGTACTTGTACGGGACGTAGTTGCCGTGCCACGCGACCACGTCCAGCGGCGAACGGTCGGTCGGCGCGGCCCACAGATTCCCCTGGAACTTGGTGACGATCTCGAACTCGCCCTCGCGGTCCTCGTAGCGCGCGACGGGCGCTCGGAAGTCCCGTGGATTCGCCAGCCCGTTGGCGCCGATCGGCCCGCGCTCGGGCAGGCGGAACGAAGCGCCGTAATTCTCGCACACATAGCCCCGGCTCGGGCCGTCGGGCAGTTCGACACGGAGCCGGATACCGCGCTGGACGACGGCGATCTCGCCCGGAGCGGCCAGGATCGCCCCGAACTCGGTCGCGATCAGGAGACGTCCCTGCTGCGGGACGATCAGCATCTCGCCGTCGGCGTTGCAGAAAAAGCGGTCCTCCATCGAACGGCCGGCGCAATAGACATGCGCCGCCATGCCGGCCTGGGCCGCGAGGTCACCCGCCGCGACGAGCGTCGAGAGCCCGTCGACGAAGTCACCCGCGCCGTCCCCGATCGGCGGCGGGTCCCAGCGCATCTGGTCGGGCGGACACTCCGCTTCCAGGATCGGCGCGGTCCGCAACAGCCCGTTGTCGATGCGGGAATGCCGTCCCTGGCGGACCGACGGCCTGATCCGGTATAGCCAGCTCCGCTGGTTGTAGTCCTGCGAGGCGGTGAACGCGGTTCCGCTCAGCTGCTCCGCATAGAGCCCGAACGGCACCTTCTGGGGCGAGTTGCGCCCGACGGGGAGCGCGCCCGGGATCGCCTCGCTCTCGAACGCGTTGGCGAACCCGGTCTGGTATTCGAACGTGGTGGCGGCGAGCGTATCCATAACTTGCTCCGCGTCTTCCGGGCGCATCCTACCCGAAATTCAGACCACCATCGGCCTCCAATATCTGTCCCGAAATGTATGACGCCTCGTCCGAGCAGATGAAGAGGATCGGCTTGGCGAGGTCCTCGATCCGCGTCGAACGCTTGACGACCTGCATCTCGACGAACTTCTCGAACATCTCAGGCGGCACCGACGGGCGGGGAATGCCGGTGTCGGTGACCCCCGGCCAGAAGGTGTTGACCGTGATGTTCCATGCGCCGAGTTCGCGCGCCATCGACCGGGTCATGCCGATGACGGCCGATTTCGACGTCACGTAGTGGAGATAGTTGGGCGGGCCGGATTTTACCGTGCCCGAAGTGACGTTGATTATCCGCCCCCAACCGGCCTCCCGCATTGCCGGCACGACCGCGCGGGCGCAGAAGAAGGCGCCGGTGATGTTGACGTCCATCGCGCTCTTCCACTCGTCGACGGGGAGTTCCCAGAACGGCGCCATGGTGATCCGGGAAAACACCGCCGCGTTGTTGATCAGCACGTCGATCCGCCCGAAGGCGGACAGCGCGGCCTCCGCCATCGCCCCCGTGGCGGCCTCGTTCGCCACGTCGGTCTCGATGCCGAGCGCCCGGCCGCCCCCGGTCTCGATCTCCGCCTGGACGCTGGCCGCGTTGTCCCCGTTTATGTCGGCGACCACCGGGATCGCGCCTTGCGCGGCGAAGTGGTGCGCGAAGCCGCGCCCGATCCCCTGGCCGCCGCCGGTAATCACCACCACGCGGTCCTTCAGGCTCTCATACGATGCGCTCTTGTCGACGACGATATCCATTCCGTTCCCCATCCCGGATTCTGCATTGCCGGCAAGACTGCCCGAATTGCCGGGCTGAGTTAATATGGTGGCGTCAACGAGGCTCACGGAGGGGACGGCGATGCTGCCCGCGATGCAGGACTTCATCGAGAGGATGCGCGGTCTTTACGAGTCGACGGCGGACGACGCCGAGCGGTTCGAGAAGGCGCGACCCTATCTCCAGGAATTGCTTGAGGATCCGGAGCTGAAGGAACGCGCCCAGACCTGGCCGTCGCGCAACGATCCGGAGAAGGGCTACTACGAGAACCTCCTGTTCTACGAGGATCCCGACTACGGCTTCGTCCTCAACGCGCTGATCAAGGAGCCGGGCGAGGACACGCCGATCCACGACCACGGCAGCATGTGGACCGTATACGGCGTGCTCAAGGGTGGCGAAACGGTCCGCCGTTACAGGCGGATTTCGGACGCTGAAGAGGACGATCTCGATCTTGAAATGGTCGGCGACCGCGAGGTCTCGCCGGGCTACATCGACTTCGTGCCGCCCGGCGAGATCCACGCCGAATATAACGGCCCGTCCCGCACCGTCGGCATCATCCTGCGCAGCGGCAATGTCGGCACCAATCCACAGACCTGGTACTACCCGGAGACCGGCGAACGGCTCCGGCGCTTCGGCCCGAAGCAAATTCCCTACGAGCTCGACTGAAGGAAAGCGACACGTCGCGGCGCAGGCAATCGCGGGTTGCGCGACGGGTCGCGCAATGCGAGATTTGGCGGAGCGGCGCCCGCGGGCGCACGCCCGAACCAAGATTGTTCAGGAGAGGCACGACATGGCGAAAACCGGGATTCGGATAGGGCGCGCGGCCATCCTCGGCGCGGCGGCCCTGGCGATTGCCGCCGGCGGCGCATCGGCGCAGATGTATGACGGGAAGACGATCAGGATCATCATCCCGTATGGGCCGGGCGGCACCTATGACAAGTACGGACAGACCTTCTCGGACCACCTGGCCAAACATATTCCGGGCAATCCGACCGTCATCGTCCAGCATATGCCGGGGGCGGGCGGTTCCAAGGCGATGAACTGGTTCGCCAACGCGGCGCCCAAGGACAACGCCCACCTGATCGTTCCGCTCGACAACTCGGTCGTGAACCAGCTGATGCGGCCGAAGAAGATGCGCTACGACGCGCGCCAGTTCAACTGGATCGGCTCCAGCAACCAGACCAACATGGTGATGGTCTCGCGCACCGACATCGGCGTGAACAGTTGGGAGGACATGAAGAAGGTCCAGATGATCTGCTCGACCAGCGGCCAGGGTTCGACCGGCTACATCGTTCCCAAGCTCGCCTCGTCGCTGCTCGGCTTCAAGATCAAGATGGTGACCGGCTACAAGGGCTCGTCCCGCAGCATCCTCGCGGTCGAGCAGGGCGAGACCAACTGCGCGTCGTTCAACTGGCTCGCCTGGAGTTCCAAGGTCCCGCAGTGGTTCAAGCCCGACAAGGACGGCAAGCAGTTCGCCAAGGCGGTGCTGCAGGTGGGCATCTTCCGCGATCCCGACCTGCCGGCCGACGTGCCGATGCTGGGCGACCTGGTCAAGGACAAGATGGACAAGGCGGTCGTCAACTTCATCGCCGTCGCCGGGATCCTCGGACGCGGGCTCGCGCTGCACCCGGACGCCTCGCCCGAGGCGGTCAAGACCCTGCAGATGGCCTATGACAAGATGAACGCCGACAAAAGCTTCTCCTCGGATCTCCAGAGGCGGAGGCTTCGCTTGATGGCGTCCTCCGGCGCCGACATTCAGAAGGCCGTCGCGCAAGCCGTGACCGACGCCTCGCCCGAGGTCGTCGCGCGCGCGCGGAAGCTGATCTACGAGATGTAGCGCACGGCGCGAATTTCGAGGGAAGGGCCGGCACGGCTTCGCGCCGGCCCTTTTTCTTGGGCGGCGCTTCGATACGCCCCCTTCGGGGGCTACTCAGGATGAGGAGCCCGAGAGGATTCCTCATCCTGAGTAGGCGCGTCAGCGCCGTATCGAAGGATGGGCGGGCTACCCCGCCGTATCGAAAACGGCTCGCACGTCCTGCCAGCGGATCGGCAGGGTGTTGAACTCGACGCCGAAGGGCTTGAGGGCGTCGGTCACCGCGTTGGCGATCACCACTGGGGGGGCGATCGCGCCGCCCTCGCCGAGGCCTTTCACGCCGAGCGGGTTGAGCGGCGTCGGGGTCTCCATGTGGACGACCTCGATCGGCGGAGTCTCGGCGGCGGTGGGCAGCAGGTAGTCGGCGAAGCTGCCGGTCAAGAGCTGCCCCGCCTCGTCGTATTCGATGGATTCGTAGAGCGCGCCGCCCAGTCCCTGCACCAGTCCGCCCTTGACCTGCCCGTCGGCGAGCCCCGGGTTGACCAGCCGGCCCGCATCGTGGACCTCGACATAGCGCTCGATCCGGATCCGCCCGGTGTCGGGCTCGATTTCGACGATGGCGGCGTTCGACGCATAGGCCCAGGTGACGGTCGGCGGCTCGTAATAGGACGTGGCCTCGAGCCCCGCCTCGCTGCCCTCGGGCCGGCGGGAAAGCCAGCCGGGCGCCGCCGCCGCCGCGATCTCGCGCAAGGTCACCGCCATGTCCGGCACGCCCTTGACCGCGACCTTGCCGTCGCGAAGCTCGAGGTCGGTCTCGCTCGCTTCCAGCAGATTGGCGGCAACCGCGATGACCTTCGCCTTCACCTTGTCGCTCGCATCGCCGATCGCCATCGACGAGGTCACCGTGCTCCGGCTTGCGATCGAGCCGTAACCCATCGTCAGCGTCGAGGTGTCGGCGAGCAGCACGACCACGTCCTCGATGGGCACCTTCCAGGCGTCCGCCGTCACCTGCGCGAACACCGTCTCATGCCCCTGGCCGATGGGGCAGGCCCCGGTCGAGACCACGATCTTACCGCTGGCATCGACCTTGACCGTCGCACCCTCGAACGGGCCGACGCCGGTTCCCTCGGTGTAGCAGCCGAGGCCCAAGCCGAGCCAGCGGCCCTCCGCGCGGGCCTCTTCCTGCCGCTCGCGGAACGCCTCGATCCCGCCCACTTCCTCGATCGCGCGGCGGAGCGAGGCCGGGTAGTCGCCGCTGTCATAGATCATCGGCACGCCGTCGCGGTAGGGGAGGCCGACCTCGTAGGGCATCCGTTCCGGACCGATCATGTTGCGCAGCCGGACTTCCGCGGGTTCCATGCCGAGCGTGTCGGCGACGATGTCCATCAGCCGTTCGGTGACCTGCACCGCTTCCGGCCGGCCGGCGCCGCGATAGGGCGCGTTGGGCGTTTTGTTGGTGACGACGACGGCGGTCCCGCCCGCGAAATTGTCGACATGGTAGGGGCCTAGTAGATGGGCGGTCGTGTTGTAGGCAACGCCCGCGCCGACCGGCGAGTAGGCGCCCGAATCGACGATGAAGCGGTCGCGGAAGGCGAGGATCCGGCCCGTGTCGTCGAATCCGATCTCGGCATCGTGGATGTTGTCGCGCGAATGGGCCGCGTTGAGGATGTGCTCGTGCCTGTCCTCGACCCAGCGCACCGGGCGTGCGAGGCGGCGGGCGAGGTACGGGATAATCAGGTCTTCCGGGTAGACATGCCCCTTGCCGCCGAACCCGCCGCCGACATCGGGGGCGAGCACCCGGATCTTCTCCTCCGCCATGCCGAGCGCGAAGGCGAGCTCCTTCCTGACCCAGTGGACCACCTGGGTCGACGACCAGACGGTGAGCGAGTCCGTCCTCCGGTCGTATTCGGCCGCCACCCCCCGGCATTCGAGCGGCATGGCGGCGTATCGATGGTGCCGGAAGCGCCGCCTGATCCGGTGCGGCGCCGCCGCCATCGCGCCGGCGACATCGCCCTTCTCGACATAGAGCTCGGCGACTCCGTTGGTGCCGATATCGGGATGAATGACCTCGGCGTCGGGCGTCGACCCGGCCTCTGGGTCGACAACCGCCGGCAGGGGCTCGAACTCCGCGTCGATGGCCTCGACGGCGTCCTCCGCCGCGTACCGGCTGTCGGCGCAGACCACGGCGAAAGCCTCGCCCACATAGCGCACCCGGTCGTTCGCCATGAGGTTCTGCGGCGGCAGCGTGATCCGGTGATCGACCCGCTCCGCCCAGCCCTTGGGCGCGGTGACCTGCATGCCGCCGATGGGCGGCATCTCCCGAGCCAGCTCGGCGCCGCCGAGCGCGAACGCCGCGCCGGGCTCGGCCAACGCCCGGGCGAAGTCGACCGACACGATGCGGGCATGCGCGAGTTGGCTCCGCGCGAAGGCGGCGTGGACCATCCCCGGCAGGACGAGATCCGCGACATAGGAGCCCTGGCCGAGCAGGAGGCGCTTGTCCTCCCGACGCGGCACCGAGCGTCCGATATAGCCGTCGGGGGAGGTGGCGGTCATCGTTCGCCTCCGCTGGCGTATTCGGCGACCGCGTGGACGATGCCCTCGTAACCGGTGCACCGGCAGAGCACGGCGGCCATGCCCGAGCGGATCTCCGCCTCCGTCAGGTTCGGCCGGTGGCGCACCAGGTCCAGCGCCGTCATCAGCATTCCCGGCGTGCAGAAGCCGCATTGCAGCGCGCGGTGCTTGGAGAACAGCTGCTGCAACCGGTGCAGCGTCTCGCCGTCCGCGAGCCCCTCCACGGTGGCGATCTCGGCCCCGTCGGCCTGGACCGCGAACATCAGGCAGGATCGCGCGGCCTCGTCGTTGACGTGCACGGTGCAGGCGCCGCAGATCCCGTGCTCGCAGCCGACATGGGTGCCGGTCAGGCCGAGCTCCTCGCGCAGGAAGTCGCTCAGCAGCATGCGGGGCTCGGCCTCGCCCGTCCGGGTTTCGCCGTTGACCGTCACGGTGACGCTGCGCTTCGCGGTCATGCGTGCCCTCCCGCGCGGGCATGGGCGTCGTTCAGCGCGCGCCGCGCCATCGCGGCGGCGAGCTGGCGTCGATAGGCCGCGCTCGCATGGACGTCGTCGTGCGGGTCCGCCGATGCCGCCACCGCGTCCGCCGCGGCCTCGATCGCTTCGGGCTCGCAGGCGCTGTCGAGCAGGACCTCCTCGGCATCCCGGAAACGCAGCGGGGCCGGACCGACGCCGCAGGCGGCAATCCGCGCGTCGCGCACCCGCCCGTCCACCAGCACGAGCTGGGCCGCGACGCCGGCAAGCGCGAAATCGCCGTCGCGGCGGCTGATCTCGGCAAAGGCCGCACCCGCCCCGTCCGGAATCTTCGGAAATTCGACCGCGACCAGCATCTCGTCCGGCTTTAGCGCCGTGGTCAGCACGTCGACGAAGAAGCCCGCGGCGGCGATCCTGCGCTCGCCCCGGCGCGATCGGCAAACCATGGTCGCCTCCAGCGCGGCGGCGACCGCGGGATCCTCCGCCGCCGGGTCGGCATTCGCGATGCTGCCCCCGACGGTTCCGCGCGTGCGGATAGGCAAATGGGCGACATATCGAGTCGCCTCGTGCAGCAGCGGCACCGCGCGCGCAACGACGGTCGACATTTCGATCGCGCGCTGGCGAGCGGTTGCGCCGATGACGAGACGGTCGTCCTTGTCGTCGATGCCGGCAAGCTCCGCTATCCGGTTGATGTCGATCAGCAAGCCCGGCCGGGCGAGGCGGAAATTGAGCACCGGCACCAGGCTCTGCCCGCCGGCGAGGATCCTGGCGTCGGGACCGCTGTCGGCCAGCAGATCAAGCGCCTCGTCGAGGCTCTCCGGCGCCCGGTAGTCGAAACGTGGCGGTTTCACGGCCTGCGTCCGGTCACAACTGCTGCCCGACGTCCCAGCGGATCACCAGCTTCTCCAGCAGCACGATCAGCGCATAGAGGATCACGCCGACGACGCTGAGCACGAAGATCGCCGCCATCAGCATCGGCGTGTCGACATTGCCTTCGGAAAAGACGATCAGGTAGCCGAGTCCCTCCTGCGCGGTCACGAACTCGGCGACGATAATGCCGATCACCGCGAAGGTAATGCCGATCTTGAGTCCGGAGAAAATGTAGGGCAGCGCCGTCGGAAACTCGATCTTGGAAAAGATGGTCCAGCGGCTCGCGCTGAACGACCGCGCCATGCGGATCATCACCGGGTCGGTGCTCTGGATGCCGGCGAAGGTGTTGACCACCATCGGGAAGAAGGCGATGACGAAGGCGAGCAGCACCCGCGACGTCATTCCGAGCCCGAACCAGACGATGAACAGCGGCGCGAGCGCCACCTTGGGCACCACCTGGAAGGCGATCACCAGCGGATAGACCCCGGTGCGGAAGAGGCGGGAAAAGGCGAGCATTATGCCTAGCCCGACGCCGACCGCGACGGCGAGCAGGAACCCGTAAATGCATTGCAGCGTCGTCGGCCAGGTGTGCGTCAGGAGGAGGTCGTAGCGTTCGACCATCACCTCGAAAATGCGGACCGGCGTCGGCAGGATCGCCTCCGGAATCTTCAGGACGACCACGATCACCTGCCACAGGATAAGGATGGCGATCGAGATGACGGTGGCGGGCGCGAGATTCACCGCCTGAGTCGTGATCTGGGCCGCGATGCCGTTCTCTTCCGGTCGTGCCATGTCTTATCCCTCGATCGCCTTGCGCAGGTCGGCGACATAGACGTTGAACGCCGGCGTCTCCTCGATGTCGAGCGTGCGCGGCCTCGGCAGGTCGATGTCGACGATCTTGCTGATGACGGCGGGGCGCGGCGACATGACGAACACGCGGTCGGACAGGAACACCGCCTCGCGGATGGAGTGGGTTACGAAGAGCACCGTCTTCTGGAACTCCTGCCAGATTCTCAGCAGCTCCTGGTTCATGGCGTCGCGGGTGATGGCGTCGAGCGCGCTGAACGGTTCGTCCATCAACAGGAGTGTCGGGTTATGGATCAGCGCGCGGCAGATCGCCACCCGCTGCTGCATCCCGCCCGAGAGCTCGCTCGGGAAATTGTCGGCGAACCCGCCGAGCCCGGTCATCTCGAGCAGCGCCGCGACGCCGTCCTGATAGTCCGCCACGCGGAGCCCGAGGCTTTCGATCGGGAACAGCACGTTCTTCTCGATCGTCCGCCACGGCATCAGCACCGGGGACTGGAACACCACGCCGGTGTCGCGCCGGGGCCCGGTCACCGCGTCGCGGTCGATCTCGATCGAGCCGCCGCTGATCGGCAGCAGCCCGCCGACCGCCATCAGCAATGTCGACTTGCCGCAGCCGCTCGGCCCCAGGATCGACACGAACTCGCCCTCGTGGACGGCCATGTCGACATTCCGGATCGCTTCGATCTCCTCGCGCCGGGTCTGATAGATCTTGCGCAGAGAGGCGATCTCGACGTGGACTGATTTTTCGGCCATGGACCCCCTCTCCCGGCCCGCCCCGAAAGGCGGGCCGGGGCCGGGTTGATTGCTACCGCCGGACCGCTAGGACGCCGGCCGGGCGTCCGTCAGCCCTTGCTCGGATCGAACTTGGCGTTGTTCTTGACCGCCATGTCCCATTCGCTCGCCGACAGCTTGATGTTGCCCGCGAACTTGTTGGTGAACAGCTTGTCGGTCGGCGGGACGTTTTTGGCTTCCATGTACTTGATGACGACGTCACGGGTCCGCTTCTGGTCGTCGGGCAGCATGTAGCCGAGTCCGTGCTCCTTCACCGCCGGGCCGAGCGAGAGCGCGTTGGTGTTGCCCGCATGGATGAGCCACACGTTGCGCGGCCGGGTCTTCAGCTCCGGCTTGGCCTCGATCATGATGTCGAGCGCCTTCTCCGGTTCGAGAATCTGGAGCTTGAGCCCCTCCATCGCGCCGTCGACCATTTGCTGCACCAGCTCCGGATCGTTCTTGATCATGTCGGAGCGGGTGATCAGCCCGAGATCGAGGGTTTGGAGCCCGAAATCGGCGTAGAGGAAGTGGATCGACGGGGTCTTGCTGGCGAGCGTCGCCGCGTTGGAAACGTAATAGGTTCCCGTGCAGTCGGCCTGCTTGTTGACCACGGTCGAGATCAGCTTGCTCGGATGCACGATGGTCTGCTTGATCTTGGCCTTGTCGATCTCCGCGGCCCGCGCAAAGCCGGGGAACATCACGGTGTCGCCCGAAGCGGCCGCCTGGACCAGATGCTTGCCTTCGAGGTCCTTCACCGTCTTGATCCCGGAATCCTTGCGGCACGAGATCGCGATCGGGCTCCTCTGCAGCTTGGCGCCGATGGCGACGACATCGAGGCCCTTCGAGACCCCGTTGACCATGACGCCGTAGCTCGCCTCGCCGAACATCGCCTTGCCGGCGGAGATCGTCTTGCACGCCGCGCCCGAGCCGTAGCCGCGGGCGATCGCGACATCGAGGCCGCGCTTCTTCCAGCCCTGCTTCTGGGCGACGAACTCGAACGCATGCCCGCCGACGAACAGCCAGGGCAGCATGAACGTGACCTTGCGCATCTTGGACGCGCCGGCCTCGCGGATGAACGCGGGCGCCGTGCCGGTCGCCAGGATCAGCCCGAGGCCGGTCGTGCTCGCAAGGAACGACCGTCTGGTCGGGGTCTTCCCCATTTTCTTGTCCTTCACGATATTGCCTCCTCTGTTTCCGTCCCGCCTCGACGGTATCAACGGTCCGCTGTGGGTACAACCTCGTCCGGGCATTGTCCGCCTGCGCCGCCGGTGCCATCATCCGGGCGGTCCCGCCAAGACTGCGAGGAGTTTCCCATGACGATTGCCCGGCACGACCGCCCCCCCGAGCTCGTGGACGTTCCGTTGAGCGAGATCGCCGAGCGCTATACCCGTGCCTTTCGGGAGATCACGCCCGACTGGGAGGCCTTCGAGGATGCGAAGATCGAGGGATACAAGCGGGCCCAGCACCGCTTCATCGGCCCCGGCGGTTCGGGCAAGCATCACGATACCGAGGCGATCCCGGCGCGCGGCTTCACGCTGTCGATCATGTATGTCGAGCCCGGCCAGGGAAACGCCGCCCACACGCACGAGGTCGAGGAGATCTTCTTCGTGCTCCAGGGCCATCTCACGGTGTTCTTCGACGACGAGCGGACCGGCGAGCGGATCGAGAAACGGCTCGGCCCGTGGGAATGCGCCGCCTGCCCGCCGGGGGTGGTGCACGGCTATATCAACGACAGCCTGGAACCGGTCTATTTCCAGGTCATGCTGGGGCGCGGTCGGCCCGAGACCATGGGATATGCCGACGAAGAGCTGTTCCAGCGCCGCGACGCCCATCTGAAAAGCGCTTGAACCCTTGCGAGCCATAGGAGAGCGGGTCCGCCGGATCGAGGATCCGGCGCTGCTGCGCGGGCGCGGCCAGTTCGTCGACGACATCCGCATGCCCGGCATGCTGCACGCGGCCTTCGTCCGCAGCCCTCATCCGCACGCCCGGATCGCGGAGATCGATACCGCCACCGCCGCCGGTATGGAGGGTGTCCACGCGGTCTATAAGGGCGACGACCTCCGTCCCCATATTGCCCAGCCGCGAATGCCGCTCGGGTTCAAGACCAACCAGCTGCCGGAAGACGTTACCCCCTTCGTCCTGGCCTCCGACGAGGTGAGCCATGTCGGCGAGGCGGTCGCGGCGGTAATCGCGGACAGCCGATATCTCGCGGAGGATGCGGCCGCGCTGGTCGAGGTCGAGTACGAGCCCCTGCCGTCGGTGGCGGGATGCCGCGAGGCGGCGCGCGCGGACGCGCCCATCGTCCGCGGCGGGCAACAGAGCAACGTGCTGCTCGAATTCGGCCAGTCCTACGGCGATTGCGACGCTGCGTTCATGCGCGCGGCGCACGTCGCGAACGAAACGTTCGTTCAGCATCGCGGCTCCGCGCATTCGATCGAGGGCCGGGGCGCGGTCGCACGCCACGACCCGATCGAGGACCGGACCACGATCTGGACGTCGACCCAGATGTCGCACGAGGTCCGCGCTGGGCTGGTAAAGATGCTGGGCGCCGACGAGAGCCGCGTTCGCGTCGTCGCGCCCGATGTCGGCGGCGGGTTTGGCTGCAAGTACCTCTTGTACAACGAGGAGCTGGTGGTCGTGCTAGCCGCGCGCCTGCTCGGCCGGCCGGTCAAGTGGATCGAGGACCGGCGCGAGCACTTCACCGGCTC
>JAJDVM010000216.1 GCA_022826125.1 Defluviicoccus sp.
AGACCGAAGACGGCGTTGCACGCGCCGCGAGTCTTGAAGGCGCCAGCCTTCTGGAAGTTCTCGCACTTGAAGAACAGCCCGGCTCCGGCGAGGCCGTCCAGATACGCCGAGGTCATCACCGGGGTCCGGTGGATGTGGGGCGCGATCCGCTCGTGCGCCTCCTCTACGTCTGCGTAGGACGGGATGAGCATGGAATACCGACGGGAAACCCTCGACCGGGCAGGGTGGTCAGCGGTTGGCGGAGAACCTTGCCCTGTCGAAGAAATCGTCGCCGCCGCCGATCGCGTCCGCGCTGGTGCCGACGATCAACGGGTCGGGCTGTCCCACGACGGCGCCGTCCTTGCCGGTATAGGGGAGGGACGAGAGGAAATGCCTCATGCAGTCGAGCCGGGCGCGTTTCTTGTCGTCGGACTTGACGATCGTCCAGGGCGCGTCGGCGGTGTCGGTGTAGAAGAACATCGCCTCCTTGGCCTCGGTGTATTCGTTCCACTTGTGGATCGACTCGCGGTCGACCGGCGAGAGCTTCCATTGCTTGAGGAGGTCGTTCTCGCGCGCCTCGAAACGGCGTCTCTGTTCCTCGCGGGTGACGGAGAACCAGTACTTGAAGAGCACGATGCCGCTGCGGACGAACATGCGCTCGAGCTCCGGCACCTGGCGCATGAACTCCAGATATTCCTTGGGGTTGCAGAACCCCATCACCCGCTCGACGCCGGCCCGGTTGTACCAGGAGCGGTCGAACAGGACGATCTCGCCGCCGCGCGGCAAGTGACGGATATAGCGCTGGAAGAACCACTCGGTCCGTTCGGCCTCGGTCGGCTTGTCGAGCGCGACCACGCGGGCGCCGCGCGGGTTGAGGTGTTCGGTGAAGCGCTTGATGGTGCCGCCCTTGCCGGCGGCGTCCCGGCCCTCGAACAGGATGACGATCTTGCTCTGGGTCTCCTTCACCCAGTCCTGGACCTTCAGGAGCTCGACCTGCAGCTGGGCCTTCTGCTCTTCGTAGACCCTGCGGGTGAGTTTCTCCTCGTAGGGATATTCGCCGGTTTCGAAGATCCTGCGGATTTCGTCGCGGTCCCGGCCTTGTCCGAGCGCTTCGCCCGCGCCGGCCCCGCCCGGACCGGCTCCGGCCGGCGAGCCCTCGACCGGCGCTTGCCCGTCGGCTCTGGTGGTCATCGTATCGTCTCCGCGGAACGACTCGCCCGAAAGCTTAGCCGCGCCCCGGGCGAACCGCCAGCCGGTCCTTCAGGGGCCCGCGTCCCGCTTCTCCAAATCGTCGAGCATGGCGTGGATGCGGTCGATGTGGGAATCGGTGTCGTACATCCGATAGAACAGCGCCTGGGTGCGCATCGGATCGCCGGTATAGAACTGCTCGTAAAGCCTCTGGCGCCCGGCGAAGCTCGAGAGCGACGCATCGAAAGCGAGGCGGAGCAGCCTGATCCGCTCGGGCGAGCTTGCGTTCGCCGACTGGAAATACATCTCGACATTGTCGCGGAGCTCGCCCGCCACCTCGGCATAGGACGGCACCGCGACCATCCCGCCCGCGCCCAGCGTGTTCAGGATCTCGCATTGGCGGTTGTACATCTTCCAGTACATGCTTTGCCATGTCTGGAGCGGGCGGGTGCCCGCAACCCAGGTGCCGAACTCGGTCTCGCGCGCCTCGGCCTCGGCGGCGACCCGGCAGGTGCGCGCGAACTCGGCGATCGCGATGGTCTCGGCGAGCTGCACCTGGACCGGGTTGTGGACGTCGATCTTCGATGCCCGCGCGACGGCGAGCGTCAGCGCCATCATGAACTCGGACTTGGACGTCGCGCGCACCACCGACTGCATCAGCGTGTTGGGGAGCGTGTGGGATTGCGGGTTGACGAGCTGATCGAACTCCGGGTCGCGGTAAATGAAGGTTCGCTCCCACGGCACGACCACGTCGTCGAAGATCACCAGCCCGTCGGATTCGTCGTATTGCAGCGACAGCGGATGGTCGAGCAGGGTGGGCGCGTTGGTCTGCGCCACCGGCGGGCGGCAGATGAAGCGGAGCCCCGGTGTCGAGACCGGGATCGCGAAACCGAAGGAAAACGCCGTGGTGTCGCGCATCTCGTCCGACCAGCGCGACGCCGCCGGCATCACCAGCAGCTCGTCGGCGAGCGCGCAAAGCGTCGCCACCATGCGAGCGCCCCGGATCGTGAACCCCGCGTCGGTCTCGCCCACGATCTGCGCGATCACGTCCGAGGCCTCCAGATGCGCCGGGCGCGAGCGGTCGACCTGCGGGTTGACCAGCACATGGGTGGTGATCAGGTCGTTCTCGCGCACGTGCCGGTGGAAGTTCCGGATATTGTCGCCGCCCTTGAACGCGTCGCGGTCGAAGCGATCGCCGGCCGCCGCGTAGGCCGAGATCATCACGTTCTTGAAGTCCGGCGAACGGCCCAGCATGCCGCAGGACTCGTCCATCCAGACCTTGATCGCGTCGTTCCTCGCGACCACCTCGTCCTTCGACCTGGGCTGGAGGTGAGTCATGCCCACCGGATCGCCGGTATCGGGCGATTCGTAGGTCATGATCTCGTGGAGGGCGGGCTCGTGCTGCATTTCCATCAGGCGCGCCATCGCCCGGGCGGCGCCGGCGAAACGGGGATCGCCGGCGATGTCTTTCACCCGCTCGCCCTCGATCGAGATGTCGCGGCCGTCCTTGAGGGCATCGAGGAACTGCGCTGCGGTGCGGATCGGCATGGTCAGGGCCTCTCGGAAAACGGCTTGCCGAACGCGGCCTCGTACTCCGCCTCGTCCCAGTAACCGATCAGGACTCCGGGCGGCTCCACGGCGGCGGTCATCCGCTCGATGGTCTCGGGCTCCAGCGTGATCCGGCAATGGTGCTGCCGCGCCCAGGCGAACAGCGCCTCGTGCAGCCGGGCGCGCGCTTCCGCGTGTTCAGGCTTCCCGCTCGCGCCGAGGTCGCGGAGCTCGTCCGAGTCGGAGTCGAGATCGAACAGCATCGGGCGGAACCCCTCGGCGTGGATGTATTTCCACCGCTCGTCGCGGATCATCAGGAGCCGGGCGTCCTCCTGCGCGTTGCCGATGGCCGTGCGCGCCGGCCGGGTGGCGTAGTCGTATTCCGAGATCGCGTAGCGCCGCCACGATTCCGGCGCCCTCGCCGCGTGCAGCAAGGGATCGAGCGCCCGTCCCTCGATGATATGAGGCAGGTCGCGCCCGCCGAAATAGCGCAGGAAGGTGGGGGCGAGATCGATGCACTCGACCAGCTCGTCGCGCACCGTGCCGCGCGTCGCGTCCGCCTCGCCACGCGGATCGTAGACGATCAGCGGCACCTTGACCGAGGCGTCGTGGAACAGGTCCTTCTCGCCCATCCAGTGATCGCCGAGATAGTCGCCGTGGTCGGAGGTAAACGCGATCATCGTGTTCTCCATCAGCCCGCGCTCCTCCATCCAAGCAAAGAGGCGTCCCATCTGGTCGTCGATCTGCTTGACGAGGCCCATATAGGCCGGGATCACGCGCTCGCGGACCTCCTCGCGCGAGAACGTGCGGCACACCCGGGACTGGATATAGGCGCGGAACACCGGATGGTCGGTCTCGCGTTCCTCGTCGGTGCGGACCGCCGGCAGGACGTGCTCGCTTCCATACATGTCGTGATAGGGGGCGGGCACGATATAGGGCCAGTGCGGCTTGATGTAGGAGAGGTGGCAGAGCCAGGGGGCGTCCCCCGCCTGCTCCATGAAGTCGATGGCGCGGCCGGTCATATAGGGCGTTTCGGACAGCTCCTCATCGATATTCGCCGGCAGGTTGGCGTATTTGAGCAGCCAGCCCGACCGCAGCTCGCCATCCGCGTCGATGCCCGCGTTGGCGTGCTCCTCCCAGGGATTCGGCGCGTTCACCCCGCGCTCCCTCAGCCACGCGTTGTAGTCGGGGTCGGGGTCGAGCGGGCCGTACGGGTGCAGCCCGTCATCGCGCTCGAACGGCTCGAAGCCGCATTCCGAGATGTTTATGCCGATGGCGGAGTCCGGGTCGATCCCGAGCCATTCCATGCCCCGCGTGTCGGGGATCATGTGGGTCTTGCCGACCAGCGCGGGCCTCACCCCTATATCGCGCAGGTGATCGCCGAGCGTCGGCTCGCCGACACGCAGTGGAAAGCCGTTCCAGGTCACCCCGTGCGAGCGGCAATAGCGTCCCGTATAGGACGACATTCGCGACGGGCCGCAGAACGGCGACTGCACGTAGGCGTTGGCGAATCGGACGCCGCGTTCCGCCAAACGGTCGAGATGGGGCGTATGCAGATGCGGATGGCCGTAGCAGGACAGGTAGTCCCAGCGCAGCTGGTCGGCCATGATCCAAAGAACGTTGCGGGCTTCGCCCATCGTCGGGTCTCCGAATGAAGACGTGAAGGCCGTCTCGCGGGCGGGCAGGCTCGCCCGATCCCGGCGTAACGGGCCGGAAGATCGCGGATCGGCGGGGGAAGGTCAAACCCGCGCCGGCTCCTGGTAGGGAGAATCGACGATAAGCGGCCCGAGGTCGCCCAGGCCGCTAATCCGCCTCAGGCGGGACCAGACGTTCGAGTTGCAGAACGAGACGGGGAATGTCCCGCTCCACCGTCTCCCATACGATTTCCATGTCGATGTCGTCATAGCCATGGATCATGCGGTTGCGCATCCCCCTGATCCGCGCCCACGGGATCTCCGAATGCGCTTCCCGAAACGCCGGAGACAGCCTGCCGGACGCCTCGCCCATGATTTCGATGCGGCGAATCACCGAATCCTGCAACTGCGGATTTCCGAGAAACTCATCGCGGAAGACACCCTCGACATAGGATCGTATCGCGCGGGCCGATCGGAGAATGTCGAGAACGCATACGGGATCACGATCCATAGACGAGTTCCGCCGATTGCAGGATCGCTTTCCGACGCAGGTAATTGTGGCTCCTCTCGACGGCGCGCCAACTGACGAGATCGACATCCCGCCCGAAAATGTCCCTCAGCTCTTCCTCCATCCGGTCCATGTCGAACAGCGTGTGGCGCGCGGCTTCATCGAATTCGACCAGCACGTCGACGTCGCTCTCGGGGCCAAAATCGTCCCGCAGGGCAGAACCGAACAGCGCCAGTTTCGCCACCTGCCAGCGTTCGCAGAACGCGGCGATCTTTTCTTGTGGAATGCTTACACGGGCACTCATCGGATATTCCCGTTCTGCCCGGTTAATCCGGGGCCGCGGTCGGATGGTCGACCCGCTGCATGCCTCTGAAACCAATACCAATTGCTACCGTCCAGGTCGAGATGCCGCAGCCTCAGAACCCGTGCTCCAGGAGCCGGAGAAAGCCGTCCCGGTCGATGCCGGCGAGGCCCATCTTGGCCAGCGTCAGCCCTTCCGAGCGGAAGTCGCGCTCCAGGATCACCGACGCAAGGTGGATGACGTGGTCGATGATCGGGGTCGGCACGCCCGCGACGCGCCCAAGCTCGGAATAGATCAGATGGCCGTAGGGCACGTCCTCCAGCAGATAGCGGTGCCGGAGGGTGGTCGGCGCCATGATCCATTTGTCCGGCTCGCTCTGGTGGAACGCCTCGTAAGCCAGCCCGGAGGCACCGGCCTCGTCGGTCGTGTAGCCCATCCGCCAGAACAGCTCTACGAAAGGCATGGTCTCCGCTTCGAGCGCTTCGGCGACGGCGAGGCGCTCGCGGTCCACGGCGTCGATCAGCCGCCCGACCGAGGGCGTGATGCCGTCGTAATAGTGCCGGAAATCTCCGCCGGTCGCCTCGATCCGCCCCGCGTTGCACAGCACGGCGGGCGGATGGTGGATCGCGTTGCCGTAGGGGAACACCGTCTCCAGCACGTTCGAGAAGGGCTGCACCGACGGGTAGACGGTCTTCACCACCTCATGGAGCCTTTCCGTCTCCGTTCCCGGAAAGCCGCCGAAGACCATGAAATCGGAGACCCGCGATATCCGGCATTTCGTCGGCTCGATGCGGCGGCAGAGATAGGGCAGCGTCGCGGTCTCGCAGAACACCGGATGCTCGATGCCGTGCTCCCGAAGGACGTGCGGGATGAGCAGAAGGGTGTGCCCCGGCGAGACGAACAGCACCTGATCTTCCGTCAAGTGGGGAGCGGCGGCGGAAACCCATTTCTCGTGCAGATGGGCGGGGCTCACGATCATCACGACTTCCGCGCCGTCCATCGCCGCTTCCGCGTCGTCGGTGATCAGCGGGATCGGCGCGAAACCGTCCCCGAATGGCGCGGTGTAGTGGATGCCGCCAATCGCCTGGAGCGGCGCCAGCGCGTCCCGGTCCTGGCTGTAGAGCCGGATCTCGAAGCCGAGCGTCGTCAAATGCGCGGCCGCCGACGTGCCGCCCCCGCCGGCGCCGAAAATCGCTATCCGCTCGACCGTCATACGCTGTCCCCCGCCGAACGCCCGGCTCCCGGACATCGGAGTATTCCGTCTGCCCTTCCCCGGTGCAATGGAGCCGGTCATCGGAGGCAATGCGCTTGCCGGTCCCGCGGAGTCGCGCCATGCTTCGTGCGAAAGCAGTCGAGCGCCGTAAGCTTTCAATCGGGGATAGCCGCCGCCGCAGCGTCGCGGGCAGCGAAGAGAGGCCGAGACCATGACACTCCAGGAAACGACCGCACCGCCACTCGTGTTCAGCCATTTCGGATACGACACCGGCGCATACGACCGGGCCGTCGATTTCTGGACCCGGGCGTTCGGTTTCGGCATCAGCGATCACGGTCCGTTGGGCAAGCAGCGGATCTGCTTCATGACCCGCCGCCCGTTCGAACATCACCAGCTGGTGGCGGTGAGCGGACGCGACCCGGCCCTGCCGACGACCGTGGCCGATCTCGGCTTCCGCGCGCCGGATCTGGGCGAACTCCGGCGGATCGCGGCGTTGCTGGAGAAGGAGCCGGGGGTGACCGGCATCGCCGCGGTCGACCGCGGCGTGTCCTGGACGCTCCATTTTACCGATCCGACCGGACTCCCCGTCACCGTCGACGTCGATACCGGCTGGTTCGTTCCGCAGCCGCAGGCCTGGCCGCTCGATCTCGGGTCGGACGACGAAACGATCCGCGCGACGACGCGGCGCCGTTGCGAGGACCTGGCGGGTTTCTGCGACCGCGAAGAATGGCGCGCGGAGACCGAGGCCGCGCTCGCCGCCAGCGGCAAGCTGCAGCTCCAGACACCGCCCTCGGTCGATCCGCCGCCGCCCGATGCCGGCCCGGTATTCCGCAACGATTTCGACACGAGCCGCGGCGAGGCCTTTCCTCGCGTCTCGATGTTCCGCGTCGGCATGCTGGCGATCGATCTCGATGCCCTCGCCTCCTTCTACGAGAGCGAGCTGGGCTATCTCGTGACGGGGCGCGGGCTCCGCCCGGGCATCGGGGAAGTGCCGGCGGCGGACGTCGTCTACCTGACGCGCGACCCCAACCAGATCGCCCAGCTCGTCCTCGTCGCCGGGCGCCCGGCAGAGGTGCCCAGCAGCATCAACCAGGTGACGTTCAGGGTGCCGTCCCTGCCTGCCCTGCGGCATGTCTGCGAGCGCATGTACGCCCATCCCGAGGTCGACGATTACCGACCCGTGGATCACGGAAACTCGTTTTCGCTCTACTGCAACGATCCGGAGGGCAACACGATCGAGTTGAGTCGGGAATCGGCCTGGTACACCCCGGCGCCCAGCGCCTGGCCGCTCGATCTGTCACTGTCCGACGAGGACGTGCTGCGCGTGTCGGAGGAGCGCTGCCATTCCGTGCCCGGATTCATGATGCGGGCCGATTGGAAGTCGCGCGCCCGTGCGCAGCTCCTCGATGCCGGGCGCCTCGAGGCGGAGGAGTTCGCGGGATAGCGGGCCCGGACGACGCCGGGCGGTCCGCTATCCGGCCGCGAATTCGCGGAGCACCTGGAACGCGAGCGCCCGTCCCTCGGGCGACCCGCTGATCTGGATGACCGGTTCGGTGACGCCGGTATCGAGATAGGCGGCGAGCCGGTCCCGGCAGTTCCGCACCGTGCCGCCGACCGCGAACGCGTCCACCGCTTCGTCCGGCACGAGGCGCTTCGCGGTTTCCATGTCGCGTTTCGCGACGGCGGCGACGATCGCTTCGTGGTCGATGGGCAGTCCCGACGAACGGATATTGTCCGCCATCGCGCGGTTGCGGAAGAGGAAGGCGAGTCGTCCGCGCAGGAAATCGACGGCCTCCCGCCCGTCGGCGGAGACCGAGAAATAGAGAAACGCGGCATTCCGAACGTCCGCCGGTTCGCGCCCCGCCGCCCGCACGCCCTCGGCGATCTGGCCGAGGCTGTAACGCACATGGTCGACCGTCAGCCCGCCCGACAGCACCACCCCGTCGCCGATCCGCCCGGTGAGTCGCAGCATCTGCGGTCCCGTCGCCGCGATGTAGACCGGGATGGGCCGCGACGGGGAAAAGGACATGCGGGCGCCCGAGAGCCGGAAGAACTCGCCGTCATAGGTCACCGCATCGCCGCTCCACAGCGCCCGCAGGCATTCGACGAATTCGCGGATCGCCCGCACCGGCTTGACCGGCTGGATACCGGATTCGCCGAGAAACAGCGGGTTGCCCACCCCGACCGCGACCCCGACGCGCCCGGGCGCGACATCCGCCAGGGTCGCGAGCGACATCGCCGTCGGGGTCGGATGCCAGAGATAGGGGCTGACGGCGGTGGGAATGACCGTCGCGGCGGTCGTCGACATCGCATAGGCCATGCAGGCCACGACGGCCTCGCGATAGCCCATATGCTCCGCCATCCAGATCCGGTCCGCCCCCGCTTCCTCCGCCTTGCGGACGACTTCGAGCGAGTCGGATAGGTGGTCGAATCCATCGAAGCGAATACCAAGTCCCATGGTCTTCCTTCCGTCCGTCCCGTTCCCGCCAGCCGTCACGCCGCGCCGCGCACCCGGTCGATCAGCCCGGCAGGGTCGTCCGGCGGCGCATCGCTCCGCCAGGCGACGTGACCGTCCGGGCGCACCAGAACCAGGCGCCGGCCGTAAACCTCGGCGGCCCCCGGATGGCCGATGTCGACGACCTCCAGCGGAACCCTCGCTCTCTCCGCGGCCGCAGCGACCTCGGAGACATCGGGGGGCGCCGCGCTGAAGCGGAGCAGCACGAACCCTTCGCCGAACAGGTCCATGGTCGACCGGCCTTCCGCTATCCAGCAATGGGGTGCACGGGTGCCCGGCCGGGCGGAGGGCAGCAGTTCGTCCGCGCCCTCGGGTGCCGGCGTTCCATCGGGCACGCAGATCGGCGAGCCCTCGTAACAGAACTGCGCCCGGTACTGCTCCGGCAGGGTAAGCGTGTTCAGGATGCCGGGGTCGGCCTCGGCCGCGCGGCGGAACGTCTCCCCCTCGGGCAGCGCGGCGATGGCGTCGTAGGTGCGGGTCGAGAGTTCGACGATGCGCTCGGCGATCGGCTTCGACTCGGTTTCGTAGGAGTCGAGGAGCCGGCTGCCGCCCCACCCGTCGAGAACGGCGGCAAGCTTCCAGGCGAGGTTGACGGCCTCGCACACGCCGATATGCATTCCGGCGCCGCCGGTGGGCGATGCCTCATGCGCCGCGTCGCCCGCGATCAGCACCCGCCCGCGGCGAAAGCTCCGCGCGACGAAGTCCCGCCGTTCCCAGGGGGACACGTCGATGATCTCGTAGTCGAAATCGCGGCCCGCGAGCTTTCGGAGATAGAGGTGGCCGGCGAGGTCGGGCGCGGGATCGTGGAAGACCGACAGCCGCCACAGCTCCTTCCCGTCGATCCCGATGGCTTCGCCCCAGCACCCATCCCCGTCGAAGCAGCGGAAGAAGCGGGCCCAGCCCTTGTCGTGCATTTCCATGAATTGGGGCGAGCGGAAGAAGACGTTGACACTGCTCGCGATGGCTCCCTGCCCGTCGAGCGGAATACCGAGCTCGCGCCGAACGGTGCCGCCGGCGCCGTCGCAGCCGACGAGATACCGGGCGGATACCGTGCACGGCTCGCCCGAGCGGGTATCGACGAGATGCGCTCGGACGCCCGCCCTGTCCTGTTCGAACGTTTCGAGACGGGTGCCGTATTCGAGCGTCACGCCGTCCACCGACCGGGCCTTCTCGGCAAGCAGAGGATCGAAATAGATCTGCGGGCACGTGGCGGACCCTTCCGGCGAATAGTCGATCCGTCCTTCCCGGTCGCGGTAGGACGGGATTTCGAGTCGGGCCAGCTCGCGGCCGGTCATCGATTCCACATAGACGAAATCCGAGGGGTGCGTGCTCGACCACGCCGCGTTGCGCACCCTGTCCGCGATCCCCCAGCGCCGGCAGAACTCCATGCAGCGGCTGCTCACCCCGCTCATCCGCGGCACGCGGGGATGGCCCTCGTGCCGCTCCACGAGAATGCAGGCGATCCCTCTCAGCCCGAGCTCGATCGCGAGCGCCAGCCCGACCGGACCGGCCCCGACGATGGCGACCTGGGTTTCGGCGTTCCGGAACATGGACGCGTTCGACCTCCGGGATTGAGCCCCGCGAATGCTAGTGGCGCCGCGGGCCACGGTCCAACGTCCGGCTTGACGGGTGTTCATGGAGGGGGTGAGATCGGTTGCCCGACATGCCCGAGCGGAATGGAGAAGCCGATGACAGGGTCTCTCATGCTTGCGACGGGAAACGGCGTCTTTCTTGCGGAGGACAACGGCGCGGGCTACGAGCCCCGGCCGCGGGGCCTGGAAGGCAGGGGTATCGTCCGGTGGATCGTGGCGGATCCGTCCGATCCCGGCCGGGCGTGGGCCGCGACCGAGCGGGCGGGCGTCTGGCGCACCGACGACGGCGGGAAGAGCTGGGCGGAGAAGAACGAGGGGCTGGTCTACAAGGACGGCCTGTCGCTCGCCCTCCATCCGGCGACGAACGATCTCTATGCCGGGACCGAACCCGCCTGCATCTTCAGATCGACCGACGGGGCGAGAGCTGGGTCGAGCTCGAAACCCTGCGCCGGCTCGGAACGCGCAAGGACTGGACCTTTCCCGGCCCGCCCTATGTGGCCCACGTTCGGGGTATCGGACTGTCCGCGTCCGATCCGGAGCGGCGGGACAGGTGACGGTGAGGAGGGCGTCGGGCAGGCAGTCCGCGTCCGCCACCGGAATCACCCAGTCCGGCTCGTCCACCGGCCAGATCACGCAATCAGCAAACTTTGCGACTGTCCCGGGATCGAACAGCATTCGCCATGAGTTGACGGGCACGTCAGGATCGCGCGCGGCGATCGTTTCCCGGTTGAGGCCGATCGCCGTGATGCCGCTTCATCCGGTTCCTTCCCGACCCCGTCCCGAGACTGTCTTCCGGCTCGGCGCGGGAGCCGGGCATCCTTCGTCGTATCGGCCAAGGTGTCCCTGCTTCATGTAGAGAAGGCATCCCTCCGGCGAATGCCAGCGATGCGCGCCGTCCGGCCAGTGGCGCAGCCAACTGCCCGTTCCGTGCCGGCCATGCTCGTCCTCCAGCACGCCCTCGACGACGAACACCTCCTCGCCGCCCGGGCGAGGATCCCGGCCCCAGCCGCAACCCGGCGCCATGCGGATCAGCCCGGCGTGCCCCTCTCCGGGCGCCGGGTCGCGGTAGAGCGCCAGCAGCTCCGAACCCTCCACCGGGCCGGGCCGCCAGATCGCCGACCGGGTGTCGATTGCCAGCCGCGGCCGGCCCGCCCCCGGATACTGCCGCAGCTTGACGAACAGAGTGCAACCCGGCCCGGACCACGGGGCATGGCTCGTGCCGTCCGGGTTGAGAAGGTGGCTGCCGGTCGGATAGTCGCCGGTTTCGTCGGAGAACACGCCGTCGAGAACCAGTATCTCCTCGCCCTCGGGGTGGGCGTGGCGCGGGAAGCGCGCGCCGGGATCGAACCGCAACACCGACGTCACCCGCCCCGCCTCGACCGCGCCGGCCAGTTCCAGCCGCTTGCGCCACACCCCGGCGACCGGGCTCGGCTGCCAGTCCATTTCCGCGGTCTGCCTGACGACGCCGCGCAACATGCCGGTGGCTTCGGTCATGACGTGATCCCGGTGCTAGCCGGACCGCGAACGTTCTCCGCACCGATCCGTTCCGTCAATCGACACCGCTACCGGCACCGCGTCAACACCCTCCGGGCCCTCGCCGAAACCGGTGCACCTCGCTCGCGGCGCCGGATCCGGGAACGCTCGGCTACGCTGCATCGATCCCGTCTCATTCCGCTCATTTCGTTCCATCGGATGAACGACACCCTGGGACGACCCTCCTGGTCGATCTGCCGAGGGAGAGACGGTAATCCGATCGAGCGTAAGGAATAGGATCAATTTTTTGCCACCGGCGTTGACAAAATAGCAACGCGGGCGGTGTCGACTGCTATCTTTAGCAGCCCAACTCGTGCCGGTTGTTCAGGGCGCCAATCCAGCACCCGTCTCCCAGCTTGATCCTCTGGATTACGTTGTTTCGATTCTGCGAGCAGCCGCGTCTCAATGGCAGGATCTGCTCAATCTGTGAACAAGCGCGAACCTACGGGCTGACCGCCTCGTCGAACAGCAGCGCCCGGTCCTTGGGCGCGCTGGCGTCGTTTTCGAAAACGAGAAGCGATGCGCGGACACCCTCGGGTACCGACCGCGAAGTAACCGTAGGGCCCATGCAGCAGCCTCGCTAGGAGAAATTCCCCTGCGGTTTCCTTCGCCCGTCCGCTCACGCCGCGCCGGATCGGGTGGAGGCTGAGCGCGGCGTCGTCCGGCGGTCCTCCAGCAGGGTCTCCTCACCGGCGAGATCCGGCTCTCCGCAACCGGCCAGGATCGCCGCCCGCGCGGCGTCGCGGAGCGCGATCGCGGCGTCGAACCCGTCCTGCTCGGCGAAGAGTGGGGAGCCGACGGTCACCTGCACATCGCCGGGGCGGGGAAACCACTGGCCGCCGCGCAGCACCGATCGCGTTCCCTGCAGCGTGACCGGGACCACGGGCACCCCGGCGGCGGCGGCGGCGGCGAAGGCGCCGAGCTTGAAGTCGAGCAGGCCGGGCCGGCGGGTCAGGGTCCCTTCCGGATAGACCGCGAGCCGGCGGCCCGCCCGCGCCGCCTCGATGACGGCGTCCAGATCGCCCAGGCCGCTTGCGTCGTCGAACCGCTCCACGAAAATCGCGCCGATCCGGCGCAGCAAGGTTCCGGCAAAGAGTTGCGGCGCCAGCTCCGCCTTGGCGACGAAAGCGGTT
>JAJDVM010000082.1 GCA_022826125.1 Defluviicoccus sp.
CTGTTGTCCGACGGCGCCGGCTACATCAACGGCCAGAACCTCCGTATCGACGGCGGATTGACGCGCTCGGTGTAGCGCGCAAGGCCCCTCAGGGGTGCAGCGAGATGCAGATCGCTTCCTCGCCGGGGATTTCTCCGCCGAGCATTTGAATGGCGCGCTCGGCCTGTTCCAGCGGCATCTCGTGAGTGTGCATTGGCGCGAGGCGTTCGAGATTGCGGGCCAGCAGGTCGATTCCCGCCCGGTACATGTCGGCGCCCTGGGTGAACACCGCCTTCAGCGTGATCTCCTTGTAGACCATGCGGTCGGTGTCGAGGGTCGCCATGTTGTTGCCCCCCTTGACCCCGGCGACCACGATCGTCCCGCCCGGGCGCACGACTTCGACCGCATGGCCGATGACCCTCGTGTCGGTCGGGACCACATCGACGGCGATGTCGACGCCGCGCCCGCCGGTGATCTCCATCACCCGGTCGATCGTGTCCTCCTCGTCGGCGACGATGGTGTGGGTGGCGCCGAATTCGCGCGCCAGCCGAAACTTGAACGCATCGCGCTTCAGCCCGGTCACGACGATCTCCGAGACTCCGGCCGCCTTTAGCGCGACCACCGACGCGAGCCCCCGCTGCCCGCAGCCCATCACCAGGACGGTGTCCGAAAAGCCCGCCCCCGGAACCGCCACCGCCCAGCGGATGCCCGCCGCCAGCGCCTGGTACATCGTCGCCATCTCGTTGGGCACGTTTTCCGGCAGCCTGTGCATCAGGGTGCGCTCGTGCAGGTGGATGTACTCGCCGTAGCCGCCCCAGAGCCCGTGGCCGATCGTGGTGGGCAGGTAGCCGTAGGCCGGGGACGCCATCTGGAACATCCCCTTGCACAAGTGGTGGGCCCCCGACAGGCAATCGGCGCAGCGCCCGCACGAGATCACCGGCTGAAGAGCGACGCGGTCGCCCACCCTCACGCCCCAGCGCGCCTCGGCCTCCGCGCCCAGCTCCTCGATCGTCCCGACCGGCTCGTGACCCGGGATTACCGGGTATTCGGCGAGGCCCTTTTCGGCGAAGTGGCCGCGATACTGCTCGACGTCGCTGCCGCACAGGCCGCACGCCGTGACGCGCAGCAACCCCTCCGAAACGCCGACTTTCGGCACCTCGAACTCCTCCATCTCCAGCCGCCGGGCGGCGACCTGCACCATCGCGCGAGCCTTCATCGGGGCTTCCCCTTGCCGGTTCCACGGCGCGTGCCGCGAATGGAGGATTGTCGCAGCGTCCCCCGCCGGTCAACCGGGACGGCGGCGGGTTGTCGGCCCGGTCGTTCCGAGTCACCGTTCCCTGGCGGCCGCGAGCCATGATCTTGGGAGACGACCATGCAGCCCGGCAAACCGCCGTTTCGCGCCGACCATATCGGCAGCCTTCTGCGCCCGGCCGAGCTCCAGCAGGCGCTGGAGAGACACGAGCGGGGCGAGATCACCGACCGGGCCCGACGCGAGATCGAGGATCGGTGCATCCGCGAAGCGGTGGCGCTCCAGGAGGAGACCGGAATCCCGACTGTCACGGACGGGGAGTTCCGCCGCTACGAGTTCCACACGCCGATCCTGACCAGGATCGAAGGCGTCGAGCTCACCGGCCGGGTCGAGTTCCACTTCCACTACGAGGACGAGGACATCGAATACGCTCCGCCGGTGCTCGAGGTTACCGGCCCCCTCGGTCACCCGGACGGCGGGCTGACGGTCGAGGATTACAAGTTTACCCGGGCGCTGACCGACCGCACGGTCAAGGTCTGCATTCCCTCGCCCACCTACATGTACGCCCGGGGCGGCTGGGCCGGCATCAACAAGGACCTGTACCCGGACAAGGACGCGCTGATTGCCGGCCTCGCCGAGGTGTACGACGCCGAGCTTCACGCGCTCTGGCAGGCTGGCTGCGACTTCGTCCAGATCGACGACACCAACTTCGCCCATATGTGCGACCCCAAGTTCCACGACCGCTACCGCCGCATCGGCGAGGACCCCGAGACCTTGCCGGCTTTCTATGCGCGGGTGATCAACGCGTGCATCCGCAACCGTCCCGCCGGGCAGCGTATCGGCTTGCATATGTGCCGGGGAAACGTGCGCGGCGCGTGGGTGGCGGAAGGCGGCTACGAACCGGTTGCGGAAGCGTTGCTCAACGATCTCGAGGTCGATTGCCTGTTCATGGAGTACGATGCGCCGCGCGCCGGCGACTTCACCCCGCTCCGCCATCTCCAGCGCGACGACAAGCTGGTCGTGCTGGGGCTCATCACGACCAAGCACCCGGAACTCGAACCCAGGGACGCTCTCAAGCGTCGTATCGACGAGGCCGCCCGCTATGTCCCCATGGACCAGCTCGGGCTAAGCCCCCAATGCGGGTTCGCCAGCATCTATCAGGGCAACCCGATCACCGAGGCGGACGAAATGGCGAAGCTCTGCCTCGTCGTGGATGTGGCGCGCGAGGTCTGGGGCGACGACTAGCCCGGATGTCCCGCAGCCTCGCTTGATAGGCGTTTTCCTGCCCCGCTACACTGGTAGCCCCAGCAGGGAGGCGGGCCGGCCATCATGAACCTCGATGCCTACGGTCTCCCCCTGTCGACCGGCTCGGAAGACGCCGTCGCCGCGTTCGATCGGGGCACGGCGGGTCTGCTGTCCTGGGACCGCCGAACGGTGGACTGCTTTCGCGCATCGGTGGCCCGGGATCCCGAGCTCGCCGCCGCCCATGCCGGTCTGGCGGCGGCGCTGTTCGTCGAGGAGCGGTTCGACGAGGCTCGCTCGGCAATGCTGACGGCCCGTTCGGTGGCCGGCCAGGGCTCGGAGCGCGAACAGGGCTTGGTCGCCGCGCTGGACCACTATGTAAATTTGCGCCCGGCCGATGCCGAGGCGGCGATGCGTGCCCATCTCCGCGTCTGGCCCCGGGATCTGATGGTCGCACAGCGGCTGTACCTGATGTGGTTCTTCCAGGGGCGCTTCGGCGACATGCGGGAGCTGACGGATGCGCTGCTTACCGCGCTGCCGGACGACTCGTTCGTCCACGGCCTCCACGCATTCGTCTTCGAGGAACAGGGGGACAGCGAAGAGGCGGTACGCTGGGCGGAGCGCTGCATCTCGCGGAATCCGGAGGACACCTGGGGCGTCCACGCGCTGACCCATGCGCTCTACGAGCTTGCCGCCTATGAGGAGGCGCTGGAACGGGTGCCGCCCGCGCTCGATGCCTGCGTCAACATGAACTACTACCGGAACCATATGCTTTGGCATCTGGTTCTTTTCCGGATCGCCGTCGGCGATTACGACGCGGCCTCGGAGATGTGCCGCGACTGGTTCGAGGTCGAGCCGTCCGCGCGCGGGCTCGACCTGCGCAACACAGTCTCCACCCTCTGGCGGTTCGAGCTGTACGGAATGGACCCGGGCGACCGGTGGCGGCCTTTCGTCGACATCCTCAAGCGCCAGCTCGACCGGCCGGAGGACTCGCCCTTCCACCATTCCCATGTCGGCATGGCTCTGGCCGGCGGGCGCGACTGGGACACCGCGGAGCGGCATCTCGACATCCTCCGCGCGCGCGCCCGGGCGTCGGACAACGACATTTGGGACCGCGTGGTGATACCGCTCAACGAGGCCCAGCACGCGTTCGTCCGGGACGAATGGGACCGGGTCGTCGCGAAGATCGAACCGATCCGGTCGCAGATTATCCGGCTCGGCGGCAGCAAGACCCAGCGCGATGCGTTCCACGATACGCTGCTCGCGGCCGCGCTCAGGGGCACCGACACCGATCGCGCCAGGCGGTATCTCGACGAGAGGCTTGCGCGCCGCGCCGAGCATTTCTGGAGCAACCGCAGGCTCGACGCTTAACCCCGCGCGGCCGCTTTCCCGTGCGGGGAAGCCGCCCGGAGCGACCGTTTGGAAGTCTTGCAACTCATCGTCAGCGGGCTCGCCAATGGCTGCGTCTATGGGCTGATCGCCCTCGGGTTCGTGCTGATCTACAAGGCGACCGAGCAGGTCAATTTCGCCCAGGGAGACATGATGATGCTGGGCGCCTTCATCGCGCTGGGCCTCGGGAACGACGCCTATCTCGGCATCCCGTTCGGGCTCGCTTGCGTCGGCGCGGTCCTCGCCATGGCCGCTGTCGGCTGGTCGATCGAGCGGGCGGTCCTGCGACGTCTCCTCGGCCAGCCCCAGATCGCCGTGATGATCCTGACCATCGCGCTCGGTTTCCTGCTGCGTTTCGTGGCGGGCGCCATCTGGGGCCACGATCCGCTCACGTTCGAAAACCCGGTCGCCGGGACGAACGTCCGGCTGGGCGCGCTGGTTGTCGGGCTGGACGAGGTCACGGTGATCGCCGTCACCGTCCTTCTGACCGTCGCGCTCTTCGCGTTCTTCGGCCGCACGAGGCTCGGCATCGCGATGCAGGCGTCGAGCCAGAACCAGCTCGCCGCCTATTACATGGGAATCCCGGTCAAGCGGATCCACGGATTGACCTGGGCGCTGGCGGGCGCGACGGCGGCGGTCGCGGGAATTCTGCTGGCGTCCAAGGGCTCGATAGATCCGAGCACCGGATTCCTCGGCATCAAGGCGTTCGCCGCCGCGGTGATCGGCGGTTTCGGCTCCCTGCCCGGCGCGCTGGCCGGCGGGCTGATCGTCGGACTGATAGAGCCGTTCGCGAGCCGTTATGTCGCGGCGGGCTACGCGCAGATCGTCCCCTACGCTGTGATGCTTGTCGTCCTCGTCATACGTCCCCACGGCATTCTCGCCCAGGTCCACGCCAAGAAGGTCTGAGCGGGTGCGCGTGCATTTCAAGACCGGCTACGAGCAGGACATCCGCCTGTTTCCGGACGCACGCGACGCCCTGCGCTACGGATCGCTCGTCGCGCTCGCCATAGGGTTGCCCTTTCTGCTGGACGATTTCCTGATCGGAGAGGCGACGAACGTCCTGATCTGGGCCATCGCGGGAATGGGCCTGATGGTCCTGACGGGTCACGCCGGGCAGCCCAGCCTCGGCCATGCCGCGTTTCTCGCCGCCGGGTGTTACGCCCATGCCATCCTAATGGAGCGGTTCGGCCTGCCCTTTGCCGCGTCTTTCGTGCTTGCCGGCGCGATCACCGGGCTGGTCGGCGTCCTTGTCGCCATCCCGGCGCTCCGGCTCCACGGCATCTACCTGGCTATCGCGACGCTGGCCCTTTCCATCCTGACCGAAGACTTAATCATCCTGGCGGAGCCCTGGACGGGGGGCGTGGTCGGCATGACGGCGCCCGACATATCGATTCTCGGGGTGGAGATCGACCGGCTGGGCTTCCCGGACCGGTTCTACTGGCTATGCCTCGGCGTCGCCGTGCTGGTGACGCTGGGCTACCGCAACATCCTGCGCGCGCCGCTGGGGAGGGCGTTCCTGGCGATCCGCGATTCCGAGATCTCGGCCCAGGCGATGGGCGTGAGTCCGGCGCGCACCAAGGCGGCGGCGTTCGGGCTCTCCTGCATGGCCACCGGCTGGGCGGGCGCGCTGATGGGGCATTTCTTCTACACCTTCAACCACGAGGTCTTCACCTTCGTGATCTCCGTTCAGCTGCTGCTGATGATCGTGATCGGCGGTCTGGGTTCCATTCACGGGGCGTATTACGGCGCGGTGGTGGTGGCGATCATCCCGCAAGCGATCAATATCGCGCGCGACTGGATCTCCGGACTCTTCGGCGGCGGAGGCGTCCCCGTCCCCGGGCTTGAAATCGGGGTCTTCGGCCTCATCCTGATCTTCTTCATACTTTTCGAGCCGCTGGGCATCCACGGGCGAATTACCAAGTGGAGGGTCTGGTTCGAGTTGTTCCCGTTCTACCGCCGGGACATGTTCCGCCGGCAGAAGAGCTATCTGAAGACCGAACGGATGCGATGAGCCTGCTGGAGGTCCGAAACGTCACGGTCCGCTTCGGCGGACTCACCGCGCTCGAAAGCGTCTCCCTCGCCGTGGAACGGGGCGAGATTTTCGCCCTCGTCGGACCCAACGGAGCGGGAAAATCGACGCTCTTCAACGCGATCTCCCGTTTCTACGAGCCTGCGTCCGGCGAAATATGGCTGGAAGGCGACAGCCTCCTCGCCCGTTCGCCTTCCGAGATGGCGGCGCTCGGGATCGCGCGGACTTTCCAGAACATCGAGCTGTTCGAACGGTCGACGGTGCTGGAGAATCTGCTGATCGGGCGCCATACGCGGCGGAGAGCTTCCATCCCGTCTCAGATCGTCTTCACCCCGGCGGTCAGGCGGGAAGAGATCGCGCATCGGGACGCGGTCGAGCGCGTTATCGATTTCCTGGACCTTCAGCCCTACAGGGAGCAAAGGATCGCGGGCCTCCCCTACGGCGTGCGCAAGGTCGTGGAGATCGGCCGGGCGCTCGCCATGGGTCCGAAACTGATCCTGCTCGACGAGCCCGCGTCCGGGCTTTCCGTGGACGAGGCCGGGGACATGCGGTTCTGGATCGAAGACATACGCTCCCGTCTGGGCGTGACGGTGCTGATGGTGGAGCACAATATGAACCTCGTCTCCGCCGTTTCCGATCGGGTGCTGGTGCTTGCCGACGGGAGGACGATTGCGCTCGGCACCGCAGAAGAAGTGCAATCGAATCCCGAGGTCGTCGAGGCGTATCTCGGCGCGGAGGCGGCGGCATGAGCGACGCGCTTCTTCGGGTGCGCAATCTCGAGAGCTTCTACGGCCCGGTCATGGCGATCCGGGGCGTGAGCCTCGATGTCCCGGAAGGAAGCGTCGTCGCCGTGCTCGGCGCCAACGGGGCCGGCAAGACCACGCTTCTGCGGACGATCTCCGGAATCATGGACCCCGCGAAAGGGGAGGTGCTCCTTTCCGGCGAGCCCATCCAGCGCGGCGAGCCCGATCTGATCGTTCGCAAGGGGGTGGTGCACGTACCCGAGGGACGGGAAGTGTTTCCGCTGCTCACGGTCGAGGAAAACCTGACGATGGGCGCCTTTACGCGCACCGACAACGGCGTGGGCGAAGACATCGATACCGTCTTCGGGTACTTCCCCGTCCTCGAAGAGCGACGGCGCCAGCCCGCCGGCACCCTTTCTGGAGGCGAGCAGCAAATGCTGGCCATCGCGCGCGGGCTGATGGCGCGGCCGAGGATCATGTTGCTGGACGAGCCCTCGCTCGGTCTGTCGCCCGTCATGGTCCGCGAGATATTCGCCATCGTCCGCAGGTTGAAGGAGGAGCGCGGCGTCACGATGCTGCTCGTGGAGCAGAACGCCAGGATGGCGCTCGACCTCGCCGATTTCGGCTACGTGATGGAGAACGGCCAGCTGGTGATGGAAGGTTCGGCCGAGAGCTTGAAACGGAGCCGGGACATCCAGGAATTCTATCTCGGTGCGCGGACCGGCGGCCCGCGCGGCGAGCGGCGCTGGAAACGCAGGAAGACATGGAGATCGTGAAGGCGGCATGCGCCGTTCCCGGCACGAGATGACGGATCCGCCCCGGAACGCCGTTAACGGCGGTGCGGCCGAGGGGTCTTTCGCGGTCGATGGCTGCGATACGCTGGCGAAGCTGTTCCTTCACCGCTGTCGCGCCCTGGGCGGGCGCACGGCGCACCGCGAGAAGCATCTCGGCATCTGGAAGAGCCACTCGTGGGTGGAGTTTCTCGAAGGCGCCCGCGCGATCGGCCTCGGCCTCGCCGCTTTGGGGCTGCGGCGGGGCGAGGTGGTCTCGATACTGTCGGAAGACAACAAGGAATGGATCTACGCGGATCTCGGCGTCCAGTGCCTGGGCGGTATCGTCTCCGGCATCTATCCGACCGACAGCCCGGAACAGGTCGCGTTCCTGTTGGCCGATTCCGACAGCCGGTTTCTGATCGCGGAAAACGCGGAGCAGCTCGACAAGTTCCTCCAAATCCGCGACCGGGTTCCGGGGGTGCGGACGTGCATCGTGCTCGACCGGGAAGGGCTGCACGACTTCTCCGACGACCGGGTCCTGTTCCTCGACGACCTCCAGGAGCTCGGCCGACGCGAACACGAGCGGGATGCCGGGCGGTTCGAGCGCGAGGCGGCGGCCTCTCGTCCCGATGACATCGCGATCCTGATCTACACGTCGGGCACCACCGGCCGGCCCAAGGGCGCGATGGTCTCGCACGAGAACATCGTCTGTTCGGCGATGACCTGCCAGCGGGTATTGACGACCCGGGAGGGCGACGAACAGCTCTGCTTCCTGCCGCTGTGCCACGTGCTGGAGCGGCTGGTCTCGGTGTTCGTCCCGATCGTGGCGAAATCCGTGGTGAACTTCGCCGAGAGCATCGAGACGGTGTTCGACAATCTGCGGGAGGTCTCTCCCGCGTCCTTCACCGCGGTGCCCCGAGTCTGGGAAAAGATCCATTCGCGGGTCTCGGTGCTGTCGCAAGAGGCCACGCCGGCCGGCCGGTGGGCCTACGCCCGGGCCCTGGCCTGCGGGAGGGCGCGCGCTGAATATCTGATGGACGGGCGGACCGTTCCCATGGGTCTGCAAATGCGGTTCCGGTTGTGGGACTGGCTGGTGCTCGCGAACCTTCGACGGATGATCGGCCTGGACGGCGCCCGGCACATCGCCACGGGCGCCGCGCCCATATCGCCCGATCTCGTCAAGTGGTACTGGGCGATCGGTCTCGTCATGCTCGAAGGCTACGGCCAGACCGAGAGTTCCGGCATCCTTTCGGTCAACCTGCCGGGCCGCAACAAGACGGGCTCCGTCGGTCCCGTGGTTCCGGGTGTCGAGATCGAGATCGGCCCCGACGGAGAAATAATCGCCAGGGGACCGCTGGTCTTCCGGGGGTACTGGAACGATCCGCAAAAGACAGCCGAAACCGTCCGCGAGGGCTGGCTGCACACCGGCGACGTCGGGCGCCTGGACGGTGACGGCTTCCTCTGGATCACCGGGCGTATCAAGGACATCATCGTCACCGCCGGCGGCAAGAACGTCAGCCCGGCGGCAATCGAGAACGGCCTGAAGTTCTCGCCCCACATTTCCGACGCCATCGTCGTCGGCGACCGGCGGCGCTACCTCACCGCGCTCGTCATGATCGACCGGGAGAACGTGGAGCGCTTCGCTCAGGAGAACCGCGTACCCTTTTCCGACTTTGCCTCGCTGTGCGCCGCGCCGCCGGTGCGCGCACTGGTCCGGACCGAAATCGAGGAGGTGAACGCCCGCCTTGCCCCGGTCGAGCAGATAAAGGATTTTCGCTTGCTCGACATTCTCCTCACGGCGGAGGATGACGAGATGACGCCGACCATGAAGCTCCGGCGCCATCGCGTGGAGCACAAGCACAAGGCGTTGATCGACGAGATGTATTGAGGCGGAAAGGAGACCGGGCATGAAATTGTCGAGACTGGCCGCGATAGCCGCGTTCGCCGCGACCCCGGCCCTGGCCGGGCAGGGCATTGGCGACAAGGGAGTGACGGTCGGTTCCGTGAGCGACCTGTCGGGGCCGTTTGCCGCGTTCGGCGCTCCCGCCGTCAAGGCCGCTCAAATGCATTTCGCCGCGGTCAACGCGTCCGGCGGCATCCACGGCCGCAAGATCCGTTTCATCGTGGAAGACAGCAGCTACCAGATGCCGAAAGCGCTGCAGGGCTACAACAAGCTCGTCAACCGCGACAAGGTGTTCGCGATGCTGCTGTCGCTTGGCACGCCGATGAACATCGCCGGGTTCAAGGTGACGACCCCGAAGAACATTCCCAACATTTTCCCCCTGACGACGGCCCGGCAGATCGTGAGCGATCCGATCCGGCTGCGCTTCTCGGCCGCCAGATCCTATTACGACGAACTCAGGCACGCCGCCCGCTACATGGCGAAGAACCACGGCGTGTCGAAGATCTGCGCGATGTATATCCCGACCGATTTCGGCAAGGAGATAAAGGCCGCCCTCGTCGACGAGTCCGCCGCGGATGCCGCGCTGGATTTCGTCGCGGAGACCGCGCACAAGCCGGACGAGAAAAACTTCGTCGGCTCTCTGCAGAAGCTGAAGGCCGCGGGCTGCCAGATGGTCGGTCTGGCCCTCGCCGTCCGCCAGACCATCACCGTGGTGGGCACCGCGAAAAAGCTCGGTCTCGCCGACCTCAAGTTCGTCGGTTCGTCGGCGTCCTTTCACTCCGTCATCGCGAAGGTGCCAGGGGGCATCACGGAAGGGCTCTTCGCATCGGCCGCCTGGTCCGATCTCGCAGCGAGGGCGACCCGAAAAGAGGTCGCGGCATTCATCGCCGCCTACAAGAAGGCGTATGGAAACTTCCCCGGTACCGGGGCGCTGCTGGGCTATGCCGGCGCGGTCGGTTTCACGATGGCGCTCGAGAAGGCGGGCCGGGAGCTTTCCGTGGACAGCTTCCTGAAGGCGATGGAGAGCCTGAACTATTACGACCCCATCCTCGACAACCGGATTTCCTATTCCGCCACCGACCATCGGGGCACCGACGAGATCGTGTTCTCGGTGGTCGAGGGCGGCAACTGGAAGGAGCTGGCCCGGTTCAAGTGATCCTGTCGGGGGGGCATGCGTCAGTTCCTGAGCGGCTTGCCGGTCTCCAGCATGTGCTCCATACGGGCGATGGTGGCCGGCATCCGCATCAGGTCGAGGATCGCCTCGCGCTCCAGTTCGGAAAACCGGTCTTCGGGGACTTCCCGGGTCGCATCGGTATCGCCGCCGGTCAGCACCGTGCCGAGACGATCCACCACTACCAAGTCGTGCGGTGTCGCCTTGCGGGTCTTGGCGAGCCCCTTGACCGCCATCTGGAGCGCGATCCGTCCGGTCTTGCCGGGCAGCCTGACCGTCGCCGGCTCCGGCGGCGCGTAGTCCTCCGCCAGGGCCAGAGCCCTCGCCTTGGCATCGGCCAGCAGGCGGTCGCGGTTGGCGCTGATTCCGTCGCCCTCTCTCAGGAACCCGAGC
>JAJDVM010000371.1 GCA_022826125.1 Defluviicoccus sp.
AGAGTGGGCGGCGGAGTTCATGGAGCAGCTTCTTGTGACCCCCGAGTTGATCGCGATTCTGGCTGTGGGCGTCGCGCTGGCGGGCCTGTTGTGGCAGGGCCTGCGCGGCTTGGGCACTCGTATCGACCGGGTGGAAGGCGCGCTCGGCACTCGTATCGACCAGGTGGAAGGGACGCTCGGCACTCGTATCGACCAGGTGGAAGGCACGCTCGGCACTCGTATCGACCGGGTGGAAGATGCGCTCGGCACTCGCATCGACCGGGTGGAAAATGCGCTCGGCGCGCGCATCGACCGGGTGGAAAATGCGCTCGGCGCGCGCATCGGTCGTGTGGAAGAAGAGCTGCGCGAGATCCGCGACCGGCTTAGCCGGCTGGAAGGCAAGGTGGATTTCCTGGAGGAGTATATCGTCCGCCGCAACGAGGCCGGCGCGCCCGCCGAGTAGCGGAGCGACACCGGTTCCTCGCGACGTGTCGACCGGAGCCGCCCGCGGCAGGAACATCTTTCGCGTGCAGGCGGCAGAAATCCCCGGATTTTGGAAGAAAATAGAAAAAAGTTTCTCTTAAGGAAAATTCCCCTTGACTCGGGACGCGTTTCGGGGTATATTTTCTACAATGCGAAGAATGGGGCGCCGGAGATGCCGGCGCCCTTCTCGTTGCCCGGCGCGGTATCGTCCAGGTATCGCGGCGCGCCCCGGACGGCTTGCCGAATCGGGGCTGAATAGGCACCATCGGCGGAGAGAGCGGATTGCGCCCGGGAGGCATTGCATGACGGAGTTGAACTACGCCGCGCCGGACAGTCTCGACGCGGCGGTCGGGATGCTGGCTGACGCCGGCGGCGGAGCCAGGATCCTGGCCGGCGGCACCGACGTTCTGGTTCTGCTGCACGGAGACCTGATAGAACCAGAACTCATAGTCGACATCAAGAACATACCGGAACTGACTGATATATCAGTCGAAGACGGTGCCTGGACAATCGGCGCCGCCACCTCCGGCATGAAGCTGATGGATCACGAGGGCTTCGCCGCGGCATGGCCCGGCGTGATCGAGGGCGTGGCCCTGATTGGCTCGATCCAGGTCAAGGGCCGGGCGAGCGTCGGCGGCAATCTGTGCAACGCATCGCCCGCGGCCGACAGCGTCCCGCCGCTGATCGCGGCCGGCGCGGTCGCCAACATCGCCGGTCCCGGGGGCAAGCGCGACCTGCCCGTGGAGGACGTCATAACCGGCCCTGGCCAGACCGCGCTGGAAGCGGGCGAGATGGTGGTCTCGTTCACTTTTCCCAAACGCCCGCCGCATTCGGGGGACTGCTATCTGAGGCTGACGCCCCGGACCGAGATGGACATCGCCGTGGTCGGCGCGGCGGTCAACCTGACGCTCGACGATTCCGGTACCTGCACCGCCGCCCGGGTCTCGCTCGGCGCGGTGGCGCCGACGCCGCTGCTGGTCGAGGAGGCGGGGGCGGCGCTGGTCGGCGCCTCGGTCGACGACGCGGCGCTGGAGGCGTTGTCGGCGGCGGCAAGCGCGGCCTGCAACCCGATCGACGACAAGCGCGGGACGATCGCGTATCGGATCAAGACCGCGGGCGTGATGACGCGGCGCGCGGCGGAAACCGCGCTCGACCGGGCGAGGAGGAACTGATGCCAAAGGCTCATGTAACGACCACCATCAACGGCGACGAGTACGAGTTCCTCTGCGAGCCCGGCCAGACGCTAGTCGACGTCGTCCGCAACGGGCTCGGGCTCACCGGGACCAAGGAAGGCTGCTCGACCGGCGATTGCGGCGCGTGCTCGGTGATGCTGGACGGGGAGTTGGTGTGCTCCTGCCTGGTGCTCGCGGTCGAGGCTGACGGCAAGGCCGTCGACACCATCGAGGGGATGGCCGGGGGCGAGGAGGAGTTGCACCCGCTGCAACGCAATTTCCTCGAGCTCAACGGGCTGCAATGCGGCATCTGCACGCCCGGCATCCTGATCGCGGCACGGGCGCTCCTGGAGCGCAACCCCGATCCCACCGAAACCGAGATCCGTTTCTGGCTGGCCGGCAATCTCTGCCGGTGCACCGGCTATGACAAGGTCATCCGCTCCGTCCAGGCGGCGGCGGAAGAGATGAGGGAGGCCTGAAGATGGCGAGCATTCTGGAAAACAGCGGCTTCAACCCCGACAGGGAACTCAAGGTCGTCGGCACCAACCCGGTCAAGCAGGACGGGCCCGACAAGGTCACCGGACGCGCCAAGTTCGGCGCCGACCTGATCCTGCCCGGCATGCTGTTCGGCAAGATCCTCAGGAGCCCGCACCCGCACGCGATCCTGAAGTCGATCGACACGTCGAAGGCAGAGGCCCTGCCGGGCGTGAAGGCGGTGGTCACGCGGGACGATTTCCCCGAGCTTCCGCTCGGCTCGCCGGGCGGGGATCTCTCGCGCAACATCATGGCGCGCGAGAAGGTCTTCTATGACGGCCATCCCGTGGCCGCGGTCGCCGCGACCAGCGAGCCGGTCGCCAAGCGCGCGCTCAAGCTGATCGAGGTCGAGTACGAGACGCTCCCGCACGTGATCGACCCGGTCGAGGCGATGCAGCCGGGCGCGCCGATCCTCCACGACCATCTCAGGACAAAGGGCGTCGAGGGGGCCGAGGATACGCCGACCAATGTCGTGGAGAGGCTCGACCTCGCGATGGGCGACGTGGAGGCGGGCTTCGCCGAGGCCGACGTGATCGTCGAGCGCGAATACGATTCGAAGCCGATGCACCAGGGCTATATCGAGCCGCAGGGCTGCGTCGCCAACTGCAACGAGGACGACCAGATCGAGCTCTGGTGCTGCACCCAGGGCACGCATGTGTTCCGCGACCGGCTGGCCGACATCCTCAGGCTCGATTCCTCGCGCATCAAGGTGATGCAGTCCGAAATGGGCGGTGGCTTCGGGGGCAAGACCGGGTTCTACGGCGAGCCTCTCGCGGTGGTGCTTTCCAAGAAGGCGCGCTGTCCGGTCAAGATCGTGCTGACCCGGAACGAGGTCTTCCGCTGCACCGGCCCGGTGTCGGGCACGCGCTCGCGGATCAGGATGGGTTGCACCAGGGACGGCAAGATTACCGCCGCCGAGGCCGAGCTGATCTTCCAGACCGGTGCCTTCACCGGCTCGATGTTCTTCAACGCGCCGCACGCGATGTTCACCCGCTACGCGCTGGAGAACATCAAGACGACGGCGTGGGAGGTGGTCTCCAATCGTCCCAAGGTGAACGCGTTCCGCGCGCCCTGCGTGCCGCAGATCGTCTTCGGGGTCGAGGGCATCGTCACCGAGCTCGCCAACAAGATCGGCATGGACGAGATCGACTTCCGGCTCAAGAACGCCGCGACCGAGGGCTATACGACGCTCTACGGCGCCACCTTCGGGCCGATCGGCTTTGTCGAAACGCTCGAGGCCGCCAAGAAGACCGACCATTACAACTCGCCGGTCAAGCCCGGCGAGGGGCGCGGCCTCGCCGCGGGGTTCTGGTTCAACCGGGGCGGCGACACCACGGGTTCGCTCACCATCACCCCGGACGGGTCGGTCAACATCATGCTCGGGACCTCCGACGTCGCGGGCTCGCGCGTCTCGATCAGCATGATGGCGGCGGAGGAACTCGGCGTTCCGCTCGAGAAGGTACGGGCGAACTTCGCCGACACCAGCGCGATCGGAAACAACCGCGTGACCGCCGGCAGCCGCACGACATTCTCGTCCGGCATGGTGATCGTCGACAGCGCGCGCCAGGCGATCGACAAGATGGTCGAGCGTGCCGCCGAGATCTGGGGCGTCTCGCCCGAGGAGGTCACGTTCGAGGACGGCCACTGCCGCCCGGCGAGCGCGAATGTCGGCGATTTCCAGCCGCTCTCGATCAAGGACATCGCGTCGCGGACCAGCGTCAGCCACGGCGCCATCGCCGGCCATTCGGAGATGAACGTGACCGGCGAGGGGCCCGGCTTCGGGGTGCATATCGTCGACCTCAAGGTGGATCGCGGCACCGGCCGGGTGGACGTCACGCGCTACACCGTGATCGAGGACGCCGGCAAGGCGATCCATCCGCTCCAGGTCGAGGGCCAGTACCAGGGCGGCGCGGTGCAGGGCGTCGGCTGGGCGCTCAACGAGGAGTACATCTACCGCGAGGACGGGACGCTCGATAACCCGAGTTTCCTCGACTACCGGATGCCGGTCGCCTCCGACGTCCCGATGATCGACACCGTGATCGTCGAGGTGCCCAACCCGAACCACCCCTACGGGCTCAGGGGCGTGGGCGAGGTTCCGGTGGTCCCGACGCTGGCCGCGATCGGCAACGCCATCGGCGACGCGATCGGAATCCGGCCGCAATCGCTGCCCATGTCGCCGCCGAAGCTGCTGGAGCTGATGGAGGGCGGCGAGACGAAGGCGGCCGCCGAGTAACGCGGCGGCGCCTCCGCGCGAGTCCTCGGGCGACCTCCTCCGAGCTTGCCGAAGGGGAGATATTTGTGACGCACGGTTCCGCGGTGCCCCGGCCGGGGCATTTCCCGGCTCGACCGCTCGGTCGGAATGTCGGGTTGGGACGGACCGGAGGGGGTCCTTCGACCCGGCGGCGATGGCTCCGTCCGCCGCTACTCGGCCGGTGCCTCTCCGGGTTCCGGTTCGTTGCGGCCGAGGATATAGCTTTCGACGAAGGTCAGCTTTCCCTTTGCCTCGGCCAGACCCTGTTCGACGGAGCGGAGGCGGGAGTCGATGCCGTCGAGGCGAGAGTCGATACCGTCAAGACGTTTGTCGATACCGTCGAACCGCCTGTCCACACCGTCGAACCGCCTGTCCACACCGTCGAAACGTTTGTCGATGTCCCGGCGCAGCGATCCGATCATGGTTACGATCAGCGCAGCCAGCGCGACGAACACGCCGGCCATCATGATCGGGCCCGCATCCATAATGTGAACTCCGGCGGCCTGTTCCCCATGCGGTCCCCGCATGGTCGGGCGCACGCTATCAGACCCGCCGGACGGCGTCCACGCCGCTTCCGCGCAGCGGCCCGGGCGGGGGTCCGTCGCGGTTGAACGAGTACCGCCTGGGCGTGGATGTGGGCGGTACCCATACCGACCTCGTCCTCGTCGACGGGTCGGGCGAGATGCACGTCGAGAAGGTGCCGAGCACGCCCGGCAACCCGTCCATCGCGGTCCTCGACGGTATCGGAAGATTCTTCGCGTCCGGCATCGCGCCGGAGCGGATCGGCTTCTTCGGACACGGCACCACGGTGACGACCAACGCGCTCCTCGAAATGAAGGGCGCGCGTGCCGGGCTGCTGATCAACGAGGGCTTCCGCGCGATTCAGGAGGTGCAGACCGGTGCGCGGGAGACCGACCAGTTCGACCTCAAGTTCCGCCGCCCCGAACCGCTGGTGCCGCAGAGCCGGACCGCGGAAATCGGCGGGCGCATCGACTCTCGCGGCCGCGAGATCGAACCGCTCGACGAGGACGCGGTTGAGCGCGCGGCGCGCCGGTTGCGCGAATCGGGCGTGGAGTCGTTCGCCGTCTGCTTCCTGTTCTCGTTCATGAACCCGGCGCATGAGCGGCGCGCGGGCGAAATCGTCCGGCGCGTCGTACCCGACGCCCACGTGTCGCTCTCCTCGGACGTGCTTCCCCGGATACGCGAATGGCCCAGGCTGTCGACCTGCCTGATCGATGCCTATCTTGGGCCGGTGCTGGCCCGCTACGTGGCGGATCTCGACGCGGGCCTCGATGCGCGGGGCATCCGCACGCCGAGCCGTTTCCTGATGCAGTCGAACGGCGGTGTGATGCCGCTCGCTGCCGCGCACGAAGAGGGCCGGGCGGTGCACACGCTGCTGTCGGGGCCGGCCGCCGGGGTGCAGGCCTGCGCCTATATGCTCGGCGAACGCCAGGACCGGCCGCTTCTGGTGACGATGGACATGGGCGGCACGAGCTGCGACATCGCCTTCATCGAGGACGGGGTGCCTCTGGAAGTCACCGAAGGCGCGATCGCCGAACGGAGGCTCGACATCCCGGCGCTCGATATCGCGACCATATCGGCGGGCGGCGGCACCGTCGCACGGGTCAACGCGGCCAACCACCTCACCGTCGGCCCGGACAGCGCCGGCGCCGTACCCGGGCCGGTCTGCTACGGTCTCGGCGGCGAGGCCCCGACGGTGACCGACGCCGACCTGTTGTCGGGGTTCCTCAACCCGGACTACCTTCTGGGCGGGGCGACGGCGCTCGACCGGGGCGGGGCGGAAAGAGCGCTGGAGACCCGCGTAGCCCGGCCCATGGGTCTTACGCCGCGCGAGGCCGCGTCGGGCATCGTGCGTCTGATCAACGCGCGCATGGCGGACGAGATCCGCGTTCAGGCGGCGAAGAAGACAGTCGATCTCGCCGCCGCCGGGCTGGTCGCATTCGGCGGCGCGGGCCCCGTCCACGCGGCGATGGTGGCGGAAGAGCTTGGCATCCCGCGGGTTCTCGTGCCGCCGCGCCCGGGTGCGTTCTCCGCCATGGGCTTGCTGTGCTCCGATGTCGTTCACGATTACATCCGCTCGGAGATCGTGGAGGTGGAGACGATGGGCGCGGACTACGCCGAGTCCCGTTTCCGGGCGCTGGAAGACCGGGCGGAACGGGAGCTCGCGGCCGAGGGGCTGGGCGAAAGCGAGCACCGGTTCGTGCGCGAGCTCGACTTGCGCTATGCCGGGCAGGGCTACGAGATACGAACGCCGCTCGACGGTCTCGAATGGCGGCCGGTCACCGAAGCGGGGCTCGTCCAGGTGCGGGAACGTTTCCATACGCTCCACCTTCGCCTGCACGGCCATTCGGCGCCCGATTCGACGGTCGAGGCGGTGAGTTTCCGGCTGCGCGTCCGGGTTCCGGTTCGGAAGCCGGACGTGGCGGAACGCTGTGAGGCGCCGGAGCGCAGGGCGGAAACCGCGGGCGTCAGGACGGTCACCTTCGACGGGCGGAACGAGCTGGAAGCGCTCGTCCATGCCCGGGAGGACATCGGCGACGATGCCATGCGGGGCCCGCTGATCGTCGAGCAGGTGGATGCGACCGCAATCGTGCCGCCCGACTGGTCGGCGCACCGCGACCGGTTCGGCAACATCGTCATGGAGGCGGGATGAGCGTCGATCCGATCGCGGTCGAGCTGCTCCGGAACCGCATCGCGAGCGTGATGCGGGAGATGGACTATCACTTCTTCCGCTCGGGCTATTCGACGATCGTCCGGGAGTCGCGCGACTTCAGCTGCATAATCGTCGATGCCGAGGGTCGGCTCGTGGTGGCGCCGTGGATGTTTTTCCACGGGCCGGTCTATTTCCATCTGGTGCAGCGCATCCTCGCGCTCTACGGGGCGGAGAACCTGCGCGAAGGCGACGTGTTCGTCACCAACCACCCCTATGAGGGGAACATGCCGCACGCCTCCGACATGGGTTTCGCGGCGCCCATCGTCCATGACGGCAGGCTGGTCGCCTTCGCCGCCACCATCGCGCACAAGGCCGATGTCGGCGGGACGGTGCCGGGCTCGACCTACGGCCAGGCGACCGAGCTCTATCACGAGGGGATGCTGCTGCCGCCGGTCCGCATCCACGATTCGGGCGAGCCGGACGAGGACATGATGCGCCTGATCGCGGCGAATTCCCGTGCGCCCTATGTCGTGATGGGCGACATCTCGGGCCAGATCGGCGTAACGCGGATCGGGCGCGAGCACGTGCGCGCGATGTGCGAGCGCTACGGTACCGCCACCGTGGTCCAGGCGATGGAGGCGATGATCGAGTCTTCGGCCGAGGAGTTCCGCGCCGCGCTGGCCTCGATCCCGGACGGCGTCGGCGAGGCGGAGGGCTTCCTCGACCATGACGGTGTGGACGAAACGCGGAAGGTGCGCATTCACGTCCGGGTGGCGGTGTCGGACGGGCGGCTCGAATTCGACTTCACCGGTTGCGATCCCCAGACTAGGGGGCCCGCCAACCTCCGCATCGCGATGGTGGAGGGGTGCGTGTGGTACTGCCTGATCGGGCTGGTCGACCCGACGCTGCGCTACAGCGACGGAGCGCGTCGACTGGTCTCCCTCAGGTTCTCCGAGCGGAGCGTGCTGAGCGCCGAGCCGCCAGCGCCCTGTTCGAGCTACATGAAGACCTGTCAGAAGCTGGTGGACGTGATCCTGGAGGCGCTCGATCCGCTGCTTCCGGGCCGATCCATCGCCCATTCGGGCGGCAGCGGCGGCAGCATCGTCGTCGCGCGCCCCGGCGGCAACCGGCCGGGCCGCGGCAACCAGTACGAGATCTTCGGTTCCGCCTACGGGGCGGGCGAGGGGGCGGACGGCGCATCGGGCGTCACGGTCCACCTCGCCAACCTCTACGCCGCGCCCGTGGAGATCGTCGAGTCGGAATTTCCCTGCCGCATTCGCCGCTTCGAGCTCAACCCCGACAGCGGCGGGGCCGGGAAGTTTCGCGGCGGGCTGAACTTCCGCCGGGTATACGAGATGCTGGAGCCGGCCGAGGTCGTCTACCGCTCCGATCGCGCCGCCGTTCCGCCGGCGGGGCTGCGCGGCGGCAAGCCCGGCGGGCCCAGCCGATTCGTCCTCCATCCCGGCACCGACCGGGCGGAGACGATGCCGTCCTCCTGCCGGTTGAGCCTCGACGCGGGAACGGTGTTCAGCGTGCAGGGCGCGGGCGGAGGCGGCTACGGCGATCCGGGGAAACGGGCGCGAGACAGGATCGTGCAGGATCTCGCGGAGGGGTATGTCACGGAAGAGGGAGTGCGTCGCGACTACGGCGTGGGCCCCAATGAGGCCGACCTCTGAGTCGCCGGTACTTACTCGGCTGGCACCTCGCCGGGTGCCGACTCATTGCGGCCGAGGATGTAGCTCTCCACAAAGGCGACCCTGCCCTTCACTTCCGACAGGCCCTGTTCGACGGAGCGCAGGCGCGTGTCGATGCCGTCAAGGCGCCTGTCGATGCCGTCAAAGCGTTTGTCGATACCGTCAAAGCGTTTGTCGATACCGTCGAACCGTTTATCGATGTCTTCAAACCGCTTGTCGATGCCTTCGAACCGCTCCTCGAAGCGCGTCTCGACGCCGCGGAAGCGTTCTTCGAAGCGTGTTTCGACGCCGTCGAACCGTTTGTCGATGTCGCGGCGCAGCGAACCGATCATGGTCACGATCAATGCAGCCAGCGCGACGGCGGTGCCGACGATCATGATCGAAGCCTGATCCATTACGCGAACTCCAATCGACCGCTACCGGAGCGTGCACAAGGTGACCGAATGCACGTTAACAGATCGGGCGAACGCCGTCCACGCCGTCCGACTCAACTCCAGAGCCGCCGGCTCGCGATCTCCGCGCCCTCGACCAGCGCCTTCAGTTTCAGCCGGGCTATCGCGGGATCGATCTTTCCGATGCCGGCGAAGGTCGCGAAGCCGCAATCTGTGCCCGCGATGACCCGTTCGGCTCCCGCGACGTCGACGAACCGGCCGATGCGCTCGGCCACCAGCTCAGGGTGCTCGACATAGTTGGTCGTCGAATCGATCGTGCCCGGGATCAGGATCTTGTCGTCCCAGCCGCCGCGGTCGCGGAACACGGTCCACTCGTGGGCGTGGCGCGGGTTGGCGGCCTCGAACAGGAGGCCCCGCGGCTTGGCGGACAACAGCGTATCGGCGATGGCCTCGAGAGGGATGTCACGGTGATGCGGCCCTTCGTAGTTGCCCCAGCACACATGGAGCCGGGCACGGTCGGCGGGCACGTTCTCGAGCGCTGCGTTGAGCACCTCGACCTGCATCGCGGCGCGCCGCAGGAACGCCGCGTCGTCGTCCGCGCTGTAGATCACGTGGCGTCCCATGGCGAGGTCGGGGCAGTCGATCTGGAGGATCAGCCCGGCCTCCGCGATGGCCTCGTATTCCGGCTTCATCGCCTCCGCGAGCGCGCCGAGATAGGCGTCCGCGTCGGGGTAGAAGTCGTTCGACTGGAAGACCGCGATCACGCCCGGCGAAGCGGCGTTCATGAAACCTTCCGCAAGCCCGGATTCGCCGAGCGCGGAAGTCAGCCGTTCGATCTCGCGCGCGAGCGGCCCGCCGTCCCGGAGCTCGACCGGGCCGGTGCAGCGCGGGCGGTGCAGCCTCCTCGTGCCCGCGGCCCGGCCCATCTGGCGGCGATAATCGGGAAAGTCGCTCAGGTCGTCGAAGAGGAGCGACGGGCTCTCGCCCGAGAACCCGGAGAGCCGGTCCTGGATATAGGTCGCGTAGCCGGTGCGCCCCACCTCGCCGTCGTTGACGATGTCGAGCCCGATGGCGCGCTGGTCGGCGACCGCCTCGCGGACCGCTTCGCCGGTCAGCCGGTCGAGCTCCCCGGCATCGTACGCCTCGCCGCTCTCCTTCCTGAGCAGGAGTTCGGCGAGCGCGTCGGGCCGCGGCAGGCTGCCGACATGGGTGGTAAGGATACGCTCGCCGCCGGTGCGCACCGGATCAGATGTAGTGGATCGTCTGGCCCATGAGGTCGCGCCACGCGACGGGGGCGCCCGCCTTTTCGGCCGCTTCCTCGGGCGGGATGTCGGGATCGAACAGCGCCGCGCGGAAACGGCGCCCGTTGACCTCGTCGGTCGCGCGCGAGGCGAGCCAGACGATGGGCGCCCGCATCACCTCCGGCTGAATGAGGTATTGGCGATCGGTGTATTTGCCGTCGGCCGGGATCATGCGCGTGTTGGCCCGCCCGCCCGGGACGAGCACGTTGGCGGTGACGCCCGTCTCCTCAAGCTCGAAGGCGAGCATCGAGGTCAGCGCCTCGGTCGCCGCCTTGGCGGGTCCGTAGGGGCCGAGGCCCGGGTTGATCATCGTGTCGAGGCTGGTGGTGACGTTGACGATCCGCCCCCAGTCGCGCTCCAGCATGCCGGACAGCGCGGCCCGCGACATGATGAACGGACCGGAGGCGTTGACCGAGAGCGTCGCCAGCCACAGATCGAGATCGGCCTCCCAGATCGGCCGGCGCGGCGCGGTGTTGGTGGGCGAGTGCTCCTGCGGGCCGAGCGCGGCGTTGTTCACCAGCATGTCGAGCTTGCCGAAGGCGCCGCTCACCTCGGCCACGGCCCTTGCCGCGTCGTCTGCACTGGTGACGTCGCCCTGCACCGCGACCACCCGCGCCGGATCGGTGGCCGCGCCGATCTGCGCCGCGGCCTCGTCGAGCTCGGGCCGGTCGCGCTCCATCAGCGCGACGCTCGCCCCCGCTTCGGCCAGCGCGGTCGCCATCTCGCGGCCCAGGCCGCGGCCGGCGCCGGTAACGAGGATCGATGTTCCGGTCAGATCGGCGCTCATTCGGTTGTCTCCGTTCGCCTTGGTGTGAAAGCTAGCCCGCGACGTCGAGCGCGATATGGACGACCTCGTTCCCGTCGTCGACCTCGCGGCCCAGCGCCCGCACCGCCGTGTCGGTCTCCTCCAGCGGGAACATGTGCGAGCACAACGGCTGCAGCTCGCCGCCGCGCCGCTTGAGGATATCGAGAGAGCGCTCGATCGACACCCAGCCGGCTGAAAGGAGGCCGATCAGCTGGATTTCGTTGATCACGATCTTGTCGGTGATCAGGTTGCCGACCGGCTTGAAGCTCTTTAGCCCGGCGAGAACGATGCGTCCGCCCCTGCGCACCATGTCGACCGCATCGACGATGGGCTGGGTCGCTCCGGCGGAAACCTCGACGACCACATCCGCGCCGCGCCCGCCGGTCGCTTGCATGACCCGTTCGACCGGATTGTCGGCATCCACGTCGATCGTGATGTCGGCGCCGAGCTGGCGGGCGAGCTCCAGCCGGTGGGCGTCATCGGCGGTGCCGGTGACGATGACCGTTCCGGCGCCGGCCTCGCGCGCGGCGACCACGCAGAGCAGCCCCCGCTGGCCCGGACCCTCGATCACCACAATTTCGCCCATCTGGGTGTTGGGCGCTTCGTAGGCCCAGCGCACGCCGTTCGACAGCGGGTTGAACAGCGACAGCACGTCGCGGGGAATGTCGTCGGAAACCTTGTGAACCAGGGTGTTGGGATGGAGGTACATATGGCTCGCATAGCCGCCCCAGAGGCCCGGCGCCTTCTCCGTCGAGGCGTAGAGCCCGTATCCGAGATTGCTCTCGCAGAGCGTCGTCTTGCCGATCGCGCACTGGAAGCAGTGCCCGCAGGGGATGATCGATTCGACGACCACCCGGTCGCCTTCCTTCGCGCCCCAGCGCTTGGCGGCCTCGGGACCCACCCGGTCGATCCAGCCCATGATCTCGTGCCCCGGGATGATCGGGGTGATGTCCCACGGCGTGCCGGCGAGGTGGCCCGTGTATTGCTCGTAATCGGTGCCGCACAGCCCGGCCGCCTCGACCCGGAGCACGCCCTCGTCGGGCGCTATGTCGGGCAGCCCGAATTCCCGGAACTCGAAATTCCGCGGCCCGGTGAGCACCGCCGCGTCGGCCGTTTCCGCCATGGCGTCGTCTTTCCTGCGGGGAAGGGGCCACCGACGGTCGCGACGGCGGCCCCGTCCGTTGCGGTATCAGCCGCCCGCGTGCGACTTGGCGACCGTCTTCATCAGCTCGAACATCTCCTTGGTATCCTTGCGCTGACCAAGGACGTCATCGCCGATGGGCTGGACTGTCTCCATGAACTTCTTCTGGTCCGCCGCCGACAGGCGGATGACCTCGGCCCCGCCGTCGCGCCATTTCTGCTCGGCGCGCGAACCGTAGTCCTGGGCGGTCTTGAACATGAAGCTCTCCACCGCCTTTCCGGCATCGTCGACCGCCTGCTGCAGATCCTTCGGCAGTTTGTTGTAGAAGGCCATCGAGACGAAGCCGATGCACGGGATGTAGGTGTCGTTCACCACCGTGATGAACTTGGCTTCCGTGAAGTGCTTGGTCGCCGCCATCACCGTGATGTTGGACCGGATTCCGTCGATCAGCTTGCGCTGCAGCGCCGGCAGGGTCTCCGAATAGGGCATCGGCACGCCAGTCGCCCCGAGACGCGCCATCACCTCGGTCTCCACCTTGGTGGCGAGGACGCGGAATTTCATGCCCTTGAAATCGCCCAGCTTGCGGACCGGGGTCAACGACGCGTACGACGTCGGACCGTACATCCAGATACTGACGCCCTTGACGCCCTTCTTGACCGCCACGTTCAGGAACTTGTCGCGGAACCGGGGGTCGGTGATCGTCTTGTGCGCGTGCTCGGCGCTGTTGAAGACGCCCGGCACCTCGAGCACCTGGAAGCGCGGGTCGACGCCCTTGAGAAAGCCCGCCGGGGTGCCGAAGAACTCGACCGTGCCGAGCTGGAGGCCCTCGATCAGCCGCGGGATCTTGCCGAGCTGGGCCGACGGGTAGAGCTCGGCGGTGATCCGGCCGCCCGACTTCATCTCGATCTGGCGCTTGTATTCCTTGATGAACTCGTGCAGCGGGTCGTTCGCGACCACGATCGCGAGTTTCATCACATGCTTGTCTTGCGCCGCCGCCGGCGCGCCGCCCGCGAGAAGGGCGAAGGCGGGGAGCGCGAGAGCGAGCGCGCGGACCCCGAAGCGTTTGATCCCCATCGTGACTGTCTCCTCGATGTTTAGCGAGTTGCCCCGGCGCACGCGGCACGGGCCACGGATTGTCGCCTAACGGCAGGGGCGTGTAAACGCGGGCGTCTAACCGGGAAAGTGCTGTTTGACCGTAGCAAAATAATGTGTAAATCCTATACACATACTTATGGGAAATATGTGGCATGGCAAGGGTGCAACTCGTGATTCCCGACGAGGATAGGGATCGTTTCGTCCATCAGGCGCGTCGAGAGGGAATGTCCTTGAGCGCCTGGCTGCGAGCCGCCGCCGGGGAGCGGCTCCAGAGGCGGCAACAACGCCGGCCGTTTCGGTCTCCGGACGATGTGGAGGCGTTCTTTCGGGAGTGCGATGCGCTGGACGGGCCGCCCTCCGAGCCGGATTGGGAGGAGCACCTCGCCGCGATCGACGAGTCCCGACGGCGTGGCACGACCGATACATGATCTTCGTCGACACCAATGTTTTCATGTACGCGGTCGGTCGTCCGCATCCGCTCCGCGAACCGGCGCGGACGTTCTTCGCCGTTTGCACTCGCGATCGCATTCCCCTTGTCACCTCGGCGGAGGCATTGCAGGAAATGGCGCATGCCTATCTCCGGGTCGGGCGGGCGGCGACACTCGATGCGACGTTCGCGCTCGCCGAACGCTGCGAGGTCGACGTGTGGCCGCTCACGCACGAGGACGTGACGCTGGCGCGCCAGCTCCGCGATCGGTACCCGAGCCTCGAAGCCCGCGATCTCTGCCATCTGGCAAGCTGCCGGCGGCGCGGCGTCGGCGATATCAAGACCTTCGATCGGGGTCTGGCCGCGGTGTCGGGCTAGGCGGCGGCGATGCGGGTCGCCGCGAATTCGGGGTAGGTCTCGGCGACCTGTTCGCGGACGACGCCGCGGATCAGGTCGAGCCTGCCGGGCTCGGGAGGAGGGGTTCGGGAGACGTCCGCCGGGATCTCGAATTCGAACCCGGTCGCGTCCCGCACCTCCTCCAGCTCCACGCCGGGGTGAAGGCTCTGCAGCCGGAACCCGCCCGCGTCCCGGTCGAACGCCATGACGCAAAGCCTCGTGACGAGGGCATGGGGGCCGCCGGTGCGATGGACCGATGACGGGGTGGTGCCGGGCGCGCTGACGAAATCGACCTGGGGCACCAGCACGCGGCGGCTGTGTTCCTCGCGGAAGAGGATTACCCGGGGGATAAGAAAATACAGGAACGCCGAACCGTAACTCCCTGGAAAACGTACGTTAACGTTGGGGTATGACCCGGTGCCGACAAGGTTGATATTGCCCCGTCCGTCGATCTGGCCGCCGCCGAGAAAGAACGCATCGATCCGCCCTTGCGCGGCGCGATCGTGGATCTCGCTGCCGCCGTCGTTGAAGGGGTTGTAGCGGCGGCTGCCCAGGATGCTGGCACGGGTCCGGCCTTCGCTTTCGGCCTGTACCGTGAGCGCCGCCGTCGCCGCGACCGGCGAAGCGGTTCCCACGGCGACGTTCCTCAGCCCCTCGATCATGCGCGCGAGGACGCAGGCGAGGAATTCGTCGGTGGTGGGCGGGGCGGTCACGCGGCCCGGTCGACCCCGGACAGGTGTCCGTCGAGCCAGGCGGCGAAGCCGTCCTCCGTCGCGGCGGTCGCGGCGTACCCGGCGAGGCAATCCCTGTCCGCCGGATAGGCGCCGGGGAGGGCGAGGGGCCACGCGCCGCGCGGGGCGTACGCCGCGGCGTCGATGTAGATCGGGGCGACGGTGCCCGCCGTCATGCGCTCGTCGTCGAGCAGGTTGCCCTCGTAACGCTCCTCGAAGGTTGCGACGGCGCCATGCGCGGCGTGCGCCAGGACGGTCGCTTCGCGGTCGTTCCCCACCCAGAGGTTGCCGAGGGAATCGCGGAGGCGCGCGTGAATCAGCGCGATGTCGGGCCGGACGGCAGGCAGGACGACCACCGGATCCTCGTCATCGGCGAACGGGTTCTGCATGGTCGTCCAATCCTCGCGGTGGGCGAGGATGTCGGAGCCGACAATGCCGCGGAGCCCGACGAAGGGCATGCCTTTCTCGCCCGCCTGGACGGCCGCATACATCGCCTGGCAGGTGCTGTCGACGATGCGCACCGTGCCGTTCTCCGCCGCCCGGCGGAAACGGGGCGCGGCACCGAACTCGCCGAGCGAAACGCCGCTGCACTCGATCGAGGCCACGCAGCCCGCGCCGATCAGGAGATCGGCCTGAAGACCCGCCGCCGGCAGGCACCACAGCCGGAGATCCCTGGCGCCGCGCCGGATCAACGCCCGAACCGCGGCCATCGAGACGCCGGAGTCTGGCTTCGGCAGGGCGAGCAGGCAGCCGTCGCCGATACGCTCGACGAGCTCGTCCACGGTGGTTTCCGAAAGTCCGGCCATCGCCCGCCCCGCTGTTTCGACCCGGCCATAGTGCCGCCCACGGGGAATACTGGCAACGGCCGGATCAGGCGGGCAGGGGCGTTCCGCCCTCCGGCCGGGGGGCTTCGTCGCCCGCGTCCTGCTGACGGGCCCACATCCTGGCGTATGTCCCGTCTTCGGCGAGAAGCGAGGCGTGGGTGCCGCGCTCGGCGATTCGCCCCTGCTCGAGAACCAGGATCTCGTCCGCGTCGACCACCGTGGACAGCCGGTGGGCGATCACCAGCGTCGTGCGCTCCCTGGAGATCTCTTTGAGCGCGACCTGAATTTCCCGTTCGGTACGGGTGTCGAGGGCCGAGGTGGCTTCGTCGAACATCAGGATGCGCGGGCGCTTGAGGATCGTCCGGGCGATGGCGACGCGTTGCTTCTCGCCGCCCGACAGCTTGAGGCCGCGCTCCCCGACCACGGTCTGGTAGCCGTCCGGCATCGCCATGATCTGGTCGTGGATCGCCGCGGAACGGGCCGCGGCCTCGATCTCCGCGGGGGTCGCCTCGGGGCGCCCATAGGCGATGTTGTAGTAGACGGTATCGTTGAACAGCACCGTGTCCTGCGGGACGATCCCGATGGATGCGCGGACGCTTGCCTGGGTCACGCTCCTGATGTCCTGGCCGTCGATCGCGATGACGCCTTCCGTCACGTCGTAGAAGCGATAGAGCAGGCGGGACAGCGTCGACTTCCCGGCCCCGGTCGACCCCACGATGGCGGTGCGTCGCCCGGCCGGCACGGAAAAGCTGACATCGTGCAGGATGCGGCGGCGGGGATCGTAGCCGAACGAAACGTCGCGGAAGACGATCTCGCCCGGACCGTCGGCAAGCGGCGGGGCGAGCGGGGCGTCCTCGACCTCGGGCTCGACGCCGAGGAGGTAGAACATCGCCTCCATGTCGGTCAGCGATTGCTTGATCTCGCGATAGACGAAGCCGAGATAGCCCAGCGGAAGATAGAGCTGGATCAGATAGGTGTTGACCATCACGAAGTCGCCGACGGTCATGGCGCCTTCGGCGACGCCATGGCCCGCCATCAGCATCATCCCGGCGAGCCCGCAGCCGACGATCAGCGCCTGCCCGATGTTGAGCAGCGACAGCGAGGCGTTGCTGGTTACCGCCGCCCGCTCGTAGCGCTGGAGAGCCGAATCGAAGCGGCTCGCCTCGTAGGCCTCGTTGCCGAAATACTTGACGGTCTCGTAGTTGAGCAGGCTGTCGATCGCCCGTGTATTCGCCTCCTGGTCGGTCTCGTTCATGCGCCTGCGGTATTTCAGGCGCCATTCGGTGACGACCATCGTGTAGGCGACGAAGCCGACGATGGTGCAGAGCGTCACCAGCGCGAACCAGACATTGAACAGGGTCCATAGGATGACGCAGACCATCGCCAGTTCGAGCAGCGTCGGCAGGATGTGGAACAGCGCGAAGCGCAGCAGGAAGTCGATCGCCTTGGTGCCGCGCTCGATCGCCCGCGACAACCCGCCGGTCTGGCGGTCGAGATGAAAACGGAGCGCGAGGCCGTGCAGATGGCGGAAGGTCGCGAGCGCGACCTGGCGGATCGCGCGCTGTCCGACCTTGGCGAAGATCGCGTCGCGGAGCTCCCCGAAAGCCGTGGCCAGCACCCGGACGATGCCGTAGCCGAGGATCACGCCGACGGGCACGACCACAAGCGCCTCGCCGTCGGCGCCGAGGATGTCGACGGCCTCCTTGTAGAGAACCGGGATGTAGACGGTCGCGATCTTGGCGAGCGCGAGAAAGGCCAGCGCCGCCACGACCCGCAGCCTGATCTCGAGGGCCCCCCGGGGCCAGAGATACGGAAGCAGCGAAGCCAGCGCGTGCCACTCGAAACTATCCTCGAGCTTGCGGCCCGATCCGGTCCGCTCCGCCTCGGTCATGGCCGGTTTGCCGCAGAGTCACGCATCGCCTGTGATATAGAGGGGCAGGCCCGCACAAGCCAACAGGCAGGATCGTCGTTGCCGAGTCGCCCGAACCGTGGCACTAACGCTTCCGGTTCCCAGCGTCTTTGTCGATCCGGAAAGGGGCCGATGGCACTTCGGAACGCTTGGCGAACGCTGATTGTCGGCGGCATTCTCGCCGCGCTGGCCGTCCCTGCCGCGGCCGATCCCGCTTTCGAGGCCTGGCTCGAAGGCGTCCGCAAGGAGGCCCGTGAGCGCGGCCTCAAGGACTCGACGATCGAATCCGCCCTGTCGGACATCGGCCCGATAAAGCGCGTCGTCGAGCTCGACCGCCGGCAGCCCGAGTTCAAGCTTACGCTCGACCAGTATTTGTCGCGCGTGGTGTCGAAGGCGCGGATCGAGAAGGGCAGGGCGCGGCTCGCCGAACACGGCCAACTGCTCGCCGAGGTTTCCGCGAGATACAACGTCCAGCCCCGCTTCATCGTGGCGCTCTGGGGCATCGAGACCGATTTCGGCCGTTATCTGGGCGGCTTTCCGGTCATCCCGGCGCTGGCTTCGCTCGCCTACGACGGGCGCCGGGCCGCCTATTTCCGCAAGGAGCTCTTCAACGCGCTCACCGTCATCGACCAGGGACACATCGCCGCGAAGGACATGATGGGCTCCTGGGCGGGCGCGATGGGCCAGAACCAGTTCATGCCGTCCTCTTTCCTCCGCTACGCGGTCGATTACGACGGGGACGGGCGGCGCGACATCTGGGGGACGCACGCGGACATCTTCGCCTCCAGCGCGAACTATCTGAGCAAGGTGGGTTGGCGTGGCGATCAGACCTGGGGCCGCAGTGTCCGGTTGCCGAAAGGGTTCGACCGTTCGCTGGTCGGGCTGAAGGTCCGCAAGGGGCTCCGCGACTGGCAGCGCCTCGGCGTGCGCCGGCCGGGCGGACGGGACCTGCCAACCCGCAACCTGCGATCCTCGATCCTGCAGCCGGGCGGCGAGAACGGATCGGCCTATGTCGTCTACGACAACTTCCGTTCGATCCTCCGGTGGAACCGGTCGAACCTGTTCGCGACCGCGGTGGGCACGCTCGCCGACCGCATCGGCGGCCGATAGGGGCGGCGGGCGATGGATCCGCGCCGTCCCCGCGTTCCGGCAATCGAAAGCCTCCGGCGATCGGCGAAGGCCGCCCTCGGCGTCGGAGCCGTTCTGCTTGTCGCCGCGTGCGGCAGCGGCGAACGCAAGACGGCCTATGTCGCGCCGCCGCCCGCGCAGGGGACCTACAAGGTGGGCAAGCCCTACGACATCGACGGCATCACCTACCGGCCGATGGTCGACGAGAGCTACGACGAGACCGGAATCGCGTCGTGGTACGGCCCCAAGTTTCACGGCAAGCGTACCGCGAACGGCGAGTTCTTCGACATGAACGCCGTGTCCGCGGCGCACCAGACGTTGCCCATGCCCTCGATGGTCCGCGTCACCAACCTCGACAACGGTCGCCAGATCGAGGTTCGCGTCAACGACCGGGGGCCGTTCGTGCGCGGGCGCATCATCGACATGTCGCGCCGGGGCGCCCAGCTGCTGGGATTCCGATACAAGGGAACGGCCCGCGTGCGGGTCCGGGTCCTGCCCGAGGAGAGCCGGCGCGTGGCGGCGCTCGCCAGGACCACCCCGCCGCCCACCACGATGCAAAGTGCGGCCGACGGCGTGGTGTTCGAGCCGCTGCCACAGCGCACGGGACCGGTCGAGACCGCCTCCCTGCCGGCGCCCGGCCAAGGGTCGGCGACGGCGAAGGGCACGACGATCGAGCGCGTCTATATCCAGGCCGGCGCCTTCCTCAACCCGGAGAACGCGAACAAGCTCAAGGCGAGGCTCGCGCCGCTCGGCCGCGCCGTGATCGCGCCGCGCGGCCAGGGGCCGCTGCTCTACCGCGTTCTGCTCGGCCCCTATGCCGACGTGGCGCGGGCGAGAAGCCTGCTCGGCGCCGTGTCGGCGCGAAGCCGCTCCACCGCCAAGATCGTCTCCAACTGACCCGCCGGTCGGCGTGAAACGGGGGCTCTTCATCACCATCGAAGGCGGCGAGGGGGCGGGCAAGTCGACCCACGCGGCGCGCCTTGCGCAAAGCCTCGAACGGCGCGGAATGCCGACCGTCGTTACACGGGAGCCCGGCGGCACGGCCGAGGCAGAGCGCATCCGTGCGCTGCTGCTCGATCCCGGCGAGGCGGGCTGGGAACCGGCCACCGAGGTGCTGCTCCATTTCGCCGGACGGGCGGAGAACGTCGCGAAAACGGTTAAGCCGGCCCTCGCCGCCGGACGCGTCGCGATCTGCGACCGTTTCACCGATTCGACGCTAGCCTATCAGGGCTACGGGTCCGGCGTGCCCTTGGCGACGATCCGGGCCGTCGGAGAAGCCGCCCTCGCCGGATTTCGGCCCGACCTCACGCTGATTCTCGACGTCGATCCGGCGCTCGGGCTCCAGCGTGCGGGGAAGCGCTCGACCGCCAGAGACCGGTACGAGAGCGAGCCGCTCGACTTCCATCGGCGGGTGAGGAACGGCTTTCTGGAAATTGCCGCCGGGGAGCCGGGGCGCTGTGCGGTGATCGACTCCGCGCGGAACGAAGACCGGGTTGCGGAGGAAATTCTTGCCGCGGCCCTGAGCCGGCTCCAGGAGCCGGTGGGCTGAGGGGAGCGCGACGGATGCAGATGCGCCCGCGCGAAAATCCGGTCCTGATCGGCCACGAAGCGGCGGAGGCGGTCTTCCTGTCCGCCTGGCGCGCGGGACGGGTGCCGCATGCCTGGCTGATCGCCGGACCGCAAGGCATCGGCAAGGCAACGCTCGCCTTCAGAATCGCGCGTTTCGTTCTCGCCGGCGGGAACGGGCCGGAGGGCGATTCCCTCGCCATCCCGGACGACCATCCGGTGTTTCGCCGCGTCGCATCGGGCGGCCATTCCGATCTGCTCACACTTTCCCGCGACCTCGAAGCGGACCGGCCGAAGACGTCGATCGAGGTCGACGCGGTGCGCGCCGCCGGCGATTTCGTACACCTGACCGCTGCCGAAGGAGACTGGCGGGCGGTCGTCGTGGACAGCGCCGACGAGCTCAATCCGAATGCTGCCAACGCTCTTCTCAAAATACTTGAGGAACCGTCCGACAATACTTTGATATTGCTGACTTCACACTCTCCCGGCCGGTTGCTTCCGACGATCCGCTCGCGCTGCTGCCGCCTGCCGCTCGACCGGGTTCCGGACGACGCCATGCGCGAGATCCTGACGCGCGGCGGGGCAGGGGCAGAGCCCGCGGATCTCGCCCGGCTGCTCGCGATCGCCCAGGGCAGTCCGGGACGTGCGTTCGCGCTGCTGGAAGCCGGGGGACTCGAGCTGCTGGACACCGTCGTCGGATTTGCGGCCGGGCTCCCCGATCTCGATCTGCCGGCGCTGCACGAATTCTCCGACCGTCTTGCCCGGCGGGACGCGGAACCCGCCTACAGGACGGCCATGCAGCTCTTCCTGTGGTGGATCGCTCGCGTCGCCCGCGCGGAGGCCCACGGCGGGCTTCCGGGAGGCGAGGTCGCCGAAGGGGAGGGGGAGGCCGCCTCGAACGTCGCCGCCCGCGTCGGTCTTGATCGCCTCGCCGCGCTGTGGGAGAAGTGTGCCCGGCTGATCGACCGGGCCGAAAGCGCCAATCTCGACCGCAAGCAGGTCGTGTTGGGTGCGTTCCGGCAACTGCAATCCGCGATGCGCGTCTGACCGCGCCCGAGCACCGGAGGGCGAGATGTCCGACGATAAGCGCTTCTACCTGACGACGCCGATCTATTACGTCAACGATTCGCCGCATATCGGGCACGCCTACACCACGCTTGCCTGCGACGCGCTCGCGCGCTTCATGCGGCTCGACGGCTATGACGTGTTCTTCCTGACCGGCACCGACGAGCACGGCCAGAAGGTCGAAAAATCGGCACAGGCGGCCGGGGTCGATCCGCAGGCCTTCACCGACCGGGTGTCGGAGAATTTCCGCGAGCTCGCCCAGGCGATGAATTTCTCCAACGACGCCTTCATCCGGACCACGGAAGCGCGCCACGCCCGGGCCTCGCAGGCGATCTGGCAGGCCCTGATGGGTAACGGCCACATCTATCTCGGCAGCTATTCCGGCTGGTACGCGGTGCGCGACGAGGCGTTCTACGACGAGAGCGAGATCGCGGAGGACGAGGAGGGCGTCAAGCGCGCGCCGTCGGGCGCCGAGGTCGAATGGGTCGAGGAGCCGAGCTATTTCTTCGACCTTTCGAAGTGGCAGGATCGGCTGCTCGCGTTCTACGAGGAGAACCCCGACTTCATCGCGCCGCCGTCGCGCCGCAACGAGGTGGTGAGCTTCGTCAAGGGCGGGCTCAAGGATCTCTCGGTCTCCCGCACCAGCTTCAAGTGGGGCGTGCCGGTCCCCGGGGATGCCGATCACATCATGTATGTCTGGCTCGACGCACTCACCAACTACGCCACGGCAGTCGACTACCCGGATAAGGATTCCAAAGCGTTTTCAACCTATTGGCCATGCGATCTTCACATGGTGGGAAAAGACATCCTGCGCTTCCACGCGGTCTACTGGCCGGCGTTCCTGATGGGCGCGGGGATCGATCCGCCGAAGCGGGTCTTCGCGCACGGATGGTGGACCAACGAGGGCCAGAAGATCTCGAAATCCATCGGCAACATCATCGACCCTTTCGAGGTGGTCGAACGCTACGGGCTCGACCAGGTGCGCTACTTCCTGCTGCGCGAGGTGCCGTTCGGCAATGACGGCGACTTCTCGCACCGCGCGATGGTGAACCGCATCAACGGCGACCTCGCCAACGATCTCGGCAACCTGGTCCAGCGGGTCGCGTCCATGATCCACCGATATTTCGAGGGCACGATGCCGGTGCACGCGGGCGGGCACCGGGATGCCGACCATGAGCTGCTGGACGCGGCCACCGGGCTGCTCGAAACCTGCCGCGCCCGCATGCGCGACCAGGCCTTCCACGAGGCGCTCGACGCGGTCTGGTCGGTGATCCGCCAGGCCAACGCCTATGTCGACCGCCAGGCGCCGTGGGCTCTGATCAAGGAAGACCGGATTCGCACCGGCGCGGTGCTCGCCACGCTGGTGCAGACCATCCGCCGCATCGCGACCGTGCTGCAACCGTTCATGCCGGAATCGTCCGGCCGCATACTCGATCAGATCGCCGTCGATCCCGAGCGCAGGACGTTCGCCAATCTGGGTTCGGCCGACAACGTGCCGGTGGGCGCCGCGCTGCCGAAGCCAAGCCCGGTCTTCCCCCGGATACAGGAAGAGGAAACCGCCGGAGAGGCGTCCGCCTGATGCTGATCGACAGCCACTGCCACCTCGATTTCGACGCGTTCGACGAGGACCGGACCGCGGCCCTCGAGCGGGCGTCGGCGGCGGGCGTCGGCCGCGTGGTCACGATTTGCACGAGGCTCACAGAGTTCGAACGGGTGCGGGCGCTGGCGCGGAACCACAGGGCGGTCGACTGCTCGGTCGGTATCCACCCCCACAACGTCGAGGAAGAAGGGATCGCCTCGGCCGACCGGCTGGTCGCGTTCGCCGCCGAGCCCGAGGTCGTCGGCATCGGCGAGACGGGGCTCGACTTCTACTACGATCACAGCCCGCGCGACGATCAGCGCGCGAGTTTTCGCAACCACATCGCCGCCGCCCGCGAGACGGGCCTGCCGCTGATCGTTCACACCCGCGACGCGGACGACGAAACGGCGTCGATCCTCGCCGAAGAGATGGAGGAGGGGGCCTTCTCCGGGGTCATCCACTGCTTCAGCGCCGGTCCCGCGCTCGCCCGGACGGCGATCGAGCTTGGGCTCTACATTTCCTTTTCCGGCATCGTGACGTTCAAGAAATCGGACGAGCTGCGCGGGATCGCGGCGGAGGTTCCGCCGGATCGCATACTGATCGAGACCGACGCGCCCTATCTCGCGCCCGTGCCCAAGCGGGGAAAGCGTAACGAGCCCGCCTTCGTCGCCCATACCGCCGCCGCGGTCGCCACCGCGAGGGGTGTGGACGTGGATGAGATTTCTCGGCAGACCACGGATAACTTCTTCCGATTGTTCAGGAAATCGGCTGCCCGCGCCGGTCGATGAAGATTACCGTCCTCGGCTGCGGCAGTTCCCAGGGGGTGCCGATGATCGGCGGCCGCTGGGGCGATTGCGACCCCGGCAATCCCCGCAACTGGCGGCGCCGACCGTCGATATTCGTCGAATGGGACGGAGTCAACATTCTGGTGGACACTTCGCCCGATCTTCGCGCACAGGCGCTCGATGCCGGAATCGACAGGGTCGACGCGGTCCTGTTCACCCACGCCCACGCCGACCACGTGCACGGAATCGACGATCTACGCGGCATCTGGCGCGGGACCGGGAAGGACATCGACGTCTACGCCGAGAACGAGGTGCTGGACGAGATCGTCAGCCGGTTTCCCTACCTGTTCCGCGGCGCGAGCGGACCCGAGCGCAACTATCCGCCGTTTCTGAGGCCTCACGCCATCGACGGGCCGATCGAGATCCAGGGGATCGCGGTCGTGCCTTTCGAACAGGATCACGGCATCTGCGCTTCGACGGGCTTCCGCTTCGACGGTTTTGCGTACTCCACCGACGTGGTGCGGCTGTCCGACCGGAGCCTCGATCTGCTCGCCGGTATCGACACCTGGCTCGTCGATTGCCTGCGGCTGAACCGCGCGCATCCGACACACGCGCACTGGCCGGTGACCGGCGCCTGGCTCGACCGCGTGCAGCCGCGGCGCGCGGTCCTGACGCACATGAACCACCATGCGGACTACGATGCGATGCAGGCGGCGACCCCCGACAATGTCGTGCCCGCCCACGATGGAATGCTGCTTGAAGTTCCATAAGATATATTATGCGACAATCTTCAACCGGTGAGATAGGGAATGCGGTCGATGGAGAATACTGACGGGCCAGCGGGTCCCACCCCTATCGAAGCGCTGCTGGCGTTGATGACGCGGCTTCGGGATCGGGAGAACGGCTGCCCATGGGACGCGGTTCAGACCTACGCGACGATTGCGCCGTATACGATTGAGGAAGCCTACGAGGTCGCCGATGCGATCGCCCGGGACGATCTCGCCGCGCTCGAGGAGGAGCTCGGCGATCTTCTCCTGCAGGTGGTCTTCCACGCCGAAATGGCGCGCGAAGCGGGCGCGTTCGATTTTCATTCGGTGGCGCGCGGGATCACGGAGAAGATGTATCGGCGGCATCCGCACGTCTTTGGGGATGCGACGAAGGATGGCGATCTGCGCCCCGCCTGGGAAGCGATGAAGGAGCGGGAACGGCGGGACAAGGTCTCTGCAGAATCCAGGCCGACGAGCGCGCTCGACGGAGTGGCGCTCGCCCTGCCCGCCCTCATGCGCGCCCGAAAGCTCCAGGAACGAGCGGCCCGCGTCGGTTTCGACTGGCCCGACATGACATCGACGCTTGCGAAGGTCGATGAGGAGCTCGACGAGCTGAAGGACGCGCTCGGCGGCGATGGCGGCGAGGCGGAGCTCGTGGAGGAGATCGGGGATCTGTTGTTCGCCTGCGCCAACGTGGCCCGGCGGCTCGGCATCGATCCTGAAGAGGCGCTGCGGGGGTGCAACGATAAATTCGTACGTCGTTTCAATCACGTAGAAAACGGACTTACCAAAGCAGGCAAAGCGCCGAAGGACTCTACGCTGGAAGAGATGGACGCGCTCTGGGAGGAGGCGAAGGAGCGTGAGCGCGCCTAGGAACCGTCGAAGTCAGTCACCGGTCAGCAGGATCATCAGGCTCGAGGTGTCGTAGCGGTTGCCGCCGCGCGCCTGGACGTGCTTGTAGAACTGGTCGACCAGAGCGGTCAGCGGCAGGCGGGAGCCGTTCCGGTCCCCCTCCTCCAGCGCGATGCCCAAATCCTTCCGCATCCAGTCGACGGCGAAGCCGTAATCGTATTTTCCGGCCAGCATCGTCGCTGCCCGGTTTTCCATCTGCCAGGACTGCGCGGCGCCGCCCGAGATCACCTCGACCGCGCGTTCGGCATCCAGCCCCGCGCGGACCGCGAAGTTGAGGCCTTCCGACAGGCCCTGGACGATCCCGGCGATGCAGATCTGATTGACCATCTTGGTGAGCTGGCCGTTGCCGGCCGCGCCCATGTGGACGATGGTTCGGCCATAGGCGCCCATCACCGGCTCTGCGCGGGCGAAGACCGCGTCGTCGCCGCCCACCATGACAGTAAGCACGCCGTTCTCCGCCCCCGCCTGGCCGCCCGAGACCGGGGCATCCAAAAAGCCGATACCGGACTCGGCCGCGGCCGCCGCGACTTCGCGCGCGACGATCGCCGACGTCGTGGTGTGATCCACCAGCACGGCCCCCTCGCCCATCCCGGCAAGCGCGCCGTCCGGACCCAGGATCACCGCTCGCAGGTCGTCGTCGTTGCCGACGCAGGAAAACACGAAATCGGCGCCGCTCGCCGCCTCGGCCGGCGTCGGGGCGCTCTTGCCGCCGTGCTCGCCGACCCAGCTCTCCGCCTTCGAGACGGTCCGGTTGTAGACGGTGACGTCATGGCCCTTGGCCGCGAGATGCCCGGCCATCGGAAAGCCCATCACGCCCAGCCCCAGGAATGCGACGGATGCGGTCATCGGATGCCCTGCCCTTGTCTCTTGAGAATGCGCGGGATCATAGGGAGTGCCCAAAGGCCGGGCAATCCGGGGCTCACATGCCCAGCGAGCTCCTGATGCGGGGCGCCAGGTCGGACCAGATCCGCTTCGTCGGCGCGAGCAGCAGGCCTTCCTGGTCCTTGCGGCCGGGCCGGTAGGCGGTGCCGTCGACGCAGGCGCTGTAACCGCCGGCTTCGGCATGCAGGAGCTGGCCGGCCGCGTGATCCCACGGCTTGAGGCTGCGGTAGAACGCGAAATGGGTCCGCCCCTCCCCCAGCGCGAGGTAGTCGAAGCCGCAGCATTTGTTGTAGGTGCGACCCCGGAAACGGGAGCTGAAGCCCTTGTCCTTGTTGAGCCGCCATCCGAAGGCGCCGGTCATTTCCGAGTCCGGCGCCGGTCGGGCGACGCGCAGGCGGTTCCCGTCCCGCCAGGCGCCGGCGCCGCGCTCCGCCACCGCGGCGGAAACGGCGAGCGGATCGTAGATCCAGCCGGCAACCGTCTCGCCGTCGACCGCCAGCGCCACGATCACCGCGAAACAGGCCTTTCCCTCGGAAAAATTGGCGGTGCCGTCGATCGGGTCGACGATCCAGACGGGGCCCTGCCGGTTGAGCGCATCGAGCGTTTCGGGCGCGGTCTCGGAAGCCTCTTCCGCGACGATGCTGGACCCCGGCAGGATCGCGGCGAGCCCGTCGGACAACGCCGCCTCCGCTTTCTCGTCCGCAACCGTGACCACGGCGCCCGAGCGCTTTTCCCACGACTCCCTGTCGTCGAGGGACCGAAAGCGCGGAAGTATCTCGGCTTCGGCGACAGCGCGGATCAGCCGGGTGACGGCGTCTATATCGACCTTCACGGGTGCCCTTGAGAGGTTTGGAGCAGTCCAGCGTTAGTGCCACGGTCGCGCCTTGGCAAACGAATAAGAGGAATGTGCGCTGTGGCGTTTTTCGGGTTCAAGGTCGAGGTGCTGCGTGGCGAGAGAGTGTGTATCCCGGCGCATCCGGGCGTTTGGGGCGAGCAGCGCCGATGATTTTCACGCGGGAGTAGAATGGCGCGGGTGCA
>JAJDVM010000100.1 GCA_022826125.1 Defluviicoccus sp.
GCGCGGGCGCGAGGCGGTCGAGGCGGCCGCGCGCGACATCGCCGCTGAAACCGGCGGCGAGGCCACGGCGTTCGTCGCGGACATGTCTCGCGGCGAGGATATCGATCGCCTGTTGTCCGAAGTGTCGCGGACCGTGGGGCCGGTCGACATCCTGCTCGCCAACAACGGCGGCCCGCCGCGCGGCGGCTTCGACGCCCTCGACGACGCGCAATGGCAAGAGGGTTTCGACGTCGCGATGATGTCGACGGTGCGCCTGATCCGGGGCGTGCTGCCCGGCATGCGGGAGCGGCGTTGGGGCAGGGTGCTGACGGTCGTCTCGTCCTCGGTCCGCCAGCCGGTCGACCAGCTGGAACTGTCGAACGCGCTCCGGCCCGGGATCGTCGGGCTGTTCAAGTCGCTCGCCGTCACGATGGGCAGGGACAACGTGCTGTTCAACTGCATCGCGCCCGGCCGCATCCTGACCGAGCGATTCCTGTCGGGATCGAAGAACGCCGGCATGAGCGAGGAAGCCTATGCCGAAAAGCACCGGGCGACGGTGCCGCTCGGCCGCCTCGGCCGGCCGGAGGAGCTTGCCGACGTCGTCGCCTTCCTGGCCTCCGAGCGCGCGTCCTACATCAACGGCGCCACCGTCATCGTCGACGGCGGCATGATCCGCTCGCTGCATTAGGACGCCCTTCGATACGGCGCTGGCGTGCCTACTCAGGGTGAGGAAATCTTTGATTTCAAAAAGAAAAACCCCTCATCCCGAGTAGCCCCCGAAGGGGGCGTATCGAGGGACGGCCCCCTTCAGTCGAGGACGGCGGTCGCCTCGATCTCGACCAGCCAGTCTTCGTCCGCCAGGCCCGAGATCACCAGGAGCGTGTTGGCCGGGACGACGGTCATCAGCCCCTCGTCCATCACCGCCTTGCGCCCGGCGCGGACGCCGGGGAGGTTCTCCCGCCCCACCACGTAGGTCGTGGTGCGGACGATGTTGTCGAGCGAGCCGCCGAGCTCGCGCAGCGTGGCGTCGATGTTGAGGAGCGCCTGCCTCGCCTGCGCGCCGGCGTCCTTCGGATCGACGGTCTTTCCGTCCCTGTCGATCCCGACCTGACCCGCGAGGTAGAGCGTCTTGTCGGCCTGCACGACCCAGGAAAAGTTGCCCGGCGGCGCGACGACGCTCTCGGGGTTGATGTAGCTGCGCTTGGGCATTCGAGCCTCCCGGTAATATGATCGACGCTCAGGATAGCATCGCGGCCGGAGCGGCGGAGATGGCGAAACGGGCGACCTTTCTGAGGGGCGAGTATGCGGGATACCGGGCCGCCCTCGACAGGCTCGCCGTGGACGAGGAGCTGACCCAGGTCGGGCCCGGCACGCCGGGGGGCGAGTATCTGCGCCGGTTCTGGCATCCGGTCGCGTTCGCCGCCGAGCTCAAGGACGTGCCGCGCCGGGTCCGCGTGCTGGGCGAGGACCTCGCGCTGTTCCGGGACAAGTCGGGCCGGGTCGGGCTTCTCGCGCTCCATTGCCCGCACCGGGGCACGTCGCTCGAATTCGGCATCGTCCGGGAACGCGGCATCATGTGCTGCTATCACGGCTGGGTGTTCGACGTGAACGGCCGGATCCTGGAGACCCCGGGCGAGCCCGCCGGCAGCACGCTCAAGGACCGGCTGTGGCACGGCGCCTATCCGGTCCGCGAGTTCAAGGGCCTGGTCTTCGCCTATATGGGACCGCCCGAGGCGCGCCCGCCCTTCCCGGTCTACGATTCCTTCGAGCTGGAGAACTACCGGCTCGAGCCGTGGGGCGGCAACGTGCTGCCGTGCAACTGGATCCAGGTGAAGGAGAACGCCATGGACCCGGTGCACACCGCGTTCCTGCACAGCATCAACTTCACCGAATCCTTCGGCGTCATCCCCGAGCTCGACTTCCGCGAGAACCCGCTCGGCTTGATGTATGTCGGGGTGCGCCGGATCGGCGGCAATGTCTGGGTCCGCTCGACCGAGATGATCATGCCGAATCTGCACCAGCTCGCCCCCACCTTCGAGACCGGCGAGACGCCCAAGACCTTCTCGCGCCCGATGCAGTCGATCTGGGCGGTGCCGCTCGACGACACCCACACGATGAATATCGGCTTCAACCATTACGACGAGATCGACCCGCCCGACATGGAGCGGTACTACTTGGGCACCGATTTCGGCCAGATGCCGGACCGCCCCTACGAGGAGCGCCAGCGCTTGCCGGGCGACTACGACGCCCAGGTCAGCATAGGCCCGACCGCGATCCACGCGCGCGAGCATCTGGGCGCGACCGACCGCGGCGTGAGCCTGTTCCGCCGCCTGGTGCGCGAGGGCATCCGCGACGTCGCCGAAGGGCGCGATCCGGTGCCGTCCGCGCAGCGCGCCGAGGGAACGATCCGCACCTTCGCGCACGACACGATCATGGCCGCGCCGGCGATGGACGACGAGGCGGCCGAGCGCGAACAGTTGCGCAGAATCGGGCGCGAGGTAACCGACGACGTGATCGCCGGCCGGTACCCGCGCTGAGCCGCCGGACCGGAAGGGAAGCATGCCGCAAGACCTGTTGACCGACTTCTCCGACGTCGTCGAGCCCGCCCACACGGCGCTGCTGGCGATCGACGTGCAGAACGATTTCTGCGCCCTCGGCGGCCACACCGAGGCCAGGCTCGGCAGGGACGTGGCCGGCTGCCAGGCGGTGGTCGAGCCCATCGAACGCCTGGCCGCCGCCGCGCGGCGCGCCGGCGTCCCCGTGGTCTGGATCAAGGCGGATTACGACCGCGCCTATCTGTCGCCGCCGATCCACGCGCGGCAGGTCGCGCGCGGCATCGAAAAGGCGTACTGCGTCTCCGGGACGTGGGGCGCCGGGTTCTACCGGGTGAGCCCGGAAGACGGCGACCTCGTGATCGAGAAACACCGTCACAGCGCCTTCGCCGGCACCGAACTCGATCAGGTGCTGCGCGACCGGGGCGTCCGGACGGTGGCGGTCGCGGGGGTCCAGACCCATGTCTGCGTCGAATCGACCCTGCGCGATGCGTCCGCGCGCGGCTACTACGTCGTCGTCGCGAGCGATTGCGTGGGCTCCTACGACCGCGACCTGCACGACAAGACGCTGCGCTGCGTCGAGGCGCATTTCGGCGAGGTGGTCGCCTCCGCCGACCTCATCGCGCGGTGGCGGCGAACCCAAAGGAGCGAATGATGGCGATACCGGCGCAATACGCCGAGCCCGCGGACGCAGCCGAGAGGCGGGCGGTCGAACCGGTGACGGTCTACACCGTCGACCGGCTGCCGCCCTACGACCGGGAGTTCTATGAAACCGTCCGGGACGGCATGACTAAGACCGGCGAGGTCGTCGTGCCGCCGCGCGACGCGCGCGCGTTCGACGTTCCCGCCGGACATCTGTTCCGTATCGTCGTCCCCGGGGGCTCGCAGGTCGGCGACCTCAACTTGTGGAACGCGGCCGACCTCGGCGAGCGCTTCTACAGCGGCAAGACGCGCGCGCTGCACGCTACCCATGTTTCGACCGGCGACCGGCTGTGGAGCAACTTTCCCCGTTTCCGCCCGATGGCCACCATCACCCACGACACGCTCGACTGGTACGGGTTCGACGAGTTCGGCGCCGGCGTCCACGACGTGATCGGCACGCGCTGCGACCCCTACACCAACCGGATGCTGAGCGGCACGGACTACGACTATTGCTGCCACTCGACGCTGACCCGCGCGCTCGCCGCCGCGCGGGACCTGCCGCTCGCCGAGGCCGAGCGGCACGTGCACGACGTGGTGAACGTGTTCATGTGCACCGGCTACACGCGCGATACCAACCAGTACTTCATGAAGGCGAGCCCGGCGCGGCAGGGCGACTTCCTCGAGCTGTTCGCCGAGATCGACCTGCTGGTCGGGCTGTCGACCTGTCCTGGCGGGGATTGTGGCGCCGGCCATTCGAGCGATGCCGCTGCCTGCCACCCGCTCAGGGTCGACATCTTCCGTCCGCGCGAGGAAGACCTGAGAGGCTGGCGCCCGGCCGAGCCCAACGCCTACGGCGGCGGGCATGGGGCCGGGTAGGGCCGTTCAGGCCGCCGTGAACCGATAAGGTCGGAAAACGCCCTACCCGGCCGGGATCCTGCCTTCCTGCACCGCGGTCGAGACGGCTTGCAGCATCAGGTCGAGCCCGCCCACCAGGGCGGCGCGTTCGGCGGTGCCCCTGACCTCGCGCTGCGACAGCAGGTGATCGAATATGCCGCAGGTATCGGCGAGCGCCACGATGGCGCCGTCGCGCGGGTCCGGGATGTCGTCGCTGAACAGCACCGACATGAGGCGGCGCTTCACCTCCCGGTCGGGCTTGCTGTCCAGTGTCGGGTAGCGCCGCGACCGCAGCACCCACAGGAAGCTCCGTTCCCGGCATTCCAGAATGCCGTGCTCGACGAGTCGTTCGAGCACCCGCGCCCGGATCCGCCCGGCGCCGTTGGCCATAGTGCGGACCCAGTGGCGGGCATCGAACGTGTCGGGCGTCTCCGCGATCCGGGCAAGCGTGGAATCCAGCAAATCGTCGCCGACGGGGGTGGGGTCGACCACGAACAGACGTTCCGGGTCGGTGTCGATCCGCCCCTCAAGCGCGAGGTCCATCAGCACCCCGCCGCCCAGCGCGCAATGGAGCGGCCAGGTCGGCACGGCGACGAACTCCCCGGAATCGTCCAGGATGAGGAGCATGATCTCTTCGGCAAACCGCAGCACGGGCTCCGCCCTCGTCCCCGGGGCCGCCCGGCCCGGCGGCCCGGGCCAGTGTAGCCCGGTTGGCGGGCGGCTCGCCAGACGGAGGGGCGCCGCGGCCTATTGGTTGAACCGGCCGCCGTCGACGTTGAAGGTCTGCCCGGTCACGAAGTCGCTGTCTTCGCTCGCCAGGAACAGCAGCATCCCGATCAGGTCTTCGGGCAGCATGTCCCGCTTGATGGCGCGGGACTGCACGGTCGGCGCGCGGGCGACATGGAGATCGGGGTGATTGTCGACCCCTTCCGTCACGGTCAGCCCCGGCGCGATCGAGTTCACCATGATGTTCTGGTCGCCGAACTCGCGCGATGCCGAGCGGGTGAAGGCGATGATCGCGCCTTTCGAGCAGACGTAATGCGCCAGGCCGGGCCCGCCGTAATAGAAGGTGCCCGAGCTGATATTGACGATCTTGCCGCGCCCGTTCCTGAGCATGCTGGGAACGACGGCCTTGGTGGTCTGCAACGTGCCGCGCACGTTGACCTTCATCACCCGGTCCCATTCCTCGTTGGACATCTTCATGATCGGGGTGAACCGCAGCTCGGCGAAGAGCGCCGCGTTGTTGACCAGGATCTCGATCGGCCCGAACGCCGACTCCGCCGCCTCGACGAGGGCGGCGAGCGCCGCGTCGTCGGTCACGTCGGCGACGTTCGCGATGGCCTCGCCCCCGGCGCTCTTTATCTCGTCGACCGCGCGGGACGGATCGGCGATATCCGAAACCACCACCCGGGCGCCCTCCGCCGCGAGGGCCTTCGCATAGGTCTCGCCGATGCCCTGCGCGGCGCCGGTCACCACCGCGACCTTTCCATCCAGCCTGCTCATACCTGTCTCTCCTTTGTCGTTCGAACGATCATGATCCCAACATCGTGTTGGGCAAGAACATCGCGATCCCCGGGAACGCGACCAGCAGCGCGATCATCGCCGCCATCGCGAACCAGAACGGCCAGATCCCGCGGAAAATCGTGCGCATCGGCACCTCCGGCGCGATCGACTTCACGACGAAGACGTTGATGCCGACCGGCGGCGAGATCATGCCCATCTCCAGGACGATGACGACGATGATCCCGAACCAGATCAGGTCCCACTGGAGCTGGGTCGCGAGCGCCATCACCACCGGGATGGTGAGAACGAGCATCGCGATGCCCTCGAGGAAGGTCCCGAGGAACATGTAGATCAGGATGACCACGATCAGCACGCCGATCTCGCCGATCGGCAGCGATGTGAGAAACGTCACCATGTCCCCGGCGAGCCCGGTCAGCGACATGAAGGGGATGAAGACGAACGCCCCGATGATTATGAGAAAGACGGTTGCCGTCGCCTTCATGGTCTGCAGCACCACGGCGCGCAGCCGCCCGGCGTCGAGCGCGCGCCGCCATGCCGCGACCAGGAAGGTGAGAAGCGCGCCCACGGCGGACGCCTCGACGGGTGTGAAGAAGCCGGTATACATCCCGCCGATGGTGATCCCGACCACCAGGACGATCGGCACCGCGGCCCGGATCGAGCGGCGCCGGTCGCCCGGCGTCGCGCGGTCGCCCGCCGGCCCCTTCTCGGGACGCAGCCGGACGGTGAGCCACACCGCGCCGATGAAGAGCAGCGTGAGCACGATGCCGGGCACGACGCCGGCCATGAACAGCCGGCCGATCGACTGGTCGGTCAGCACCGCGTAGATGATCATCCCGCCCGAGGGCGGGATCAGGAACCCGAGCGTGCCGCCGGCCGCCACCGCGCCGGTCGAGAGCTCGGGCGCGTATTTGAACCGGTTCATCTCGGGCAGCGCGACGCGGCCCATCGTGACGGCGGAGGCGAGCGAGGATCCCGACAGCGCCGCGAATCCCGCGCAGGCCGAAATCGTCGCCGAGGCGAGGCCGCCGCGGAAATGGCCGATCCAGCGATGCGCCGCGGTGAACAGGTCGCGCGACATGCCCGAGACGCCCGCGAGGTTGCCCATCAGCACGAACATCGGGATGACCAGCAGGTTGAAGTTCGAGGCGACTTCGAACGCCTCGCCCGACAGGTTGGACATCGCGGTGTTCCAGCCGCGCGCCCAGGCCTGTTCGCTCGCCATGCCGAGGCCGATGAAGCGGTTCGCCTGGGCGCAGAGGGTGCCGAGCGTACCCACCAGGATCATCGCCAGCGCGACCGGGAAACGGAGCGCGAGCAGCGCGAACAGGACGAGCAGCCCGATCACCCCGATGAGCGACATGCTCATCGCGCATCCCCGTCCGGATCCGGCATGGGTACGAGGACGCGGCCCGCAAGGAGCAGGACAAGGTCGGCGACCAGGATCGCGGCGTAGAGCGCGATCATCGCACCCATGGCGAAATAGAACGGCTCGTAGGAGATCAGGAGCTGCTGCGTCGCCTCGCCGAACTCGCGGGCCGATGCGCCCGACTTGAACAGCCGCCAGGCGAGGATCCCGACCAGCGGTATCGCGAGCAGCTTCATCGCGACCAGCGACCAGCGCGCGAAGGCTCTCGACATCCAGGTCTCGAAGATCTCGATCTCGATATGCGCGCCGGAGCGGCCGCCATAGGGTATGGCGACCGCGACCAGGACCGCGAGGTTGAGGATCAGGATGTCCTCGGCGCCGACGATCGGGTCGTTGAGCGCCTTGCGCATGACGATGACGTTCCAGCTCGTCAGCAGGACCATGACCGCGAGCCCGATCCCGCCGACGAGGAACGTCAGCCGTTCCACCCACCGGTCCAGCAGGAGGAGCCAGCCCGGCCGGCCGTCGCCGGCACTCATGCGCGAGGGGTCTCTACTTGTTGATCGCCTCGTAGATCTCGCGCGCGTCCTTGATGCCGCGCTTTTCGTAGTCCGCGAACAATGCTTCCAGCCCGCGCCGGACCGCCTCATCCATCTTGGCCCGCTCCCCGGCGGAGACCTGAACCCACTTGACCCGCGCCATCTTGGGCGAGGTCTTCATCATCTTCTCCGAGCGACGATCGGCGCCGTCGAAAGCCTCCGCGCCCTTGAGCGACATGGGCAGGCCCGAGATGTCGTCGACGATCTTGCGGTGCTCGCGGGACAGGCCCCGGTAACGCTCCTTGTTCATTACGACGAACGTGGCCGCGAACTGGACCGGGACGTTGCCGACGACGAACTTGGCGACGTCCCAGAAGTTCCACGGCGGGGTGATGTTGTTGAAGGAGGCGTAGGTCGCGTCGATCGTTCCGGTCGAAAGGCCGGTGTACATCTGGGTGACCGGCATCTGCACCGGGACAGCGCCCATCGCCTGAACGATCGGTCTCGTCATCGCCGCATAGGGGACGAGCTTCGCTCCGCGCAACCCATCCATGGTCGAGACGTCGCGGGTTGCGGCAATCAGGCTGCCGGCGACGGTGAACACGCCCATCGCCTTGACGGCCTTGTACTCCTGCGCGAGATACCGGTCGTAGACCCCCCACATACGCTTGGTCGACTCATCGGCCGTCGTCGATTTGCCCGGCGGGATGATCAGCATGGAGCGCGGGAAAAGGGGCGCGGTGTAGGCCTGGACGCCGAAGGTGATATCGGCGACGCCCTCGACCGCGCGCTTCCACTGCTGGACGGGGCCGGCGCCGAGCTGGCCGGCGGGGAAGAGCTTCATGGTGAGGGTGCCGCCCGAGCGCTTGGCGATTTCCTTGCCGAACCACCCGAACAGGTTCTTGTTGATGTGGTGCTGCGGCGGCATGAACGTTGCGACCGACAGCTCCTCGGCGATTGCCGGCGAACTCGCCAGCAACGGTGCGATAATAAGGAACGCCCCGGCGATACGGCGGCGATTTGCGTTGTTCGACAGCTGAGCCATGAATTCCTCCCGATTTGCAGCGTTACGGCGCTGCGTTTGCGTTGGCGGCGGCAAGAGCCGCCGATTCGACCGTCATCCCGCAGCATGTCGTAGGCGGAACGCGGGACGATGAAAATGACGAAGTGCTAATACAACATATAGGCTTCGCCTATATCTCGGGCGTCCGAGAATGCCCTGGCGTTGGGCGGCAGCCAGCGGTACTCGCCGGACCGGATCAGCCGGTCTATGTGCTGGCGCAGGACGCCGAAGACCCGCCGCTCCCCCTCCGAAAGGGTGGGCGAGCGCTTCGCGTTCAGATAGAGCTGGCACCAGATGCTGGGCCGTTCGATGTCGAGGCAGCGCAGCTCCCCGTTCTCGATCTGCTTGTGCATGAAGAGATAGGGGCCGATGAAGCCCCGCTGCCCGTTGGCGACCAGCTCCTGGCGGAGCAGCATCGAGCGGATTTGAAGCGACCTGGTCAGGGGCACGCCCAGCTCCTTCGCGGCGCGCGGGGCGACGCTGTACTTGTCCATCGCGAGCGGCAGGCCGGCCGCGACCTCGAAGGGCACGATATCCGGGAGGTCTCCCAGCAGCGCCTGGCTTCCGATCAGGCGCATCCGGTCGACGTAGAGCGGCGTGCACTCGAACCGTTCGTCCTGCACCGGTGCGAACGACAGGGCGCAATCGATTTCGCCGGCGGTCAGGGCGAGCGAAAGGTTCTCGGTGAACTCGACCAGGATCGAAATCTCCAGCTCCGGGACGAGCGATTCCGCAGCTTCCAGCACCGTCGACATCACCGCGATACCGATCGAGGGGATGACGCCGATTCTGAGCGCCCGCCGGGGCGCGGTCCGCAGGTGGTCGACCGATTGCCCGGCGACCTCGAGGCGCCGCAGCACGTCCTGGATCTGCGAGAAATAGATCGAGCCCGCCTCGGTGAGCTCCACGCCGCGCGAATGGCGCCGGAAGAGCCCGAGGCCGAGCTCTTCCTCGAGCTTCCTGATCTGCACGCCCAGTGTCGGCTGGGAGACGTTGAGCGCCCGCGCCGCGGCGGTGAAGCTGCGATGCTCGGCCACCTTGCAGAAATAGCGAAGCTGCCTCAGCTCCATGGACCCGGACCCCGTCGCCGCGCGGTGTGTGCGGGGCCGGTCAGGCTCGCGACAGCTATAGGTCGTGTCAATGGCAAAACGGGGGCGGGGGGAGCGGGGTGGACAGGGTGCCCTCCCCCGGCCCCTCCCGCAAGCGGGAGGGGAGAAGGCAAGGAAGGGGGGGCGGCGCCGCGTTAATCGCCCTCTCCTCCAGCGGGGGAGAGGGCGGGGGTGAGGGGGTTTTCGGCCGGCAACCGGGAAGATTTGACTGGTATATCGGTCTTTAATATATTTACGCCCGGTATACCGGTCATTCCATCGCCATGCCCGCCATCCCGCGCAGCTACTCGCGCCTCACCGAAGAGGCCCTGCTTCTTCTCGGCAAGCAGATCAGGCTGGCCCGGAAACGGCGGAGAATGTCCGAACGCGACCTTGCGGCCCGCATCGGCATCGCCCGCAGCACGTTGCAGCTCATCGAGAAGGGCAGCCCCTCGGTCGCGATCGGCCTCGTGCTGGAGGCGGCCGTCCTGACGGGTGTCGACCTGTTCGTTTCCGACGCAACGACGCTCGCCCCGCAGTTGGAACGCACGGAAGACAAGCTCGCCCTGATGCCCGGGTCGGTGCGCAGGCCCCGTCGCGAGGTCGACGATGACTTCTGACGCGGGCCGGCCGCGCGAGGCGTTCGTCTGGATCTGGCTGCTTGGCAGGACCGTGCCGGTGGTCGCGGGCCGGGTTCGAGCCGAAGACGACCGCTTTGTCTTCGCTTATGGCCGCTCCTACCTCGCGAGGGACGATGCGATTCCGGTCTATGCGCCCGAATTGCCGCTGCGCCGCGGCACCATCGTGCCCGAACCCCCGCTTCCGATCGCCAACGCCCTGCGCGACGCCTCGCCGGACGCCTGGGGCCGCCGGGTGATCGCCCACCGCCTCGCCGGCGGCGAACGGGGCGGGTCGAAGGGCATCGACGAGCTCGACGAGCTCACCTTCATGCTGCGGTCCGGGTCCGACCGCACCGGCGCGCTCGACTTCCAGGCCTCTCCGAGGAGCTACGTTCCCCGCGAATCCGACAACGAAACGCTGGAACGCCTGCTGGATTCCGCCGACCGCGTCGACCGGGGCCTGCCGCTCGCCCCGGACCTGGCCGAAGCCTTGCAGCACGGCACGGCGATCGGGGGAGCGCGGCCGAAGGCGCTCATCCGGGACGGAGGGACGAAATACGTCGCCAAGTTCTCCTCGTCGACCGACACCTACAGCGTCGTCAAGACGGAGTTCGTCGCCATGCGTCTCGCGAGCCGGGCCGGGCTGAACGTCGCGCCGGTGAAGCTCGTCCGGGCGATGGGCAGGGATGTCCTCCTGATACGGCGCTTCGACCGGGAAAAGGGGGAGGGCGGGTGGATGCGTCGCGCCATGGTCTCCGCGCTGACCCTGCTCGGCCTCGACGAGCGCCTCGCCGCCCATGCGTCCTACGAAGCGCTCGCCGACATCGTCCGGGCCCGCTTCACTGCGCCGGCCGAGACCCTTGAGGAGCTTTTCGCGCGCATGACCTTCAACGTCCTGGTCGGCAACACGGACGACCATGCTCGAAACCACGCCGCCTTCTGGGACGGCGCGGGCCTGACGCTGACGCCGGCCTACGATATCTGCCCGCAATCGAGGACAGGGCGGGAGGCTTCGCAGGCCATGCGGATCCACGGACGCGAGCGGCGCAGCCAGCTTGCGCTGTGCCTCGCCGCGGCGAACAAGTTTCTCCTGACGGAAGAGCGCGCCCTGGCGATCGCGAAGCGACAGGTCGCTGCCATAGCCGGAAACTGGCAAGCCGTCTGCGACGAGGCGCAACTCGGCGACGCCGACCGGCGATCGCTCTGGCGGCGGCAATTCCTGAACGACCTGGCGTTCGAGGGTCTGGAGGACCGTCTTCCCGTTCCCGGCGGGTGATCGGCCGGCGGGCCGGTTCGGCGACCGCGGTGCGCTCCGCTCGCGCCACCGGCATGCGGGTCAGCCTTCCCGTTCGCGGGGCCGGTGTCCGGTTCGCTCCATGAATTCCCGGAGCGCCGACACGACCCTGTCGGGCGCTTCCTCCGCGAGGAAGTGTCCGCAATCCGCGAATTCGTGGAGCTCGACGTCCGCCAGCGCCGACGTCCACCGTTCGAGCTCCTTCCTTCGGAACGCGATGTCCTTCAGGCCCCAGAGCAGCAGCGCCGGCTTATCCGCGAAGGCCGCGCGGCCGTCCCAGATCGAGCCCAGCCAGTCGCCCGCGCCCACGATGTGACCCGGCAGCGCCGCGCAGGCCGCGCGGTCGGCGGGCGAGGGCTGCGCGTTGCGGTAATGCGCCATGATCTCCGGCGTCAGGACGCTCCGGTCGCCGACCGCCCTCGGCATCACCGCGTTCACGAAGATATTGCGATGCCGGATCAGATACCGGCCGACCCGGCTCGACATCAGGAAGCTGAACGCCTTGAAGTGGAAGTCGTCGCCGACCGGCCAGCACCAGCTGTTCGCGATGACGAGACGCCGGACGCGGTCCGGATGCTTGCGCGCGAAGTCGAGGCCGATCGGCCCGCCCCAGTCGTTCATGAAGAGCGTGATGCCGTGGAGGTCGAGACGGTCGAGCAGGGCGGCGAACCTGCGCGCGTGACTATCCGGGCGATGGTCCTCGCGCCGGCCGCCGCGCGACGACAGGCCGAAGCCGATATGGTCCGGCGCGACGCAGCGGAACTCCGAACGAAGCTCGCGGATCGCATGACGGAACTCGAACGACCAGACCGGGTTGCCGTGCACGAACACGATCGGCTCGCCCTCGCCCTCGTCGACGAAATGCATCCGGTGCCCCGATGCGTCGGTGAAGAACCTGCTCTCGAACGGATACATCTCGTCGGACACCCAGTCAGGACGAGGAGGCGACTCGATCCGGCTCATCTGGTCCACAACCCCTCCAGCTTCGCGAGACAGCCGCTCCAGCCCTGCTCGTGCTCGTCGCGCGCGCCGTCTTCCGCGAACCGCGAATGCGTCAGGGTCAGGCGCGTCCCGCCGGCCTTCTCCGGCTCGAACTCGACGGTGACCAGCGTCTTCACCTCGCTGCCCTCCCAGCGCCAGGTCTGCACCAGACGACGGTTGGGCACGACCTCCCGGTAGAGGCCGCTTGTGAGCCATCTCCGCCCGTCACCGCCCCGCATCTCGATCAGGAACGTCCCGCCGACCCGGGGCTCGGCGACCGCGCGCACGACCTCGGCGTCGCCGGGCGCCAGCCATCGGCGCAGCATCTCGGGCTCGGTCCACGCGGCGTAGACCGCCTCGACCGGCGCGTCGATCACCCGATGCAGCGTGAGGTAGGCAGCCCGATCCGGGGCTTCCGCCGGCCGTTCGAATTCCGTCATCGCGATTCGTCCGGGCTGTCCGGGGCGGTGCCCACCAGCGCCTCGAGCGCCTCCAGGCGGCCCGCCCAGAAGCGCTCGTGGAACTCGAGCCAGGCGCGGGCGTCGGCGAGCGCCGCCGGATCGAGCCGGCACACCCGTTCCCGTCCGCGCGCCTCGCGCGTCACCAGCCCGGCGCGTTCCAGCACGCCGAGATGTTTCGAGACCGCGGCCAGCGAGAGGGGGAACGGCCTGGAGAGAGCGCCGACCGTCGCCTCTCCCTCGGCCAGACGGTCGAGGATGGCGCGGCGGGTCGGGTCGGCAAGTGCGTGGAAAACCCCGTTCAGATCACGTTCAACCATGAGGTTGAATATAGAGGTTTCCCGACAATGTTCAACCCTTCGGTAAAATGTTGTCCACGTTCCAACCGGGAGGATGCGCTTCCGGCTTTCACTCGCCATCGCGCGGACCGGGGGAAACTATCTTGGTTGCAGAGCCTTATGGCTCCTCCCGTCCCGTCCTGCCCGGCGGCTTCTTGCGCTACCGCCCAGCGGGCTGCCTTGAACCGCAAATGGCCGAGACTGTCCGACGATC